>JAQZBN010000090.1 GCA_029238935.1 Herbinix sp.
TCTTGTGTCACATATGGGTCATGTGCAATTACTGTCATACCTATTCCTAATGCTTTTTCGGCAACTAATTTACCTATGTGTCCTAATCCTACAACACCTAGAACCATTTCCTTAAATGTAGTAGTATAACCTGAATTCACATATTCTTTTCTCCAATTTCCATTTTTTATTGCAGCGTGAGCCCTAGCTATGTTTCTCGTTTCTGCAAACATTAATCCAATGGCAAAATCGGAAGTTGATTCAGCATTTCTTATAACATGGATTACAGGAATATTCTCATTAGTTGCCGCTTCAACATCGATATGTTCCATTCCTCCTCTACAGGTACCAATTAGTTTTAATTTTTTACCCTTTTTTATTAAGTCAGCTGGAACTGGGCAAAAATGTACCAATAGATAATCCGCATCCTCAATTTCTGTATATAATTCCACTGGTGGCTGTTCTGCTGTTGGACCTTCCGTTTCAATATGAAGTGCCTTCTTTTGAAAATCTTTTCTATCAACAGCTGACCAATAAACTTCCTTAACTACTACAGATTCCTCAATATTTAAATTTTTCACAGCTTCTGCTAAAAGTTCACAGCTTACGATGATATCACCTACAACTACTATCTTCATGTTTTTTCATCTCCTCAAATTATGCTATTTATTTTAGTTCTAAATATTTCGTTCCGTTATCAGATGACAACGGAACGAAAAAAGAATCCTTATTAATTTTGTAATACTGCTTGACCGGAATTGGCTTTATATTTCATAGCGTTATTCTCTAAATAATCCCATACTGCTGTTTTGTTCTTCTTAAACAATACATAGAAAATCAGATATAATATAACAACTGCTAATATAACAATTGGGTTCATTGTTAAAAATGCATAGGTAATTAAGCCAGCAGTACAGTTTGACATAATGAATCCAATAATAAGTACGGTTCCTGAGGTAACTTCAAAACCAACATTTACAGCAATTTCTGTAAATACTGCAGCCCAGGAAGAAGCCATTAATAATTTTGCAGCAAATACGATGGAAGCAGCTACTGTAGATTTTACAATATTACCATCACTTAAGGATACCGGCACTTCAACCATGTAAGGCAAGGATGGTAGAACCATAACAGGTACTACTATATTTCCAGGTAAGATAAAGGCTAGAAGAACAGCAATTGGAATAACTAATAATCCAGTAGTAAGTGTTGCTGCTTCACCGTAACCTAGTGCATCATTTACAGAAATAATAAATTCTCTGTCTTTCCCATATTTACTATTTTTTAAAGTCTTTCTGGAATAATCAGTAATTGTAGTAAATGCTGAAGCAAATAATCCGGCAACTTTAGGGAAGATAGCCATAACAGCTGCGCATGTTACAGCAACATTAGCAATTTGTCCCCATGCAGGCATAGTTCCAAGATTTGTTATATTACCGATAATACCCAGAATCAGACCTATAATTAAACCTATGTACATTGGTTCACCAAGAAATCCGATTTTCTTCTTAATTGTCTCAGGACGAACATTAACTTTATCAAAACCAATTTTTCCTAAGATAAAGTCAAGTACCAGATACATAGGTGCATCTCCCATATGATGTGGAGCTGTCATGGCACACCCAGGATATCTATAGTAAGTTGACCATCTCTTTTGAACTACTTCTGCAATTAATAATATGACAAGATTAATAAACAACATTAAAAGGAAAGCCATAAATAAATTCTGTTTGATTTGAAAAAACATGGATCCCCAAACTATAATAGAATAATTATTCCACAAATCTGACGGCATGAAAATATCCGTCCATTTAATTAAATACAAGATTACCTGGAATAAAAGTCCAACCCCTAAAAACATCATTCCTATGTCTGTAGAATATGCTACAGATGCAACTGCCTGCCAGCCTACATCCAGAGCCGGAAGATTTATTCCTGTAGCTTCAACAATTTGCTGTACTAATGGTGACAGAATTGCTCCAAAAGCACTTGTAATGAAAGCCATACCTTTCAAACCAACGCCTGCCAAAACAGCAGACATAAATGCTTTTTTTACTGGTGCTTTAAAAATTCGTGCAATAATAAACAGGATAATGGGAACTGTGATATAATTTCCAAATGTATCAAAAAATGTTTTGAGTACTGCCCACATAACTATTCTCCTTCTCTGAAAATATTATAGTTTAAGTTTTCCAACTGCTTCTAAAAGTTCTTCTACGAATTCATCTTCATTGATACCTACCAGAAAACCAGTGGCATTCAATATTGGTACTCCATAATCACCTTCAACCGGGCTGGTATAAGCAATTAAATCATACTTTCCTGCTGCCATTGCTCCTTCCACTCCTCCGGGACTCACTTCCGTAGCCTCAACGTGGTAACCATTCTCCTCCAATACATCAGTTAATTTTGAAGATAACATAGCTGAACTAACAGTTCCTGAGCCACAAACAGATAAAATTTTTACCGCTCTCATAGTTAACTCTCCTTTCTTATATTGCCTCTAATGGGCTTAAATAGCCCAAAATTTCATTTTTGTTTCTGGCATCCCGAATTTTGATTAGTAGCTCAGCATCCTGAATAATTTTCATCATCTTTTTCAGCATGGCAAGCTGCATTTCGGAATCCTTTACAACCAATGGCAAAATAACTTCACACTGCAATTTATTATCCTTGGTTCCCATCATTAAAAATGATATGGGTTTCTTTGGTATAATTACCCCAACTGCAGGTTTATTTACCAGCGTATTATTGGTATGTGGTATAGCAATACTAATACCTTTCCCAGGCAAACCTGTTGGATATTCTTTCTCACGCTCTACAACTGCATCTGCATAGCCTTCTTGTACATAATCATATTGATAAAAAAGATTCCCAGCCAGTCGAATACAATCCTCTGCTGTTTCTACTTCAGCATTTAATACCACAAGCCTTTCATCTAGCAGTCCCATTCTTTCCCTCCCTCTTCTGTTTTTTTGTAACTTCATAATAATAGTTTAACAAAATTATCTCATAATAAAAGAGCAAGGATTTTCACATTTCAATCAAAAAATGCGAATAAATTTGTGCCAATTTATATATTATTACGAATAATTCTCATTATCCAAACGCCATAAATACAAAACTAGCCAGTATAATCCCAATACCAATATATCTAATTATGCAAATCGTCTTTTTAATGCCATATTTCTGATAGTAAGTATATTTGCTAAAAATTAATGGATAGAATATCAGAATTGTACCTATTCCCGTCAATGAAAAATACCTCCACCAATAGGTCCATTCAAAACCCAAAGAAAACAGGTTAAACACAACACAGACTGCTATGAGCAGATATTCTTTCATTCGATTTGCTGCATCCCATTCTATAAAGACTTTAGTATTTTTATAGCAATCCCCACTACAACAGGGCAGCTCATGATCTGCTTTGGGATTAATAATAAATTTTTGATTATCTGTTGGTAAACCGCAGTAAATACAAGGCTCCATTTCAACTTTCTTTTTCATGAAATCTCCTTTCTACTTCTCCATTAAATTTGAAATATTTTGATTTAATACTTCTTTCACCTCATGAATTGTATCAAGTTCCAGTACTTTCGCGGCAAGTTTTTCAACTTCTTTCTTTGACAATTTTCCAAGAATATATTTAATTCGCCCAATCTGTCCAGGGACCATGCTAAATTCATCAAGACCAAATCCAAGCCAAACTGGAGTCAGTCTCTCATCGGATGCTGCTTCTCCGCACATCCCAACTTTTATACCTGCCTTGTGCCCATTTTGTATTACTTGATAAACTGCTTTTAAAACCGATAGATTACAGACATCATATAAGTATTGTACCTTGTCATTCATTCTGTCTGTAGCAGTGGTATATTGGATCAGATCATTTGTACCAATAGAAAAGAAATCTGCCTCTTTGGCCAACTTATCACTAATAAGAACAGATGCAGGCGTCTCAATCATTATGCCAGTTTCAATTTCTTTGTTATACGGTATATTTCCTTCTTCTAATTGTGTCATTGCAGTTTTTACCATTTGTTTCGCCATTCTAAGTTCTTCAACCGTTACTATCATAGGGAACATTATTTTTACATGTCCATAATTAGATGCACGTAAAATTGCCCTAAGCTGTGTCAGAAATATCTCCTTTCGGTCGAGACAGATTCGTATAGCCCGATAACCTAAAAATGGATTGGATTCTGATGGCAAATTCATATAGTCTAATTGCTTGTCGCCTCCAATATCAAGGGTACGAATTATTAACTCCTTACCATTTGTTTTTAATGCCATTTGTTTATATATTTCATACTGCTTTTCTTCTGTTGGGTAATCTTTTTCACTCATATATAAGAATTCCGTTCTGAAAAGTCCCACACCATCACAAATATCTTCACGGAATCCCTCAATGCTCTCCATATCTCCTGAATTCGTACATACACTAATAGGAATTCCATCTAAAGTAATTGCTTGCTTTATTGCTGCCTTATCATACAGTTCCATTTCTTTTTCCTGTCTCTTTTTAATTACTCCATATTCTTTGATAAAACTATCTTCAGGATCTAGATATGCATACCCTTCCCCTCCATTTAAAAATATCTTAGAGGCATTTTCAGTTGCCTCCATAATTCCTGTTGCTCCTACAACAGCAGGAATACCCAGTGTTTTAGCAAGGATAACTGTATGGGAGGTTATCCCTCCCCTCTCTGTAATCATTCCACGCAAATACTTCTTGTCGATTCGAATAGTATCCGCTGGAGATAAATCTTCTGCTACTACAATAAAATCTCTATCATATATGATCTGGTCCGTTGCCGGGTCTTTTCCATTAATATAGGTTATTAATTCCTTGCATACATTTTCTATATCAGCTCCACGCTCTCTCATATAAGGATCATTTATCATTTGAAACATCTTGCTTACAGCTTTTTGCTCTTCAGATATTGCATAATCGATACTTATCCGTTCATCCTGTACACGTTTCAAAGCCTTTTTAAAAAATTCTTCATCAAAAAGAATCATTTTATATGCCTTCATAATTGCAGCAGCATCTTCTCCAAGAGTGATCAGAGTTTCCTCATATAATTTGTCTAATTCATTTCCATAGGTTTGTTGTGCCATTCGGAATTTATGTATTTCCGCTTCAATATCAACCACTTCTTTTTTCACTACAATACTGTCCGGTTTCATTCTAAGGATATTACCAATAGTTTGACCTTTTGCCCCTGGTAAACCTGTTATCTTTCTCATGTTTTACACCCATTGCATATCGCAGGAAGCCTGCGATACTGCCACAAATAAAAAGGAGTGAAAGAATCGCACTGTGGCAACCTTTCTTTTTCTAAATTTTCTTTCACTCTTCCCCTCCTTGACAAAACGATTCTAAAATACCTTTAATATGTTCCTGTGTTTCAAAATAACTATAAATTTCACGAAGTAAAGACCAGTGGGAATAATTATCTATGGTTGATAAAAAGATTATAATTTTCCCAGTCATTTCTTCTGGAAATGTAATACCGTCTTCTGAAACAAATATACTTATATTTACCCTGCTATGTATTTCTCCCTGCATAGGACAGCGTACCAGAATAACATCAGAGTTGAGTTGATATATCTTTCCTTTTTTTAGCTGCAATAAATTTAATATTCTTTCATAAGTTCGTCTATGAAAATATTTTCCTCTTATTTTTTTACATGCTTCCTCTAACACGTCTTTCCAGTGCGCATTCTCAAAGCAACAGGTAATCTCACTTCTTTCAAGTTTTCTTATAATACTTATCTGAGTGTCTGCATAAGTTTTACTACGTTCTTCATTATAAAAAAAGCGAAATAAATCAAAATACATTTTATCCTGCTCCACTTCTCCAGTACAGCACTGTTCTGCAATCCCAATAACTTTACGTATTAAGGAATCATATTTTGGAACAGCTCCACTCTCTTCTATAATAGTAATAATTTTCTGCCAACTGATATCTTTAATAAACGGTTCTACACATACCACATTCCGGAATGTTCTGTGTTTTTTTAAAGGAACCGTTGTTACAACAAGTAAATAATCATTTAGCATCCATTCTTTAATATTAGAAGCAGTAGTTTTTTCATAAATAAAACTATCACTAAAGAGACTCAACAATTGCTCCTGCACCAACATAGACACTGCCATGTTGATTCCACCTACAATCAGAATCTTACCTTTTCTTTCTCCTTCATACTGTGCAACTTTTTTTTGATTTAAATGACTAGCAAAATAGACACACAGATAGGCTACTTCATCTTCCACTATCATTTGGGATATATCACTGTTGGTAGCTTTTAATGCTCTCTTGGTAAAATCATATACATAAGGATACATGTTTTTTATATTTTCAACTAATGGATTAGAAGATACCATGCCATATTTCAGACGGTAGTATAATGGCCTAATATGAAAAGATAAACGATTATATAAGCGTTCCTTGTCAACAAAGGAAATACAGGATACCCGTTCAAAATTCTTAACTAGTTCTTCTGCAAACTGTTTTATATAGAAATCTTCCTGCTCTCGGGATACAAAATCTGCTGTTTTAATTCCCAAAAACAAAGGAATCAAGTAATATATTTCTGCATTTGGGATATTCATGTTATGTAATACTAATTTTTGGAGGCTTAGTTTTAAAGAGCGATAAGATGCCGTGTTCATTAATGTGACTTTTTCATCAGAGTTAGTGTCAAAGGTATATCCTTTCATGCAGCGAATCCAAGAAACCTGCATAAGCATACACTCAATATCAATATCACTTAAAAACAACTGGCCATCAATATCCTTTTCATATTGTTTTATAACACATCGGCTTATTTCAAAAAAGTCAATATCATTACCGGTTAAATGTACCAAACTGTTGTTTAAAGTTCGTTTTACAATCATCCGCGTTCCAGGATTAGATAGTATTTGCAATTGGCGTCCAATTACTTTTCGAATACTTGATTCGTCTCCCTCAATATAGTAGCCGGTTTTCATGGTGCTCATAACAGCAAAGTTCCATTGTTCCAGTTCTCTTTTCAACTCTTTGATATCTGTTAATATGGTGTTTTTGCTGACATCAAAAAAATCTCTTAATTTTTCAATGGTAATTACATCATGACTTAAAGTGATATAAAGGAATTCCATGGCTCTTCTTTCCACAATGGAGAAATAATATCCCTCTGTATTGGATAGAAGCTTTTCAAATTGCTCTTTTTCCTGTACTAAAAGATTCACTTTATGCCCAGAAATAACCGTTTTTCCTAAATGGTTGAATAAGAGCCAATCATTAATTTTTTCTAAATCGTAATACAGGGTTCTCTTGGTAACCTCTAATTCCTCTAATAAACTGTCAATTGACTTCCCATTTTCAGATTCACTTATGCTTTTTAATATATATACTAACCTGCTTTTTAACTCCAATTACATCACCATTATCTTTCTAATCTGTTAAATTACGAATCAGTTCAACAATTGCTTCTCCAGCTTCCTTCTCATCTGCTCCTTCCACTAAAAGAGTTACTTCCATCCCTTGATAAACGCCTCCAGCTAAAATACTAATAATACTTTTAGGATTGATTTCTCCCTCCTCTGTAATTATTTTAATATCACTTTCAAACTTCTGACATAAATTTGTTAAATCAGATGCAGGTCTCGCATGTAAACCTGTTTTATTGTTTATTTTTACTTTGTTTTCAAACATATCATTATTCCTTTCAGTGAATTTTTATATTTTATAGTAATGATTATAACACCGTTTATACAAAATGACAGTACCAATGTCCTACAATCTTGGCCGTCTAAACATTGCAAGAAATTGTGCAACTGCTATTGCCAGTCTAATTTTGACACAGGTTATTGAGTTGAAGTTTAGATTTTCAAATTTAATATACATATTTAGTTTAGAATTTCACATAATACAATTAAATACAAAGAAGAGGAGAATTTCTTATGTTAACAATGATGACTAACCAAAAACATCAATCCTGTATTGATGCTTGTAACAGATGTGCTCAGGCTTGTTATGAATGTTTTCAGGCTTGTCTAAATGAGCCGGATTTAAATGCCAGAAAAAATTGTGTAAGTATGCTAGTTGAATGTGCTATGATGTGCCAAATGTCTGTTTCCATGATGTCCATGAGCGGACAGTTTTCAAAAGAGCATTGTGCTTTATGTGCTAAAATATGTGATAGTTGTGCCAAAGAATGCAATATGTTTAAAGACGAGCATTGCCAGAAATGTGCTAAGGAATGTATTACTTGCGCTGAAGAATGCAGAAATATGGCTCGTATGTAAATAATTAGAATAATACAAAATTTTTCAAAAAACAAAGGCATTTGAAATATCCAAATGCCTTTGTTTTTAGCTCATATTATTTTAGTCTTATATTATTCTAGTCTTCATTCATTCCAATTAAATCAAACTTCTCACAACTTATAACAATATCAAATTTATCTTTCTTAGGCTTTGGACACTTAATCATAACCGTACG
>JAQZBN010000155.1 GCA_029238935.1 Herbinix sp.
TTTAATTTATCCCTATCTACTATAATAGTAACTGGAGAAGTTTCGACAATCAATTGAAGCTCTTTCTTCTCTATTTTCTTATTTAGTTGAAAAGTTGCCTCATGAATCAATTGATCTATCTGAACTTTTGTTTTAATCAAATCCATTCTATTAGATTGGTATCTGGAAAAATCAAGCAGGTCTTCTACTAAACCGATTAAACGCTCCGTTTCACTATTTATTATGTTTAAACCAAATTGAAATTCTTCCTGGGTTAATTCATCCGAGTCCTGTATTGTCTCAATCCATCCTTTGATACCAGTAAGAGGTGTTCTAAGTTCATGCGTAATCGATGAGATAAAATCATTTTTTAAGCGATCCGTTTTTAAAATCTCATCACCCATAAAGTTAAGCATATCAGCCAATTCACCTAATTCATAGGGATAGGTTTTTTCAATCTTATTTTTATATTGCCCTTTCGCCATTTTCTGGGTATAACGAATAATATCTTTTAAAGGTTTCACAATGGAATTACCCAAGCGAAGGCTAATAAGAAAAACGAGGAAAGCTACTGCAATACAGATACTCACTACATAAATGGTTAATGTATTAATCAAATTGTCTACATTTTTTAAGGTGGTAATATATCGTAGTACTCCTACAACCTGCCCACGATAAATCAAAGGCGTATAGAGTGATAAGATTTTTTCCTTTGTAACCTCCATACTCTCAATTTTATAAATAGTCTTCCCGTCCAAAACTATGGGGTCTATGTCTAAGCGCACAGTTTCATAAAAACCAGAGGAAGATTGTATAAGTTCCCCTTCCCTACTAAGTAATTGGACTTCACCTTCTTTATACTGATAAGCTTTTATTATTTGCTCACTATAGCCTATTAGCCTTTCGAAGGATAAATACACTTCATTGCTCCAATTAAAACTAACACCTTCGGCATGAGTTTGAAATGTATTTGCGACGGATTGCTGATAAAAATGTTTTAGCGCAAAATTAAAACCTAGCGTAACAAGGCTTAATGTAAGGAAGATTATAATCATAAAATAAAGTATTATTTTTTGCTTCATTGTTTATTCTTTCCACATGTATCCATGTCCCCAAACAGTTATCAAATATTTTGGATTTGATGGGTCAATTTCAATTTTAGACCGTATGCGCCTTATATTTACATCTATAACTTTGACATCTCCAATATAATTCACTCCCCATATTTCATCCAGAAGATCATTTCGAGAATACACCTGTTCTTTATTTGTAATCAAAAATTGCAGTAAACAATATTCCGTTGGAGTTAATTTAATTTCTTTTCCCATCATAGACATATTTTTATTGGTTAGATCCAGTTGAAACGGACCAGAACTTAATATTGACATATTTCTTGTACTACTGTAATAATTCATCCTGCGTAACAGGGAGATAATTCGAACCTCTAGTTCAGCCAGGCTAAAAGGCTTCGTTAGATAATCATCCGCTCCTTGCGCCAATCCCTTTATCTTATCTTCCTCTTGTGATCTTGCAGTTAGCATAATAATACCAGTGGATAAACCTAAACTTCTAATCTCCTGGCATACCTGATAACCATCGATACCCGGAAGAGAAATATCAAGTAATACGATATCAATCTTATTGCTTTTGATTATTCTTAATGCTTCTTCTCCATTGTCTGCTTCGATAACTTGATAATTCTTCTTTCTTAAATTAAGACTTACAAAAGTTCGTATTGATAATTCATCTTCAATAACAAGGATCGTATTCATTCTTTTCTCCACCAGTTCTGTTTCATCCAATCAGTATTAAAGTTATATATTAATTCTTTGTTTCTCCTAATTTAATACCTGCACCATTATAAGAAGTCAACTCACTCCACTTCACTTCAAATAATGTCTTTTGATCTTCATTAGAAATCAACCGAACTCCATGATCAAGCTTTTCTATGGTAACTTTATTATACCATACCGATGGAATAGTTATATAGAAGCCATGCATATCATCACTAAAACGCTGCTCGATTGTTTGTTTGGTACCATCTATACTATAATCATTATAAGTATAGATGAAGGGTATTTCAGCAAATGCAGCATCTTCATATCCTTTTGGTATATACATGCCTCCTACGTCTACAATTCCATCCCCATTAATATCACTAGAATATAATGGATACTCCTTTAACAAAGTGCCATCATAATCATCTCCAACTTTGACTAGTTCCCCCTTGTCAAATGCTATAATTTCGGTCAGCATGGAATGTGCTCCAATACCGCTATCAATAAAAATCGCTTTCATTTCATCCGCTAGCTTTCCGCTGATAATATTTTCATGATAAGCATCCGGGGCTAATTCTATAGATGACAGTAGCTTCAACTTTTGATTACTATAACTATATAAGTCTGTTTGCTTCATCTTTAATCCCTACGCCAACTATTACTTCTTTAATACCATTTCCATCAAGATCCTCCAACTTAAAATAATCAAGATAATTATAATCTGTATTTGTATCTGCGATTTTATTCCACTTTCCATTAACCTCTTTCAATACGATTAGATGAACCGAATTATTTTGCTTTGTATCATAGTACAAGGTAAAAACTTCCTGGATTCCATCATTGTCTATGTCCTCGATAAAAACTGACTGTTTTGGAATCGAATTAGCTGCAGTTGCATATTCTGCGTCTTTCGGTAATAGTTTTTCAAGGACATCTTTGATATCCTCCTGTTTTTCGT
>JAQZBN010000091.1 GCA_029238935.1 Herbinix sp.
AGCATTGCATATGCATGGGTTTGATCGCTGATAACTAGAACAGAACTATATAATGTTAATTCTGACTTCTTCGCAGCTTCCATTGCACCATATAAACGAATAGAGTTTCCTCCATAATATGCGTCAGTATAATCAATGTCTGGTTTTAATTTATTGCCTTCTTCTTGGTTTAATATCCAACGGTAAGTTGGCATAACATCTGTAATACTTCTGTTATTCCAATCCTGATCTGATACCTTCTCTCCATTGATAAAAAAAGAATATCCATTCCCTTTATTAAAACTTGTAATAAAAGGCAATTGATTTACAACGGTTTTTTCAATTGCATAAGTAGAAATACCATGCCAGCTATATTGTGAGGCTTTTGTAGGTATCGTTGGATTACCATGTTCATTTACCCACATCGCATTTTCATTTCTTTCAAAATCATCGATACTTTTGGCTGCAAAATAGGTCCAGCTTGGACAATATAATCCAATGGAAGTATGCGGTACATTATTCTTCTGGAATAAATTCCAGTTGATTCGCGTCATAATTCCATTTGCTTGAACATCGATACCAGCATAAATGTCGTAGGGATTAATTCCAACTGCTCTCGCTTTTTCATTGGATTTTAATAGTAAATCCTGCCATGCTAATTGACTTTCTGTCCACCAGAAATTTAAAAACATGCTTTCCGCACCTTTTTTTCCATTATTATCGATTAGGTATGCATCATTTTGGTCAGTAAGTGCATTTTGATAACTTATTTTACCCTCTTCAGTCATGGAATCATACCACATAAGGGATAACTTATCTTCTGCTTTTTCATGATACTGCTGAACAAATGATACCATTTTATCCGCATACTCTTTTGTTAAAGGATCTTTTGCTGTTCCACCCACTTCCTGATTAATGAACCAACCATCAAAGCCAAGAACAGTGCATACTTCTATTAACTTATCGACCAATAAAAATTGTCCATGATCATCGGTTTTCAGAAAATCATCTAACCATTCTATTTTTCCACCCCAAGCTTCCGGTGCTAAAAATATGGTACCTAATACGGGAACACCATTGATATGAGCCGCTTCAATGACATCTGCAGTAGGCGGAACAATCAATCCTTCTCCCGCAGAACCTCCCCAATATACTAATTGGTCTACATATTGCCAATAGGAGAAGGTATTTGCATCAAAGCGATTTAATCCATGGGGTGAATTTCCGCTTGTGCTTGCATTCATAATAGATAAAGCGGCAACTTGAAAATCTATGATTTGAGTAGGATTGCTTTTTACCAATTTACTCTTATCTACTCTATCTTTTAGGGGTACATTTGATACAAATAAGTCTAAATCTTCTGCTTCCTCGGGATTCCATTCAAGTAATTGCGCAGGGAACCAATAAGGTGCATTTGGCTGATTTAGCATCTTAATATCAGAATTTGCCTCTGGCGTCACCCTGTATACGATATTCCCTTCTTTTGAAACCGGTTCATCTTCCTTTACTTGTTCTTCCTTTGTGACAATTACTTCTTCATTAATGGTATTATCCTTAGTAACGTTCACATACTTATAACAGCCGGTCATAAACATTGTAGTAATCAAAGCGATTGATAACATTTTATAATATTGCTTTCTCATAATTTTCTCCTTTATATCAAAGTGTTGATAATACCGAATTTACTATAGTATGCGATATTTCTTCTATGTCTCCAAAATTATTCTTCGAACCCCCTCATTTTCTTGGCACAAAAATATGTATTATAGTAAGGTAGCTTTATACGACATTTCAGTATTAGAATTAGGTCAATAAATTCATTATACACTATTTGGCGATAAATGCATGTACATTTTCCACAAATTAACAAAGAAGAAAGGGATAGCGTGAATTATCATCCCTTTCCGTGTTATTAACCGATCCTTTATACTCAAAAACTTCAAATCTAAAAAATTGAAGTGGAGCCTGAAATCAAAGATTTAATTATATGTCAAAAAAATAGCGGTGTGCTCATCAATAGCAATCACCGCTCATTAACCTCTATAGAAAATGAGGTAAGTTTTAAACACACATTACGATGTATACACTCTTTCGATTTCTAAGAATTCCTTTACTCATAAAACCATATTTTTGATGGGTTTTTGGATACAGTTCCAACTACCAACATTGCATTGACCGTATTCATTATCTCCTGTAGCAACCGCCGTTCCATCTGATCTAAGTCCGAGTGTATGTGCGCAACCCGCCGCTACCGCAACAATATCGCTCCATCCACTTACATCGCATTGTCCATACGTATTACAGCCTGTTGCTACAACAGTACCGTCTGATTTAAGACCGATGGTATGATTACTGCCTACCGATACTGCCACAATATTAAGCCAAGCACTTACCTTGCATTGTCCTTCATTCTGTCTACCTACAGCTACCACCGTACCATCCAATTTAAGCCCGATAGTATGAAGATAACCCGCTTTAACCGCTACAATATCACACCAGTTACTTACATTGCATTGTCCGTACCGATTATTACCTACTGCCATTACCGTTTTGTCACGTTTAAGACCGATAGTATGCCAGTCACCTGCAGTAATCGCCACAATATCATGCCAATCGCTTACATTGCATTGTTCTTCATTATTTCTACCTATAGCCAATACAGTATCATCCGATTTCAAGCCGATGGTACGTCGCCAACCCGCCGCTACCGCAACTATATCGCGCCAGTCGTTCACATTGCATTGGCCTTGCTTATTCCAACCCACAGACTTTACCGTTCCATCAGCTTTCAAACCAATTGTATGTGCATTTCCCGTGTTAGTTGCCATATGAACATTGCCAGCTGCGACTGCTACAATATTATTCCAATCGCTTACATCACATTGGCTATTTTTATTATCCCCCACAGCCATCACTGTTCCATCATTCTTAAGTGCAACGGTATGACAACGACCTGCCGCTATGGTTTCGGATCTATCAATGATTGAATTAATTGTTGGCAGTACATTTTCAATAGTTTCATTTCTAAAACTAGCCACTAAAATCACCTTTCTAAATGCTATTTATCATCATATTCGACTCTATTTGAAAAAGGTGTATTAGCGGACAAAAGGCATTTGATTTTATTTTTGTATTAGATTCGTCGTTTAAGCTACCTTCTCATAATGCTAGATGCATGATCTTGAGCATTATGATTTATTCTTTGTGCTCTATGCTCTATGCTTTATGCTTTATGTTTTATGCTTTTTGCTTTATACTTTATGCTTGAAGGATATTATAGTATTAAGGAATAGTCAATATAATAAATATTAATATTCTGGAAGTAACAACATTTTACTTGCTTCCATCAATTTTACAGTACAAAATCTGTCTTCTTTCAGGAATATATGTTGAATTATATCACGAAAAATAAATTTATTTCCCCGTAAAATATTAGCTTAATCCAAAGGGGCAAGTATATCAAATCGTCAGATACGGTTACATGACACAATCACATCATAATACTAACTTCCAGTACTTTCATAACGCTGGATTCCCCTGTTAAATATCCATCTAGCGATACAAAAAGCAGCAGATACAGCGATGATTGCCCAGATGAATATATATCCCGATGATCCTGACCACTTTCCCATAAATCGACATCGGCATATTGTTAGCGTCCCAGATACTGGATATAAATATATCAGCACTCCTCGAACTGATAAACCAGAAGGATAAAAACGCCTTGGGAATCAGAAACAGAGAGTAAATCAATACCACTCCCAGTACGATAAACAGTATATATCCAAGCACCGACCATACATCCATTACCTGTCCGCTTCTATTCCAGCCATAGAACAATAATATACATCCGCCGATCAAGTTGGGAAATATCATAGAAATGCTTAAGTAGCGCAATGACATAATAAACTGCAGATCCACCGGTTTCGTAATGAGAATATCCAGACTTCCGTCTCTGATCACTGCAGAAAGCCTCAGAAAGCTTGGCCAGAAGAACATGAAAAATGCAGTTATAATTGTAAAAGTACCTACGTACATACTGACTTCTTCAGGTGCTAATCCCTGCAAGTCTGCTCCTGCCTGAAAGGCGATATAAACATAAGCCAGCTTCACCAAAAAATACCCACACTCTACAAGAATTCCTGAAATAAAGTTAGTCTTATACTCCATCTCTGACTGAAGGGCAAATCTAACGAATAACATAAGTAACTTAACATATCGAATAATCCCTTTTCCTCTTCCCATACATCAGCCTCCCACTGCCATATACCGGCGAAGTCCACGTTTCCAGAGATAATATGCTGCTAATGCACTTAACCCGATCCAAATTATTTGCATCATAATTCCTCTTCCAATTTCACTTCCGGACAGTTTATTTGTGATAATATTCACCGGGAATTGTATTGTATAGGAAAAAGGCAACAGATCAGATATTGTCTTGAATACATTACCAAATATGCTAAGCGGAAAAATTCCACCGCTTAGTAGAAGTTGGACAATATAGACTGTACTAAACAAATTTCCAACCTCACTGAACCAGAAGGCAGCCATTGAGATCATAAAATTTAATAGTACATTAATAAAAAAGCCAAAGAACAATGCCAGTATCATGAGTAAACAGCGTAATACCGTAATCTGTATTTCCGTGTAGAACTGAAAAAAAGAAATAGCCATTGCTAATAAAACCATAATAATGACAAATGTAGTACACTGCCTACCCGTACAATTACATACTGTCTGAAAAAAGTAATTGGACGGTTTTATCAGATATCTGCTTAACTCACCGGTTTTGATGATCTCTGCCGCTCCTAGATCTATCATTGTCACTCTGGATACAAGACTTGCAAAAACAGTATACATTAGCATCTGTATATATGTATAGGAAAACAACTGCGACTTTCCGGTGTACATGGTCTTCCACATAAAAATTTGCATAGCCACTACAAATACTATACTGATGCTATTCAACATGAAGTCCACCCTGTATTCCATGGTTTCCTGAAGGCCAGCCTTAAAGCATATCATATACTTTTTCATCCGGCACCTCTTTCCGTTTCCTGTATCGGATCTGTTTTATAAAGCAAACTAATGCTTTCTTCAATAGGAACGTCTTCCATCGTGAAATCAGAAATGGTATAATTTTGTATAATATGTGCCATGACCTGTGCCGCTTCTTCTTTTCTGACTTCCAGTACAATTTCACTGCCCTCTGCTTTTCTGATATCTCCCAACTGCTTCAGAGTAGAAATAGAGAATTCCGAACTAAATTTTAGTTTCAAAAGCTTTTTATTCGCCAGCTTCTGATTGACTCCGGATAGTTTGCCATCATATACGATATTACCCTCATTGATGATGAGACATCGCTCACATAGATGCGTAATATCTGCCATATAGTGGCTCGTTAAGGTAATGGTTGCTCTATATTTCTCATTATACTGCTTTAAAAAATCTCTGATTGCTTGCTGAGAATTTATATCCAGCCCGATTGTGGGCTCATCCAAAAAGATCACCTGAGGATTATGGATGAATGCAGTAATTAATTCCATTTTCATACGTTCACCTAGAGAAAGTCGTCTTACCTGAACATGAAGTAAATCCTTAACCTGAAGCATTTCACACATTTCATCCAGTCGTTTGTGGTACTCCTTCTGATTCAATTCATATAGATATGCATTAAAATTCAGGGATTCAATGGCAGGTAAGTCCCACCATAACTGGCTTTTCTGCCCCATTACAATGGATATATTCCTCTTAAATGCTTTCTTACGGTCAATAGGCCGATAACCATCTATATTAATTTCACCTGAAGTTGGGCAAATAATCCCTGACAGCATTTTGAGGGTAGTTGTCTTACCAGCTCCATTGGGACCAATAAATCCGATAATTTCCCCTTTGGGAATCTCGAATGAGATTGATCTTACCGCGTGTTTTTTCTTTATCTCTTTACGTAACAGATTCTTTAGGGAACCTCGAATACCTTCTTCCTTTACATAATAATCATAATCCTTGACAAGATCTGTTACAATAATTCCACCTTCTGTATATTCCATTCTGCTACCTCATTTCAACATATGTAGATATTGCAATAAATTAGTTTCGCTCAAGTTTCTAATAAATCTATGATAAGTACTGTTCATAACTGCAATTGTTCTGCCGCCTGTAGCTGGTTTATCTTTTTCATTGAAATACTCCGTATCATTAATTATGATTTATATTTTCTTTTTATTATACATAAAATGAAAATCCAAGTCAATAATAAATTGAATATTTTCCCATATATAATTACATACAATAAACTATTCAACTATAAAAAAACAATAACACAACATAAAATTCTATTCATTTGCGTGTTATCGTTTTGGAGTGGCTGGCACGGTTCTATAACCGATAAGTTCTGTATCATTTGGCAGTTTACTCATATTATTGGTTAGGTATTTTAGAGAAAAATGTGTTGCCAGAAGTTCATTGTCATTTCACATCTACCTTAACTATTGGAATATTTAATATTTCTGCTAACTTCTGTCTACTAAACCTAACAACAAAAATCCCCCTCGATATGTTTCAGTGATACACATACGGGGGGAAAAGTTAAGCCTAAGATCTTCGCAAGTTTGTGTTGTAACTATTGATTTTCTTCTATTCTTCTAATTGAATCTTTCTAATATCCCACAATGGTTCACCCAGCTGTGACATAGTATGTGCCATAACAGATAACATACCTTGATCCGGATACTCTACAGCGTCCGGTGATGCCTCATTACTTACGATAACAAGACGTACTATTTCATCCGTGTTGTTGATTATCTGATGCGCACCCTCAGCACCTTTTTTAAAATGAACTACTTCACCTATATCGAGAATTCTATGACCTTCCGGTGTTCTCAGCGTCGGTCGCCCTTCTATGAGAATTAGCATTTCTTCTACACCATGATGGAAGTGATAATAGCCTGTTGTAGTACCAGGCTTTAGCACATAAAGACTTGCTCCAATATCCGTCCCTCCAGGTAACCATTTAGAGTATGCCCCTCCTTCCCACGGATTTTCTCCTATTGAGTCATACTGCTCTGAGTAGATTGAATTTTTGATCATCATCGGTTCCTCTCCTATTATGTTATCGTTTTTATGTATGGTTTAGTGTTCTCCATATCATACAATCCCCTATGAATTTTATGTATTTATTCATTACATATTTTCATACATAGAATTTCAACTCTCACTCTTTTTTGTACAATATGAATTGATATATGATACGTCTATTGTATGTAAAAATAATGCCATCTGTTTTGTTATAGAAGTTACTTTATCTCAATTGTTTCCCCTCAACTTAAGTGCCATAACACGGCAGGCTCTTTTATAGGCTTCTGTCAAATACTCCTCTAACGGCATTTTGTCATAAATATCATTTTCCATTCGGTTTAGCTTACTTTTTTTATTTAGTTCAAATGTCATAAAATCATCATAATTATGATTATTTAATCGATTGACAATATTATTCCAGTCAGCAATGCCATCAAAAGGAAGAAGATGTAAGTCGTCAAGCCACGTAATTTGACCACTGTGGTCACTTATACCGAGATTGTCGTTTATATGCGTGCATATAAGCTTTTCACCGTAAAGCTTCAGCATATCGGCAGAATGATTATAACACATTTCATGCCCAGTATCCCAACAGAAACCCACACAATCATAACTACGAAAAGCATTCATCAGAGCAGCAAGATACTCCTCAGCTTCTACATTTTCAAATGCAATTTTTACATTCTTCTCATCTGCGGCTTTCACAATCTTCTCGAAATTTTTGATTCCTTCTTGTGTTGGAGTATGGCTTTCAAAACCGATAAATGGATGTATAATCATGATTGGTATTGAATTTTCTGCACAATCATTTAAGCACGCAAGCAGTTCATCAACAGCATTATCTGCGTTTATCTCCCACATTTTGGCAGCATTGCCAAAAGGAGCGTGTATTGAATGGTAAACGATACCGACCTTATCTGCAAGTTCTTTCCATTCTCTAACATATGAATCCTTGCTCCACTCGGTAAAGAATCCGTCAAATCCTATTTTTTTAAACAACTTTATTTGTTCGTCAACAGTAATTCCAAACTGACTGTTTGTTCCTAAGCATAATTTTGCCTTCCACATAATAATAACACCTCAATTTTAGTTTTGTGTCTTGACTGTAAAATTACCGACTCTCACGAATGAAATATTCCTTATATAGTGAGTTCCTATAATCACCTGCAAGGAGCTCTTTGTTAAATAATTTTTATTTAATCCCCATTTCTACACCAGCGAACAAAATGTTCGCAATTATTATAGACCAAACTATATTGATCCTCCCCTAGTCTTCCTTCCGCTCTTTTAATTATATCCGAGGCCGAGAATCTTGAAGGACTAACAAGATCTGATTTTTTTTGGATTTTACTACCATTTGCGAAATCTTCTAAAGAGCTGATTGTTACTGCTTCTGATAAATAATGAATTACTTTATCTTCTCCATAATACAATCCATGATGTGTATAGACTGACCGTTGTACATATAAATGATCACCTACATATAATTCTTTCACCTCTGGAGCAAAGTATTTTCGTATAATATTAATATATGGAGATGCGCTATCGAAAGCATTTAAATAAAAAAAGACATTCCTCTCGCATATATTTTCAACTTTCTTACTTGTATCATTCAATTCATTTAATATGTTTCCCAGAACTGGGCTATGTTCATATGCTTTATAGGCAAGTTCTTCAATCTTCTTATGTAACTTATTATTAATTGGTGCTAACGGATTAAACATTATTTCCTCCATCAAAAAGTATTTTCCCAATTTTAGAATTCGTGAGTAGTATCTGTTATTTCAATTCTATTGCTAATAATAAAAACTTAATATCCTTTTTACTACAAGCGACGCGATAACGGCTCCATATATTGTCAATGAGCAGTTAGGTTATAGCAATAGTCTCAGAAACTCATTCTATTTCCGGTCTAACAGTCACATTCATTACCTTTTCTATCGCTCTGGCAATCCTCACGAGAGTTCTTTCATGAAATCGCCGGGCCATTAAGTAACAGTCTATAGGTTGTTTGTCACTGCGCTGTCCTATCGGTAAAATCATGCTCGGGAAACCTGCATATGGTGCAATAATATTATTAAATGTTCTGCAGAGGACAATATCGATGCCGTACTGATCAAAGGTCTTATCGAAATCTTCAATAATTTTTTCACGTCTTAATAGACACTGCAAATATTCTGTTTCCGTCATTGTACCTGTAGAGTTTATCTCTATATTATGGAAAGTCTTTTGACCATACTTTAAAGCAATAGCAGCATGAGCTTCGTTATAATGAATAATATCGGTAAGTGTTTTGATTTGCGTTTCAGCACCTAAAGTGGATAAATAACAGTTCATTGCCGATTTGAATTCATGTTTTGTTAAATGCCACATATTGAAATCATGATTAACTTCAATGTTATCTATTATTGTCACACCATTATCTTTTAGCTTTTCACAAAACGATATAAATTGAGCTTTGTGCTCAACATTGATTGTTTCACCATCTGGGTGATAGATCCCTATCTTCACTCCAGATAATCTGCACTCATTCAGTGCAGCACTGCATTTTACTTCTGGCTGTGAAATAGTAGAAAGATCGTTTTCGTCACCCCCGGATATTACATCAAGGAGTATTGCCGCATCTTCTACCGTTCTTGCAATAGGTCCGGCTGTATCACAGGTGTATGAAATGGGAATGATTCCATTTCTGCTGACAAGTCCTATTGTTGGCTTGATACCAACAATGCCGTTTTGTCCGGCAGGAGATACGATAGAACCGCAAGTTTCTGTGCCGAGTGCCACTGTACACAATCCGGCAGCAACCGCAACAGCAGAGCCGGAGCTTGAACCGCTCGGCGTCTTGCCCCGTATAAAAGGATTTATCACCTGACCACCGCGGGAGCTGTAACCATCAGGCATCTCACCATCAGTAATAAAATTGGCAAATTCGGTCATGTTTGCTTTACCAAGTATTACTGCATCGGCTTCACGCAGCTTTTTGATAACTGTAGCGTCATAAGGTGCAAATATA
Organism: Herbinix sp.; assembly: GCA_029238935.1. Taxonomy (GTDB): domain Bacteria; phylum Bacillota; class Clostridia; order Lachnospirales; family Lachnospiraceae; genus Mobilitalea. The sequence goes on from JAQZBN010000091.1 coordinate 10,070, forward strand.
TTTTTTAAAGCAACTGAGCCAGCACTGGTGTGCATCCTGTCGGCAGTATTTATATTGTCCTTTACTAAAACTGGGATTCCGAATAACGACCCTATAGGTTCATTATTTGCTAGTTTTTTATCCAGAATGTCAGCGATAAATAAAGCATCCGGATTAATTTCTAAGACAGAATGAAGTCCATTTTCACCACTATCTATTTCAGCAATACGTTTTAAAAACAGCAGTACAAGCTCTCTGACAGTCAGTTTTTTTGTTTCAAACACTTCGTGAAGTTCGCTTATTGTGGCGTAATAATATGGTATGGTCAAGAAAGCACCTCCTTAAATGCAACCTCTTAAAATATAATTATATTATAAAAATTCCTTAAAACATATGTTTCAAAGGAGTAACCATTTTGATTAATCATTAACATTTTACCATATTTTTCTGTAGAGTGTGAGAAAATTATGATTTCATATAGATATTATTATGAATCACCATTCCACGTCTTAATAAACAAAAAAATCAGAATCAATTCGAGTATCGTTCCTTTAAAGAACTACAACATTTTTGTTCTTTCTGATATACTTTTCGTAAATATTAATCCATACTACATCCTAATTAAGAATGACTAAATATAAAACCCTCGATATGTTCACAAGATCACATATCGAGGGTTACAATCCAGTGGACAGTATTACTTTAATTTTATAGCATCTAAGTTTAGTATTTTCAATGCTATTAGAGTCACACATTATTATATCAAGACAACATATAATAAAGCTAATTTTACGTTATATTTATTTTTTTACTGGAATCCATATCTCTCCAAAACCGTTTTCATGGCTTGCCTGCCCGTAATACATTTCAAATGTCGGTCCTTCGACTTGCTCATATCCCGACGTAGGAAACCACTCTGTATAAATTCGCCGCCACATATTCTGCATCTCACATTTTTGTTCAGAAAATACTACCCACGTATGCGCTGAGACATTCAATCTAGTATAATTCTCCGGGATTACACCTGTTTTAGGCGTATAGTAGCAGATCATATACTTAAATCCTGTATCGTTGTGATCGTACAGAGCCGCATGCAGATAAGTATCAGAAAATCGACCCAGTAGTTCGTTCATACGGTCCACAGTACCGTCTTCATCGCACTGTCTGCAAAACTGTGGTACATCAATGAACGCTTGCTCCATATCTTTACTGATCATACCATAAACACCAAACACCTCAAAAGCTTCTCTTTGTTCAATACGATAATTCATTTCATTCTCTCCTTTAATTGATATAGAGAAGGTCATTTTGGGAAAGGCTTTCAATGCTACACCGATATCTCTCGCCGACTTTGGCATTACTCCATGTAAATTTTTAAACGCTCTGCTAAACGCTTCCGGCGATTCATATCCGTATTTCAGAGCTACATCAATAACTTTAATATCACTTGTTTGCAGCTCAAAAGCGGCTAATGTCATGCGTCTGCGTCTTATATACTCAGATAGTGGCACCTCGGTGATAAACGAAAACATTCTCTGAAAATGATACGTCGAACAACAAGTAATTTGCGCAACTTTATCATACGAGATTTCACCTTCCAAATTCGCTTCGATATAATCCATAGCTTTATTCATTCTGTCGAGCCAATCCATTTGTACCAGACCTTTATTAGGTTTTATAATAAGGTTTCTCCCTATTGTGATACTGATTTTTACGCAAGTTAATAGCAAGAAAATAAAAATCCAACCAAGATTATTAACAGCGAAATTGTTTATCATTTACCGAACAATGTCTACCTCCGCCATAACATACAAAACTCCCTCCCCCTCAATACTGGATAGTAAGGAATTCCTCTTATAATCATTCTAACACTATTCCATGTAAGTGTAGTATACATCCGTCATAACATAGACCTTATTAATTATATATTATTCTTATAAACCCTCTAAATATAGTAATTAATGTTTCTAACTTTATAACTTAATTGTTTTTGTTGCAACATTTTCACAGAATGCTTTATCATGCTCAACAAGCAAAATTGTTAGATCCTGTTCACTTAATATTTTCTCAATTTGCATACGAGAAATGACATCAATAAAATTCAATGGTTCATCCCATATATACAGATGTGCTCGTTCACATAAACTTTTAGCAAGTAATACCTTTTTCTTCTGTCCTCCGCTAAAGTCTTCGATCCTCTTTTCAAATTGTTCTTTTGAAAAATCAAGTTTTCTCAGCATCGATTTAAACAAACTCTCGTCTATACAGTATTTATCTGCATACTCAGATAAATCACCATATAAATCTGAAGTATCTTGTGAAACATACGAAATAATTAACTCATTACTCTTTCTTACCACTCCACTATGGGGGATGTCTTCTCCATATATTAATTTTAGTATACTTGACTTACCACTTCCATTCTTACCTTGAATTACAATTTTTTCACCTTGCTTTATCGTAAAGCTGACTCCATCACATACAATTCTATCATTGTATTTAATTGCAAGATCTGTAAGTTCTACAAGCATTTTATCACGGAAAATAAGAGGTAGTATTTCTAACCTTTCATTAGATTCAATATTTTTAAGAAGCTTTGATTTCTCATCAATCATGTTTTGTTGCCTTGCTTCTATATTTTTAGCACGTTTCATCATTTTTGCCGCTTTATGACCCACATATCCTTTATCTAATTTGCTCCCGGAATTAGTAGTTCCATATTTACTACATTCAACACTATCTGACCACGAAGATGTACGTTTCACTGAGCCAGATAATCTGTTAATATCCTTTTTTAATTTTTCGTTTTCTGCCAGTTCAAAGTTATCTTGTAATTCTTTGTTTCTCCACCAAGAAGAAAAATTACCCTTTTGTATTTCTATATTGGTTTTGTTTATTGACAATAAATGATCAATACAATGATCCAAAAAAGACCTATCATGGGAGATCAGAAGAAACCCTTTCTTTTTTTTCAAGTAATTACTTAGCCTTTGTCTGGCTTCAGCATCCAAATGATTGGTAGGCTCATCAATCAGCAAGAAAGAATTCTCCTTCAAAAACAGGGCAGCCAACAATGCTTTGGTCTGCTCTCCTTTGGATAATGTATCAAACTGTCGATATAAAGCATCATAGTCCATATCTAACAAAGATAATTCTTTTTCTATTTCCCACTCCATTGAATTGGGGCTAATTTCCTTTATCATATCTATGGTAAAATTGCTTTGATCCTGAACCTCATATGGAAAACATTCAAAAGTCACATCAGCTGAAATATTTCCACTATATTCGTATTTTCCAGTCAAAAGATTTAGAAAAGTAGTCTTTCCTCTTCCATTTCTTCCGGTAAAGCCTAATTTCCAATCGGTATCAATTCCAAAGCTTACATTCTCAAATATATTATCATAGCTGCCTTCATAAGCAAAGGTTAGGTTTGTAACATTTATTAAAGACATATTTTGTCCTCCTCCGTATTTTCATATTATCTATTACAAAGTCGGAACAATAGGCGACGTTGTTATTGCTCCATATAAATGTCGCCTGCAGTATCCGACTCTACATGGAGATTATCATGTGTTAGCAAAGTGTCTATATTTATCATAATATTATTAATCCTCCTCATTGGAATTATTGGTTAAAAATAAGAGCTGCAAGAATTATTATTCCTACAGCTCATAGATATACGTAGTTTTGCTAATCATAATAGCATCACATAAGTGTATATATTAAGAGAAAATAGAAAAACTTTCTTGCATAAGTACAATAAAACAAACAGAATATACCTGTTTATCTTTGTATGAAATGTACTTTGAATTAGCAAGATAAATTAATCATTTTTTCACCTCTATAAATTTTTTTATCATTTTACTATTATACGTCGAAAAAGTCAATAACGAGAGAATCTGAAAGATTTTTTATCTATTTTTTCTGGGTATTTTATAGCAAATTTAGCTGACAACCAAGCGCCTAAGGATGCTCCCATCAAAACAGCCTTGTCTATTGATAATACATT
>JAQZBN010000004.1 GCA_029238935.1 Herbinix sp.
CAAAAGAAAACATTGATTTTCTTCCCATAAAAAATATGCTCCCTCCTAAGTGACAAGTTTTATTATTTTACTTGTCTACCTATAAGGGAGCATATCATAATAAAAAACATAGGTTTATTTATATGTTTCATCTTAGTTTCCTTTCTATTTTGTTTTCCTTATTTTAACATATAGGATGAAAATAGTACAATATATTTTGTAAATTCACACTGATAAGGATCACATCATGAAAAAAGAGTCCAAGGACTCCCTTTTCCATTTCATCAATATCCGTATCTCCGATCCAAGATACTTCCATCCACTGCATTAATTGTGAGCAGACTCGCCCCTGCGTCATAATCCCCAATAAAATCCCAAGTGGGAACCAGTGTAAATTCCTCTTGATTATCCTTATTTCTCACTCTCATATAGCCAAAACGAATTTCACTAACATTCATTACGGTTTCATCCTCGATATCGGCAAATTTAAGAAGAACCCGTTCTTTAAAAATGTTTTCTATTTCCTCATAAGACAGCAAGGCTACATTCTCTGCCAGTTTGTCCCCAAGCGTCATCGGTGAAATCCATTCAAAGTTTTCTATGCCATTATCTGTTACAATAAAACGAATCTTTTCAAATCCATATGGATAAGTATTCACTTCATCTCTTGACTCATTTCCATCATAGAGGTCATAGGTTTCTAGTATCCCTCCTGCATTTCTGCTGAATTTAATCTCATAACCTACATATCCATTTTCTATACCCACATTCTTTACTACTTTACGAGCCGAAAATACCGAATACTCCTGGTCTACTCCATATTGGGACAATACCTCAATACACTGAGCGATCGCTTCTTCAGAACTTAACTTGCAGATGGTCTTCCTATCCTCTATTCCAAAACCGGCTGCGGCTAATATTACATCATTCAGGTACATACCCGGCTCGGGATTATCCTTTATGATGGAAACGCCTGTATATTCTTTGCTGCTTTGTATATGAATATGACCATTGATGCCATTGATATCGCCCTGACCTGCGAAATATTTATTTGTTAGAATGTTCTCTCCATAGGTAACCATCTTGTAATCCTGAAAGGGTTCTCTTTCAATTGTCTCAGGAGCCGTTGCAACCATCGTCTGTAGTTCACTTACTAGATCTTCATAATCGCCTTCTTTCCCTGATTTAGCCGATTCTTTTACATCCTCCCACATTTCTTGTAGCTTCGCAATTTCGTTCAGCAGCTCATCCTTGGTCATATCTTCGTATTGAATTTCTGGATATAAGGGATTCTCTCCAAAAAATATGTGGATCAGCTTTTTCGCATCCTCATCATTAAAATCCTTTCGCACTGCATTATATACAGGAACTTCGGAAACCTCCGGCAGAATAATGTCAGCATTTACTTTGATATGTAAGGATCCGTTCCCCGATGTTATCTCGAATACACTCTTCTCAGGTGCTTTTACAGTATCCTTTAACATTTTTAATGTACTATCATTATTTGGACTAGGATTTTCTTTTTCTTTGTTATCCTTTATTACATCCTCAATGTTCTCTTTTTGATCAATACTCTCTACCGTAGGTGTAGGCTGACATGCTGATAGATTGGCGATAAGTACACCGATAAACAGAAACAATACCGCAACTTTCCACTTAGACATAATACATCTCCCTTCTATATAAACAAATGAATTTTGTTTAGTATAAATGGAAGATGCATCATAGTTACATCCTATTAAGATATATTTCCAACGATTATATTAACCAATACTCTTTCCCTTCGATAAACTTCACCAAGACTTGATTAAATTCATCCTTTTGGTCGTAGAAGGAACCATGTCCGCTGAACTTAAATGTTATTAATCTAATCCTCTGCAACATCAGCGTACGTTTCATTTTATTCCGTCGGATCTATTCGGTGATCACCCTGCTCTGTTATCTTGTCATCCATCCCTCTGGCAGAGTCGTAAGCTCTTGTCTCTTATGATACAGCTTCCCAATTTCTTCATAACGATTAATTATATTGTCGTCGAGTATACCGTCCTGATTAGGAGATCCGTTCAAGATAAAGACCACGTTCTTCTCATTAACTTCGTTTATCATATTTAAAGCCCATTCAGAAGATTTTAATGTGCAGTTTGGATCTGTCTTTCTCCAGAACCATTGGTCCGTTAATATATTACAACATGCTCCCGGCCCTTCAAATTCATCCTCAACCTTCTGTCCAGCTGCATTTTCATAAAATACAATATCCGTATGGTTCAGATTACTTTCACAGCTGATATTCATAAGAAGGCACTTCGGTTGTAAGCTCTTGACCAATGCATCAATCTCTTCAAACGGAAGATTCTCATAGGATGGGCCACCCCAATGTGCCTGCCAGCCATCGATGATAATAAATGGTATCTCCCCATAGTTCGTAAGTAGCTCTGTCAGCTGATGGATGATCAGCTGCTTATCTTCCGAAGTGCATTTTTTTCGTCCAATTTGATGATGTAAATCCAGCATGGAGAAATATAAGCCTGCTTTGATACCCTCCTCACGAAATGCATCCAGGTATTCTTTTACCACATCCGTTTTCACTGTTGCATTTTTCACACAATGGTCCGTGTATCCACTTGGCCAAAGATCAAATCCCTCATGATGCTTTGTAGTAAGGGCACTAAATTCCATTCCCGCAGATTTTGCTGCTTTTGCCCATTGTTTACAATCAAGCTTAGTCGGATTCCACATACTTGGATTAAAAGGGAACTTTCTAGGCTCTCCGTTGTTTTCATGATCATATTCCCAATCTACGATATCTCCTTCGGCAAACTGAAAGGATGCACTGTTAAAATGAATGAACATACCAAATCGCATATTAACAAAATCTTTCTGAAGCTTCTTTAAATCCAATGCCATAATTTTATCTCCTTATCCATTCGTCCTTATTCTCTTAACCCAATACCTTGTATCTCCCTCAAATTGACCCTAGTGTAACAGATTTATGCTTATTTTTCAATGTTTATGTTAGTTAAGACAATAGCCATTGGGTGCTTTCACCATAAAGGAGGGATTTAAAAACACTTGTTACGGCTTGCTGCTTTATTCCTAAAGTATTGAAAGCTGGCCAATAAAAAGGTCTGGCGTGAAGCCAGACCTTTTTACGTAGATATCTATTAGAGAGAGATTACTCACCTTTCGCAGCTAAGAATGCTTCTAACTGAGCATTTGCATCAGTTACTACTTTATCAATACCATTATCCTTTAATTTCTGTAAGAACTCTGGTAATTTTTCATTCGGATCAACAGTACCGGTATTTAATGCCAGTGCATACTCTGCTGCTACGTTTGCTAAAGCACCCATTTCTGTTTCAAAAGCCTTAGAATCGAATGCCCAGCCTAAGATCGGAATTCTACCAGCAGAACCATAGTAAGCTTTGAACTTCTCTTGAAAGTCAATTCCTTGACCTTTTTGAGGTGGTAACTGAGTAATGTTACCCATACCATTGGTCCAAGGTTGGTAGTCATCACGTTTGTCTGTAAATACTACTTCACCATCTTTCATATTATAATGAACACCCTCAACACCAAAATCAAGCAGTGTAAAGAGGTACGGATCGGTATTTAACAGATTTAGGAACATCATAGCACGTTCCGGATTCTCGGAAGCGGTAGAAATAGCCATCATAGCACCTTGAGAAGAAGTGGTATCAACATAAGCAGGTGTACATTCAACCATGGCAACTTCAATCTTACGTTCACTGGATGCTTGGATTTCATAACCAAGAGCATAACTTTGTGTACCAATCAGGTAATCTCCTGTCAGCTGTTTTGCAGCACGAGCATCATTTGCCTGATTTGCATTACCCATAGCAGGATCGATATAGCCAGCTAAGAAGTATTCACGAGTCTTATCTACAAACTTCTTGTATTCTGGGGTCTCAAATTTGTTTAAAATCTTATTTCCATAGATACCTTCTGCTGCAGTATCAGTAGGATTGATATAGTGGGAAAGGATGTTATTGGTCGGAGCGTCACCAGTTACAATAATGGAATTATTAACCATTCGTTCAAGAACAGCACCTTCTACTAATAATGGATAGAAATCAGCGCCTTCGCCTTCTTTTACTTTCTGTAAGATTTCTCCAAAACCATAGTAATCAGTATTCTTGATATCATCCACGGTATATCCATACTTTTTAAGTAAAGTAACATTGATATCCCAACAGTTCTGGGTAGCAATATCTTTGTAACCAGGAACAGCATATACACCGTATCCATCAGAACCATTAATCATGGCACCCTGAGTTAAAACTTCAGGTAGTTGTGCCCAAAGATCAGGAGCATATTTTTCAATGAGGTTGTTATCTGGATTGTCAAGACGAACATATGCACCCTTTTTAGAAAATGCATTGTATTCATTCGCAGTCCAAGAACATGTGAAATAAATATCTACATCATCGCCACCGTTGATTGCAAGAACAGAGTTGGTGTCGAAATCACCCCAGGTACCCCAGATCGGTTCCAGAGTAACATTCAGTTTTTCCTTTAAGTATTCATTCGCCTTTTCCATAACTGCGCTGTCATCAGTAACGTTGCTTCCTTCGAGATACCACTTTAAGGTAACAGGCTCGGAGATATCAATTTCTGGCTCAGCTTCAGCTGTATCGGTATCTTCTGTGTTCGTATCTTCTGTGTTTGTATCCTCTGTATCTGATGTATCTGTATCAGAAACTGCTGGATCTTTTGCACCTGTGTCTGTTGAATCATTGGAATTTTTTCCACAACCAACTAATGTCATAGTTAGCATCAAGAGAGACAGAACAATCGCTAAAACTTTTTTCATAAAAAATGCCTCCTTATAAAATTTTATATGTAAGCGGCTCATGATAGCAGCCGTTCTTACCCTTTGACTGAGCCAATGGTGAGACCTGATATAATATAACGCTGGAAGAAAGGATAGGCACAGGCAATTGGTATTACAATCAGTACAACGAGAGCCATACGCAAGCTTTCCTGTGGCAAATCACTCATAATTTTTGCAGCCTCCACTCCAATCATAGAGCTATTTTTAACCAAGAAGTCTACCTGATTTTGCTGCTTCATTAGTAGATACTGCAACGGAATAAATTTTGCATCCCTAACATATAACATTGCAATAAACCATTCATTCCAAAAAGCCAATGCATTGAGCAGGGCTATCGTAGCAATACCAGGCTTGGAGATTGGAACAATAATACGGAATAATGTGTTATACTCTGCACTGCCATCAATGGCTGCTGCTTCAATCAACTCAACTGGAACGGAACTCTGAAAGAAGGTTCTCATTACGATGATATTAAATGGATTTACTAACATCGGAACAATCAGAGCAGCGTAATTATCACTTAACCCCAGCATATTCTTACAAACCATATAAGTAGGTGTCAATCCGCCACCAAATAATATCGTAAAGAAGCAGAAGAAGGTAAAAAACTTACGATACTTAAAATCCTTACGGAATAATGCATAAGAATAGAGAATACACATCAGTACACTAATAATGGTACCTAATATTGTGATAAAGAAACTATTAAAATACGAACGCCAAAGCTGGTCTCCTAGTTTAATGACATACTGATATGCTTCTAAGGACCATTGTGCTGGTAAAAATGAAAATCCAACCTCACGAATGCTGCTTTCCGAAGAAAGCGATATGATAGCTACAAAGATAAACGGTATTACGCACAATAAACAAAACAAACCAAGAATGATATTAATAATGATTTCAGCTGGAATGCTTACTGCATTGAGGCGTTTATTGGATATGCGGGTTGCGGGAAGAGTAGAATTCTTTGACATTATTCAAACTTGTATGTTGTATTGCAGTGCAATACTTCCATACGCTCCTTTCTTGATTACATCATTTAAAACCTTTAGAACAAACTGCTATCTTCATCAATCTTACGAACAATCCTGTTAACGATCATAATGCAAATAAATCCAACGATATTCTGTACAAGACCGGCTGCTGTACTCATACCAATATTACCGGTTGCCGTCTGTGCTCTATAAACATAGGTATCTATAACCTGTGTAACCGAAAATAGAGTTCCCGAATTTAACGGAACACTGTAGAACAGACCAAAGTCAGAATTAAAAATCTTTCCTACGTTCATGATTAAAAGAATTACAATCATAGGTTTTAAATGGGGCAATGTTACGTAACGGATCTGCTGCCATTTGCTCGCTCCATCAATGCTTGCTGCTTCATACTGAGAAGCATCAATACCAGTAATTGCTGCGAGATATAAAACAGTGGAATATCCAATATTTTTCCACAGATTACATATGGTCAAAATGATCGGCCAGGGACCGGGGGTATTATACCAGTTCGTTGCCTCCATCCCCCAACTCTTTTGAAGATGAACAATGAGCCCTCTCGTTGGATCAAGGAATGCCAGCAGAAAATAACTTGCTACCACCCAACTTAAAAAGTAAGGGAAGAACATTAAGGTCTGATAAGTTTTTGCAACAAACTTCTTGGTGATTTCATTTAGCATAATTGCAAACGATACGGCTATTACTAGTCCAAGGGCAATCCAAAGTACATTATAACCAATGGTATTACGTATCATCTCCCATGAATCAGATGTTTTGAATAGGAATTCAAAATTCTTTAATCCTACCCATTTGCTATGTAGAATATTATTGATCAACGATGGATCCTTGGTGTAAATTTTATAGTCTACAAATGCAATTGAAATGCCAAACATCGGCAGATAGCGCAGAAGAATAAGCCAAATAACGCCTGGCAGAACCATTGTAAATAAAATCAGTGTTTTTTTCTTTTTTGCAAATCCCTTCGAAGGCAACTTTGTCATAGTCATAGATTTGGGCATATATGATATCCTCCCTTTTTCAGTCGCTGAACAATATGCAAAACGCCTAAAAATACTGTCAACAGCGATAACTTTTTATGAATATCTTATACATTTATAGCTTGTTAGTCATTACACTAAGTTGTTGTTTTTTGATTACAATTGTTATTTTGTTACAACTGGCACAAAAATAGAATAATTATCAGCACTAAGTAATATGTTTGTATTTTATTGCGACAAAATACCCCCAATGTTAGTCACTTAAAGACTAACACTAGGGGTATCTTTATGCTTCTTATCGAGAGCTTTTATTACATCCGTACCTTACAACAAAGGAAACCCTCTCATCTTTAATATAATAATTAAAATAGAGATTTCCTTCCATTCCATCCTACTCATTCATATTCTAATTCGTAAAAAAATCATCCTTGAAATAAATATAATCCTAAGATTAGCTATCACAATCTCATCCTCCAATGATGTTTAAAATAGTCAAATCGGAACAAAGCATTATTTAGATCATAAAAAACGTGCTCCCCACAGTTTTCACCTGGGAGAAGCACGACATTCATTCAAAGATTAATCATTAGAAAACTTCGCTAAGGACGCGATGGATAGGTAACCTAATATAAAAGTAACAATGGAGATTAAGATGGATGCAATCCACCATCTCATATTAGCATCTGCAGGAATTGCAGGTAAAATTTTATCGCGGAATATTTCAGAAGTAGAACCCAGTACAAATCCTATAATAATGCAATAGGTTTGATGAGGAAACTTATTCATCGTCCATTCAATTGGTTTTGTAATTAGGAAAATACCGATTAAGGTAGATACACCAATAATACCGATATAGACAACATTAAACTCTTTGATTGCGAATAACATGGAATCATACATTCCAAGAACCAGAAGCATATGGGAGGTACTGATACCGGGAAGCACCAATGCCAAAGCAATTATTACCCCTGTTACTAAAAGCATAATATAATGTGTAATTCCCGAACCCGTGCTGACTTCAAAGTTACCAACCGGAATAAAACCGATTGAAATTACAATTACCAAACCCAAAATAAAATAAAGAACTGATGATCCTTTCAGTTCAGATTCTTTTGTCTTCTTATATAAGGCTGGAATACCGCCGATAACAGCTCCTAAGAAAAAGAACGACACAGGCATTGGAAACTTTTCTAATAACCATGATATAACAAATGCTAAAGAACCAATCCCTATAGCGGAACCGATACAAAACTTTACAAGAAAAATCATATTGCCCTTGATGTCTTTTAAGAAATTACTAATAGAACCGATCAGTTTATCATAAATTCCTAATAGAATAGCCATGGTTCCTCCACTAACCCCCGGAACGCTCATGGACGACCCTATGATAAATCCTTTTAACATAATCATCAAATCACTTTTTAACTTACCTTTCATCTGCATATATGATACACCAACCTATAGCACGTGTACCTTTACTCCTTTCAGTCATAGTTTCAATCCTCATTTACATTACCTATAATATACTATGTAAAATTGTCCTTGTAAAGAACTTCCACCTCCGAGGGACCCATCTTTCGAAAATCTTAAGAAATCTCCCGCTTTCCCTGCACTTAAAAAGAGCTTAACCCCTCCCCCGGTGTTAAGCTCTTTTTATCATCAGAAGTTTCCTTCTAGATTACAATAAGATTAGAATGTTGAAAACTCAATCTATTCTACTTTAAATTTCTCCACTGCATTTCCCAATTCACTAGCGTCCTTATCTAATTCCTGTGACAATTCGTTTAGTGTTGTGATGGCATCTAGCTGATGATTTGTAATATCAGAAACTGCCAAAGTCGCAGCAGCCGTCTGCTGTGATACCGCTGAGATATTCTCAATGGCAGCCAATGTTCCAGTTCTTGCTGAGACAATAACCTGTACACTGTTTAATATCATTGCAACATTATCAATTAATCTCTCTACGTGATGATTGATATCAGTAAAGGAAGCCTCTGTGTTGTTAACTGCATTCTCTTGCTCTTTTACCACACCATCTGCTTCCAATGCTGTTAGTACAGCATCCTTGGTTTGCTGTTGAATATCTTGAATTAATACCTCAATATCACGAACTGCTTTTACGGATTGATCTGCCAGCTTTCTAATCTCTTGGGCAACTACATTAAAACCTTTTCCGGCTTCCCCTGCCCTAGCCGCTTCGATGGACGCATTCAAAGAAAGAAGATTTGTTTGATCCGCGATTGCATTAATTGTACCAATGATTTTATTAATAGATATCGATTTTTCCTGCAGGGTTTCGATATTGTTAATGATACGGGTTGTGATCTGCGTTGTTAACTGAGCTTTCGTATTTAATGATTTAATTGATCCAACGCCATGATCGATACTAAACTTTGTTTCCTTTGCAATACTGCTGATTTCGTTTGTTTTCCCGTTTACAATCTCAATCTTTTCAGATAAATCATCCATCTGAAGCAAACATTTTTCAGAATCCTGAGCCTGTTGATCTACACCCATCTTGATTTCATTGATAGAATCAATGATATTTTTCGTTGCCTCTGAAAAGAGTTCAGAAGATTCCTTAACCTTAGTAGAAGAAATTGTAACGGAAGAGCTCTGGGTCAATACTTTCTGTATTAAGCCCCTCATGTTCTCCATCGTACTGTTAATGCCTTCCGCTAATAAGAGGAACTCGTCCTTACGTCTCATCTTTAATTTTATTGTAAGATTTCCTTTTGAAACCTTTTCTAATTCTTTAATTATATATCTTATCACATTCTGAATTCCTGCAGAGATAAATCCTCCGATAAGAATCGCGATGATACAGGATAAAATCACAAGTAAAAATGTAATTTTCTTAATTCCATCAACCTGATCGAGCATTGTCGCCTCAGGAATTAAAGAACAAATTACAACTCCGGAATCACCGACTTTTGAATAGAGGTAGAGATATTTCTTACCATTATAAACTTCTTCGGACACTCCGCTTTTATCGGATGATTTCACGGAAGACTTGTAAAACTCCTCATTTACAAATAATTGTTCCGACTTTTCTTCTAAGGATGAGTTGAACAATTCTCTGCCATCTTCTGTGACAAATCCGACGATGCTTCCCTTGCCAAAATCAAGACCATCAATAATACTTTGTATTGTTTTAACATTGATATCAAGCATAATAACAGCTTTTACATTACCAAAACCAGATACATAGCGGATTGCATAATCAGTAGCAGGTAAGCCAAGCTTCTCATCAAATTCCTTATCATAACCTACCCAGTACTTTGCTGTAGGCAGCTCCGTTAATTTTTTACCCTTTTCCGAATCAAGAAAACCTTGATACAGATTGTTATTGGACTTTTTATAGGTTGATGCTGTTAAATCTACTTTAGATGAAATAATATGTATATTACTTAAGAATTGATCCGTCGATTGCTTTGTTGATATCATATTTCTGATATCATTAAACGTTAAAACATATTCCGAGGAATCAGCTGCTATGAAACCGGAGAAAAAGTTTTGGACATTTTTATCCATCATATATTCAATCGCAGTGGATTTGGTCGCTTCCATTCCGAAGCGAATATATTCACTGGTCATCTCAATCGATTGTTTACTCGATTTCTTATAATTGTCTATGATGGCCTTAGATGCTATACTATACGATACTGCTCCGATTGTAATAACAAAACAGATTGGTATGATAAATGATATAATAAGTTTCAAACTGATACTATGGTACCATTTAAAGGTCTTTGAAAGTTCATTTTTTTGAATTTTCAAGTTCTTCATCTTACGAATAAGATCTAGTATTTTGTTTTTCCATATGATCATAAAAAGCCTCCTCTTAGGTGAATACAGTTAACATTTTTTACTTTTGTCACTTATAATTCAATACTCTAACTCCTATACATACATTTATATAGTACCATGTTTAAAATATATTACAACATAATTTTAATATATTTATCAATTATTTTATCAAATATATTTATGTAAATTTAGATCTATAACTCCGATCACCTATAGCCATAAATTTATAATTCGATAGTCCTATATTTTGTATATGATATATTAATATATTTAAAATATTTTGTAGTATTTTGTTATATTTTAGAACTTGAATGTTTTTACTTTTGATAACAAGGATTTATCTTTTGATAAAATAATATTATCATTTGATAATTTAATGATAAATTAATAGTCAGGTAAGTGAATAGGAATCGCAAAAGGTGAACAGAAGTTTTACTACTTACTGTTCACCTTTTTCTTAGTTTATGAATTCACTGCACTTAGTTAAGTAGGCGGCAACCGCCTTATCAGTATCATTATATTGAAAGTATTTCATAAGTATCAAAGGTTCTAATCGTAATATATCATAAGCTATCATCTCAGATAATGGTACGTTATCATCTGTAGCATTTGGAATTAGTCTTAGGTTAAAATCTGAGTATTTACTGGTTATATACTTTGAATAAGTTTTAGGTACAAACATTGACATTCCAAAGTCTATGATCGCATTGATGTGAATTTTCTTATCTTCACCCATCCTCCCCATAACATTACCCGAAAACAAGTCGCAATGGAATAAAACCGGTTGCGTAATATCCCTTATCTGAGAAATTGCTTTATTACAAGCATCAGCCACAATCCTATGCCCGACTCCAAATACATCCAGAGACTGGCAATCCTGCAATAGAAGATCGGTGATGTGGATTAACGCGCTTCTCCAGTTTTTATGTTTTCCGATAAAGCCACCTTCAAAGGTATCACCATAACTTTCACTTGTTATTGATGATATTTTATTATAGATTTCTTCAAACTCCTTATCAATCACTCGTTTATTATCAGCTTCAAGGTCGAATTTTGATATAATATCTCCTTCTATAAACTCTTCCATCAACCATGAGTTTTGATCTTCTTGCAAGCGATAGCTCATTACCTTAGGCACGGGTATCTGCTTTTCCTTGCATAAGTTCAAAGCCGCTATTTCTTTTCTTATTTGATATTTATGTAATCTCGGAATCTCTATCTGCTTTTCTATTTTTACAAACAAAGCTTTATCCCATACATCTGTTACTACTCGAACTGTTTTATTTGTTCTACCGTCTGTAATTAACTTGTATTCCAATAACTTTGCCTTATATCCGAATGTTGACCTTAACGCTTCCTCTAAGATTTCTCGCATATTACTCCCCCTTACGTAAATAATACAGAAATTCTTAATCCTTTATTATCATAATAATATCATATCATACAAAAAATATTTGGTAAACTTTGGATTTTATGTTCGTTTAAGTGTTTATTTACTAATAACCGCTCTATAGCTTTCTTAATATATAGCAAGAGCCACAGTGCTATACTATGGCCTTTGTTTTATGGATCTTAAAATCAATCAATATTATATGATTCATATACCCCAAAATTATACTACATATTTAAGCGGGAAGCAGCTATATGTATACATCATAATTTAAACTTACTTACCACCTGATCCAGATCATCCGACATCACTTTTTCTTTCTCTACAGCCTTTTCAATATTCGCAATCTCTTGTGATACTTTCTCCATATTCTGAATGATGTTAGAACTGCTTGCTGCTGTACTTTCTGCTTCAGCAGCAATTCCTTGTATTGCCTCGGTGACTTCATTCATGATTCTTTCGATATTACCCGTCATGTCTGAAATCTTTGTGGCAGTCTCTTGAATATGCTTTGCATCCAATTCGTATTGGTTACCAACCTCCACAAAGGTTCTGTAATCCGGTGTAACCACCTCTTGAATAAAGACTAACAGCTGTTTCGCATTTTCCATTAGATGAGAAAATGCATTTTCTACTTTATCCGTAGTGTGGGTGATCTCTTTTACTGTATTAGTGGTCAGTGAAGCCAGCTTTCCTATTTCCTTCGCTACTACTGCAAATCCTTTGCCTTGTTCTCCTGCTCTGGCTGCTTCTATGGAAGCATTCAAGGATAAAAGATTAACCTGCTCAGCAATACGAGAAATGGTAGAGGCCATAATGCCTATGGACTCCACAATCTTAGCTTCCTCCATACTCCTATTCAAATTTTTCTCGTTCTCAGTGGTTAAGATCATCGCTTGCTCAAAGGAGGAAGTACTTCTTCTTTGTACTTCAGTAGCTCTACCCTTAATTGCAGTTGCCATATCATAGCTGTCTGCAGTTTCCTGTGAAAGGATATTAATGGATGCATTTACTTCCTCCACAGATGCATTTACTTCCTCTGTAGCAGCACTAGAACTCATCATATCTTCATTAATACTCTTTATAGCATCTTCAATCGTATCATAATTCACCGTCAAATGATTGGTTGTATCTTCCATCTGCCGGCTAACAATTGTTATATTCTTTGACTGTTCTAAAATCATATGAATTACAGATTTATTTTGTACCAGCATTTTATTCAGAGCCTGGCCCATTTGTCCAAATTCATCCTTAGAATCTATCGAAATCTCCTCCGTTGTAAAATCGCCATCTGCCAAACGAAGCGCAAAAGAATTTACCTTTTTTATGTTTTTTGTTAAGTATCTAACCTGTAATAAGATGATGACCATTAACAAAAGTAAGGATAGGAAGCTTATGCTACCTAATTTCAATAATAATGCCTTTAAAGGTTGATTGATCTCAGATTCCGGTATTTGAATCATAATCTTCCAATCATGATCCTCCACATTACTAAAGTAGGTATTATAACGTATCCCATCCTCAGTAACATGCCCTTTCCCGTTTTCATCTTGTATCAAGGTCTGTCCCATGGAGTTAAATGTTTCATTTTTATCCTCTAAAATACTTGCATTCATCACTTTCGATGGATCCTCATGGGTAATATAGATACCGCCTTTGGTATATAACGAAACTTTCCCTTGTTCCCCAATGATAAGACTGTTAATCAGTTCCTGAATAGAGGTTATATTCATATCAACTGTTACAACACCGATAAATTCATCGTTTGAATTATACATAGGTACTGTACAGGTTGACATCGTTACATTTAAGGTAGGATCAAAATACAGTTCCGAAAAAACTGGTTCTTTCGAGTCTTTCGCTGCATTTTTATACCAGTCATAATTAAAATAGTCATACTCTTCATTACTGTAATCATATGTAACAACCGAAGCGTTTCCTTCTTTATAAATATAAGGCCCTACATACTTTTCCTCTTTGTTATATACAAACGGTTCAAACCAAATTCCGCTGCCATAAGCTAAATCATTTTCAAAAATAATCTTACTAAGAATATCCTCATACTGTTTTAGTGTCAACGTCTGATACGTCAACTCCACATTACGTGCTATTTGAGACGCCATCGTTTTGATTTCATTCGTTCGAATTAAAATTTCATTTACCTGAGCCTCTAATTCTGAATTCATGTTCAGTTGAATTTGTTTCTCAATCACCGCTTTACTGCTGACATAACTTACTGATGATAGAAGAACCAATGACAGTAAACTTACTGATAACAATATTGTAAGCATTTTTGTTCCAATCTTTCTAGCCTTCATCATTATTATCCCCCTCTTACGTAACATTTTTTTATAATGATAAAATAACATGTTCGAATTTCTTTCTATTATACTATAATAATGGAATAATAGAAATACTTTATTGCCAAATTGTATGTAAAATATATATTTATTAATATAATTATTAGAAAATAGCATAAAGAATTGGACAAAAAACTTAATACTATCTCTGTTCCGTCACTCGCTATGGTAGATTTAATAAGCTGAAGTTTCCTGACAAAGTATTGAGATATATGATCAGTCCAATGGCAGGATAAAAGACCGTGAGCACCTAACGTCACGGTCTTTATCATAATTTATATTAATTTTATCGATTTATTAGCGTTTCTTGATGTTCCTCAACTAATCATACTCCATATTAGACCCAGGAGCTTTAAGCTCTATTATAGTAATGAAACATTGTGGTGGCTTTCTCAAGTCGAAATATTATGTGATATCAAAACTACTTTCTGCCATAAGTTATCAGTAGTCCATGTACTTTTAAAAATGCTCTTTTCTTTGTCATCTTCCGTAAATAATCCGACATAGCAATATGCCTTTTGATATAAGCTTCAGCTGAGGATCGATCTACTCCTCGATTCATAAAAAACGCTATCCTATGTTCTTGCTCTGATGGATTAAGTGGTTCATCAAGTCCATGAATTTCAATAAAATCTTGAACCATTTCATCGTAATCGTTCATCTCGGGACTTACATACATGACTTTATCATTCATTCGAATATCAATATCATGTAGTCCTAGTTTCTCCATATAAAAGGGTAAACGCATTCCAATCGCGTAGTCTCTTCCTTCACATTCCAACTCTTTCCTCCATACTTTATGAAAATCAAATGCAGTACACAGATAATCATAATCCATCCCGTCGAGGTAGATCCCATCATTTTCAAACTCACGATTTACATCTACACAAGCAACCAATCCTCCCTCTTTCACAGAAGCTTTCATTTTTTTCAATACTTCGACCGGACGGTTCATATGACGCAACCCCACTTGGCATAATGCCAAATCATAGATCCCATCCGGCTCCAGTGTATACAGATCGGATACGATAAATGTAACTTCATAATTGGTATTTACAAATTCTTGTCTTGCCTTATTCGTATAATAATCGTTATCAACTCCGGTATATGTACTTCCTTCCGGCAAGATCTCAAGTAGTTGTCGTCCTAAATAACCCTCACAACAACGAAATTCAATTACATGGATTGGCTTATCTATGTTCCAAACATTCCTCACGAGAAATTCTAGATAGTCATCATTCCAGAAATACTTTCTATTTTTATATAACTTGTCCGCTTTTCCGTTTAGATTATCATGATTATCGGTATCTCTTGGTATGTATTCACTATTTCGTAAGGGTTTCAACCCTAACAATTCATCTACTGATACTTGAAAATATTCTGCTATCTTAGGTAACAAGGCGATATCCGGCATTGTAATGCCTGTCTCCCATTTACTTACTGATTGAAAGGATACCCCTAGTACATCCGCCAAATCTTGTTGACCAATGCCCTTTTCTTTTCTCAGTTCTACAATCTTAAGCTTTATTGTCCCCATATACAACCTCCTAAATTTCATAGGATTATGTTAGCATAAATCTCCAGGAAAACCTATAACGCAGTATGCGAAAAATTTCGCTCAGAAGTTGAGAGCTATTATGAACTCTATTATCTGACATTTGCAATATAAGACTTAGTACCACATTGTAAATATGGCTTATCCAACAGGACCATCATATCCCATTCACTTGCAAATTTTTTCATGTATACATTTGTAGTAAAAATAAATTTTAAGAGAATGAAAAGAAGTGATCTGTACCAGCTGATGAAACAGCGAGCAGATCACTTCTTTCAATTATGGTCCAATTCATTACAACCTGGTGCAAAACTAATTGATAAAAAATTATGCTTCTCATATTATATCAGGTTGGAATGCAATTATTATAGTTTGGAACTATGCCTTATTATATATTATTATTTTAGGATTTACATTACATATCTTTATCATTCGTAATGCTTGTCTCTTTATTCCTTATAGAGGAAGAGACTTTCCGTTTTTCTTCCATACTCTAAATTCTGCTGCTGCTGTAAATAATACGTCTGTAGATGAATTTAAAGCTGTTTCACAAGAATCTTGAATAACACCGATGATAAATCCAATACCAACAACTTGCATTGCGATATCATTGGAAATACCGAATAAACTACATGCAAGAGGAATTAACATAAGTGAACCACCTGCTACACCGGAAGTACCTGCTGCTGACACACTTGCTAGAATACTTAAGATTAACATGGTTGGTAGATCTACTGCTATACCAAGGGTATGAACTGCTGCCAGTGACATAGTTGTAATTGTAATTGCTGCACCAGCCATATTAACAGTAGCTCCCAGTGGAATACTTACAGAATAATCATCCTCGTTTAATCCAAGGCGTTTACAAAGTTCCATATTTACAGGAATATTTGCTGCAGAACTTCTGGTAAAGAATGCTGTAATAGCACTTTCTCTAAGACATTTAAATACTAATGGATATGGATTCTGTCTAATGGTTAAGAATACAATCAAAGGATTTAAGATTAATGCAACACCAAACATACAGCTAACCAGTACAATCAATACCTTTCCATAGGTTGCAAAACCTGCAATACCTGTTTCAGCAATTGTTGTAAATACAAGGCCAAGAATACCAAATGGTGCACAGTTGATTACCCATTTAACAACCTGAGATACTGCATCTGAAATATCAGATAATACCTTCTTGGTACCCTCAGAAGTATACTTAAATGCAATACCTAAAATAACTGCCCATGCAAGAATACCGATATAATTAGCATTATAAAGTGCTGAGATTGGATTAGTAACTAAGTTCATTAAGAGTGTCTTTAATACCTCACCAATCCCTGATGTTACTTCTACTCCGGATACTTCTAATTCTGAACTTAAAGCTAAACTAACCGGGAAAAAATTATTAACTGCAACTGCTACAATTGCAGAAGCAAGAGTTCCCACTCCATAAAGCATAAGTACACTCTTCATATTACTTCCACTACCATTTTTAGCAGATGCCAGAGAAGACATTACTAAGAAGAATACTAATATCGGTGCAATTGCTTTTAAAGCGCCTACAAACATATTACCCAAGATACCAATTACTGTAAATTGTGGTACTGTTATTCCTAAAATAAGACCAATCACCATACCAATTAAAATTCTTTGAATCAATCCTAAACCATTCCATGCTTTGAATATTGACTTCATTTTTCCTCCACTCTTTCACCTGTTGGTTATATTGTCGTGTCAATTGTAATGTGAATCTTAATCTAATTAACCGAAAATTTGTTTCATATATTTTTTTGCTGTTGGAGTTGCGGCTAACCCTCCTTCCGCGGTCTCCTTAAGTGCCGGTAGCATACTATCACCGATCGATTTCATAGCATGAATAACCTCATCTACCGGAATCTTGCTTTCAATTCCAGCTAGTGCTAATTCTGCTGCAACAAAAGCATTTGCAGCTCCCATCGCATTCCGTTTAATACAAGGGATCTCTACTAATCCAGCCACCGGATCACATACCAGACCAAGCACACTTTTTAAAGCGATCGCACAGGCATGACCCGACATAGTCGGAGTTCCACCGCATAATTCAACTAACGCTGCTGCTGCCATGGCACTGGCAGATCCACATTCCGCCTGACATCCGCCTTCTGCACCGGATATACTGGCTTTGTTGGCAATTACTATGCCAAACGCCGATGCTGTAAACATTGCCATAGCCAATTGATCGTCATCCAGTTGTCTTTCTTCTGCTATAGTCATAAGTACGGAAGGCAAAATACCACAGCTTCCAGCCGTCGGTGCTGCAACGATCTTACCCATACATGCATTTGTTTCAGAAGCAGAAAGGGCTTTGACAAGTGCTTTACCAATCATAGATCCGCAGATTGATCGTCCTTCTTTTACAACCCGATCCATCTTATATGCATCTCCACCGCTTAATCCACTGATGGAACGATTATCCGGAGTAATGCCTTCTTTTGTACTTTCTCTCATTACTTCAAGCATAGTCTTCATTGTGCGCTTTAAGTCTTCTTCGTTCTTTTCCATCAGATTCGCCTGATCCTGCAGTGCTAATTCTGAGATCTTCATATTTTTCTCTTCTGCTAACCGGCATAGTTCTGATATTGAATCGTATTTCATACCTACCTCCTTAAATCGCATTTAAGATGCTGACAGATATAACATTCGGAACCTCTTGAATTATTTGTTGAATTGACGGATCAATGTCTCCATCAATTTCAATCGTCATAATTGCTATTCCTCCCTTCTCCTCTCTGTTCAGCGAAAATTTATTAATATTGATACCATTGCTTCCTACGATATTACTTACCTTTGCGATCATACCAGGGATATCCAAATGTGTGATAATAAGTGCTGCCGATTTTCCAGAAATCAACACATCCGCGCCATTAATTTTATTGATCAGTATGTTACCACCACCGACTGAAGATCCTCGTATGTTAACTATTCTTCCGTTCTCTCCTTCTATTTCAAGATCTACTGTATTTGGATGTACGCCGTCTAACTCTAAAGTTTCAAGAGTATAATCGAGCCCTTCCTCTTTGGCAATCTCTAAGCTATTACAAATTCGTTTGTCATCCGTATTCATACCAAGAATACCAGCAATAATCGCTTTATCCGTACCATGTCCTCGATAGGTCTTTGCAAAGGATCCCGAAAATCCTACTCTTGCTTTGACCGGTTTCTCACCCAATATGGAATAAGCATATTTCCCGATACGTACTGCCCCCGCTGTGTGGGAACTAGATGGACCAATCATTATAGGACCAATAATATCAAATGCCCCCAGCATAAACTGACTCCTTTCATTTGGTGATCATTGCCAATACATCCTAAATTCGCAATGTATAATATTGCTAATTTGCACTAATGCTGTATCTTTTTCACGTATTTCATTCTACATTATTAACAAAGAAAAATCAATGGTTGTTTCTGCTAATATAAATAGTGCACAATCCAAAGGCACTCGATATACTATATATGGAAAATGTCATGGAAGTACTTTCAAAGGAGCAACTGATTCCCATTTATATCTTCTGGGCAAAATTGATCGAATAAGGTATAACCCCTTTTATCCTGGTGGTTTCTTTTATTCCTATTAAATTTTCAGTATGTAACAGGAAAGACGAAGCATTTCTTTCATCCTGTTGATTAGCACAGTTTTTGCCTTCTGTTCTTTCATTAATATAGAATCTAATCAGCCACTTACACTAGCTAACTTGTACCTCTCAGTATAACTAATAGCTTTTTTCATGAAAGATAAGCAAATGAAAAAACCCTTGTCCAACAGGGGATAAGGGTTTCAGACTGTAAATTGATTTTTAAATTAAGGATTATGAATGATGTCCTTTATGTTGAAATGATAATTGAACTACTTGAAAAGTACCCCAAGAGTTATAATTCCAAGCTCAGCCACAGAGCGGGACGAACTCCGCCGCTGTTATCGCCTGTTAAAGGATGAATCGTGTTGCTGCTGTAGCGGAAGGTGCCGTTTCCCTGAATGCCTATATTGCCGTCGCCGTGGATATATACTGCTCTTCTATTGTCACGCCCGGATGACCGAAGCCACCACCACCATACATACCCATCGAATGTCGATCTTCGCTTGATGTTGTTTTTGTCTTTCCTTTGAAACCAGTATCGTTGTTTGGCACTGCGGTTTTCAAGGTTTTCACTGCTGTCCCCGAAATATTTGCACACTACTTCTTCAATGCTAAGAAGAAATATATAATCCCGAGTATCTTCTCCGCCTCTTGAACCGTACCACTGATTGTCGTGGTTTTTGTTCCATACCGGAATAATTCTTGACTGTTCGACCGCAGTGAATTTGTTATATAACTCACCGTTAAGATATTTTCTAAGCGAGCAATCAGCCCATGTCACATCACCAGCGTAATTATTATAGGGGTGTTGTCCGATCATATATTCAGTTATAATCAATGCCGCATTGCCTTGAATATCAAGAATGCGCCAATCATAACCGCCAAATGGCACGATTGAGCCAATATTAAAATCCCTCATTTTCTTTCTCCTTGTATAACATATTTTTTTATAGTTCTGTTTCAGTGCGCTGACAAGAGCAAATGCTCATTATCTTCTCGACATATTATAATTTATGAAAGAATACCATAAGCAAGGATACAAATATAGTCTTGATAATTTATATACCTATATTTTATATGCTTTTATAATAATCAGTTTTTTTACAGCCAAAAAACCTTGTCCAACAGGGGATAAGGGTTTGATTTTATAGTAGTGATTAAATCACAGTTTCTTTGACGAGGATGGCAAACATCCCATATGCTTTTTATAAGTCTTTGAAAAATAAGACAAATTATCAAAGCCGCAGGTGTGGGCTGCCTCTTCCACACTATATTTACCGCTTTGCAATAGCTTTTTTGCATTGTTACATCTCAAAATATTAATAAAACTTACGGTGGAGCAATCTGTAATCTCTTTAAAAAGACGGCAAAAATAATATTTACTTACCCCTGCCTCCTCAGCAATCTCTGTGACCGAGATATTTTTATTAAAATTGCCTTGGATATATCGGATCGCTTTTTTTATTATTTCTATTTTGTTCGTTTCAAGTTTATTGGACAAAGGTGACTCCGATACAATATAGTCCCGGTAAAGACAGATCATAAAGTCGATAATCATTGACTTTATTTTTGCTTTATAAAACGCTTTTTGAGACGTAAATTCGTCCTTGATGGCATTAAATTTATCGGTTATCAACATATCTTTAATTAGTCTTTGGAAGATAATCTCCTCCGTATATAAGCCGAAATCCTCACAGATTTTTCGGTCTATAATCAGACAATAATATTTGGACACCTCTGCTATGGTTTGTATATGATGAACATTATTGGAATTAATGATAATCATCTCATCCTTATTCCCAGTCATACTGCTGGCATCGGACAAAACGGTTACGGTACCTTCCACAATATACAGAATCTCAATATTTTCATGCCAATGAGGTAAAAAATTGGACTCCATTTTATTCATCGTATCAAAATGAAAAATAACCGGAAACGAAGGGTCACGGTGGGTATGCGGTTCATAAAAATTTTGCAAAATCATCTTTGGCACCCCTTTGAAATAGATTGATGATACGACAGACACGCAATTAAAACATTACAATCATTTATAGATCATTTTTGCATAAAATAGCAAGATAGTGTTAATTTATAGCAACTTCATTTCTTTACTTCATCCTAGTTCGATTATACAATGAGGCTTAGAAACAAACAACTATTTATTTGAAAGGATGGTTCTTATGTACAATTTTCCAATCGGTGTCATGTTAGATTGTTTTAAGCTGGACACAAAGACCGCTATTGAAAAAGCTGCCAAACTTGGTGCCAAAGGGCTTCAAATGTATGCAACAAACGGTGAATACTCACCCGAGAATTTAACCGGCAGCAAACGAAAAGAACTTCTTGATATGGTAAAATCAAATGGTTTAGTATTTTCCGCCCTCTGTGGTGATTTAGGTCAGGGATTTGGTAACAAGGATATCAATCCAATGCTGATCGAAAAATCAAAACGCATCATGGAACTGGCGAAAGAATTGGAAACCGATGTTATAACAACTCATATAGGCGTTATTCCGGAAGACAAGAATCATGAACGTTATAAAATCATGCAGGAGGCCTGTTACTCCTTGAGTCGTTTTGCCGATTCCCTAGACGGACATTTTGCGATTGAAACAGGTCCGGAAATCGCAGTCACCTTAAAGGACTTCTTAGATTCCTTACATTCCAAAGGGGTTGCTGTAAATCTTGATCCTGCAAACTTTGTTATGGTTACCGGTGATGATCCTGTGAAAGCAGTTTATACGCTTAAAGATTACATCGTACATACCCATGCAAAGGATGGCAGACGCTTAATCAAAAAGGATCCGGAAGTTGTATACGGCATCAAACAAGAAGATCCTTCCGCTGCTACTTTCCAAAGCGACTTTTTATTTGCTGAAGCACAGTTGCCATTTATTGAACTTCCACTGGGCGAAGGTGATGTTGACTTTGCAGGTTACCTGAAAGCTCTTGATGAGATTGGTTACAAAGGTTTCTTAACCATCGAACGGGAAGTTGGAGAGAATCCTGAGGAAGACATTAAAAATGCAGTAATTTATCTTAATCGGATGAAAGGTTTATAGGAGGTAAAAAGTTATGGCTAAAATTAAAGTGGGGATTATTGGTACGGGATCCATCTCCGTACAACATATAGAATCATATATCAGTAATAGCAACGTTGAACTATATGCTTTTTGCGATATCAATGAAGAACGTTTAAAATTTATGGCTGAAAAATACAACATAACACGCACCTTCACTGATATGAATGAGATGCTCGCGTTAAAGGAAATCGACGCAGTCAGCGTATGCACCTGGAACTCCGCTCATGCTCCTTGTGCAATTGCAGCATTAAATGCAGGCAAGCACGTTCTATGCGAAAAGCCAATGTCCGTATCCGAAGAGGATGCCAAAGCCATGAAGGAAGCTGCCGATCGAAACGGCAAATTACTAATGATTGGTTTTGTAAGACGTTACGGAAATGACTGCAAGATATTAAAAGACTTTATCCAAACCGATTACTTTGGAGAGATCTATTATGCAAAAGCAACTTATCTAAGACGAAAAGGCAATCCAGGGGGATGGTTTGGTGATAAATCCCGTTCCGGCGGCGGACCTCTGATCGATTTAGGTGTCCATGTAATCGATCTTGTAAGATATCTGTTAGGTAATCCAAAGCCAGTTTCCGTCTATGGTGCAACCTTTCATAAATTAGCGGATCGCAAAAATATCAAAGGAAAGCAGTCCTATACCTCCTCCAATACAACGGATCATGATATCTGCGACGTGGAAGATTTAGCATCTGCCATGATACGATTCGACAATGGTGCTGTATTTACGATAGAAGCAAGCTTTAGCTTAAATCTAAAGAAAGACGAAGGTAAAATCGAACTGTTCGGCACAAAGGGCGGAGCTAAATTAGATCCCGAACTGGAGATGTACTCAGAAGTCAATGATTATCTGGCAAATGTTACTTTAGATGCAGAAACCTCCTTAAGCTTTGATGGATTATTTGCAAACGAAGTAAATCATTTCGTTTCCTGTATTACTGATGGAACCCCATGTATCTCCCCTGCCCAGGACGGTATTGAGATTATGGCTATTTTAGATGCAATTTATAAGTCTGCACAGACAGGTCATGAAGTTATATTATAATTTTGGTTTGATGAAGCCTGGTTCTTTATGAAAGGATTTATCTATTATATAAAGTACAACATTAACTAGTTTTGTAATTACAGTTACAGTAGGGAGTTTAATAAACTATGAAAATATCGGTTAGTTCATACAGTTTCGGCAATTTGTTGTACTCAGGAGAGATGACCCAGCTTGACTGTATCTCAAAGGCAAAGGAAATCGGCTTTGATGCGATTGAATTTGTAGATATCCTTGCACCGGAAGGTGTATCCGTAGAAGAATATGCGAAAGCATTATCTGAGGAATGTAAACGGTTAGAAATGCCGGTATCCAGTTTTACTTTTGGAGCAGACTTTCTAAAAGGGAGTGGCGGCAATATTCACCAAGAAATAGAACGGGTAAAAAAGATGGTGGATCTGGCCGAAATTTTAGGTGCCAAATTAATTCGTCACGATGCTACCACCGGTGATGGAAGATCCTTCGATAGCATACTACCTATGATTGCGTATGCTTGCAGAGAGGTAACCATCTATGCTGCTACCAAAGGCATTAAGACAACGGTTGAAAATCACGGTTATTTCTGTCAGGATAGTGACCGAGTGGAGAAGCTATACAATGCAGTCAGCCACGAAAACTTTGGATTATTAGCAGACATGGGGAACTTTTTATGTGCAGACGAAGCACCGGATAAAGCGTTCGGAAGGATAGCTCCTTACGTCTTCTATGCCCATGCGAAAGATTTTCATGTAAAATCTGCAATGCTACCAAATCCCGGAGAAGGCTTCTTCCAATCCAGGAGCGGAAATTACCTTAGAGGAGCCATCATCGGCCACGGTGATGTTCCAATTGTTCATTGCATTCGTGCGTTAAAGAGAGCGAATTATGATGGATATATTGCGATTGAGTTTGAGGGAATGGAAGATACGTTAACTGGTATTACGATTGGATGCAAGAATTTGAAGAGGTATATAGAAGAAGCGTAATTATCTATAGAATCAAATAAGGGCTATCGATTTGAATGAATCGATGGCTCTTTTTTGTTTGGTAAATATAAATTAATGTATTAAGATCCTTAGTCAAAACTTTATCTTAGTTCTCAATATAACATACCCCTACCGTTCCCGGTCCGGAATATACTCCAACTATGGCACTTATTTGTCCTACCAAATATACATTTTTTATATTTGGATTTTTCCGTAACATGTTATACACCATGACAGCTCTCTCTTCAACATTTCCATGCACAATATAAGCATCACAATTTTTTCTTTCTGCTATTTCTTCTCCCAACTCCACTAATTTTTTTATTGCCAGATTATTTCCTCTCACTTTTCCATAGGTGTAACATTGTCCATACTCCTCGTCAAATCCAACAATAGGTTTTATGTCTAATAAATCACCGATCGTACCTGATATTCTTCCAATCCGTCCGCCCTTTCTAGCGTATTCTAAGGTGCCAAACACAAAGAAAAAATGAAGCTTACTATTCATTGCAGGCAGGTTCTTCACAATTTCATCAAAGCTTTTCCCCTCCTCAATTAATTCACCACATTTTTTTAGAAGGATTCCTTCACATACTGATGTGGACTTTGTGTCATAGACATAAGTTTTCATTCCAGTATGCTCTTCACTTATCAGTTTAATAGCATTATAGGTACCTGACAATCCGCTGGAAATTATGATGGATATGACATGAGTGTAATGTTCTTCTTCTAGTTGCTTAAATAATTTATCAATATCTTCTAACGATGGAAAAGAAGATTTTGGTATCTCATATTTCATATTATTGTATATTTCTTCTGGGGTAATATCGATCCGATCCGTATACTCTCTATTCTTATATATAATTTTAAAAGGTAAAACACGTATATGGAATTTATCAATTGTTTCATTGTCTATATCGCAAGCCGAATCGGTTATCAACGCTATCTTCTCCATGGTTTATTTCTCCCTATATTTTTATGAGATAATTTGGTTTATTCATTTTTGATGACTTCAATACAAGCCTCTATATTTGCATTATCTAAATATAGGTTCATTATGAAGGTTTATACCATATCATATGCTAATTATACATATGTAGTTCTCAAAACCAGATTATCACGTTTTCAATAACAAATTAATATTTCCAATATAAGTATTCCCAATCTTTTACTGT
The DNA here is from genome assembly GCA_029238935.1 of Herbinix sp. GTDB lineage: Bacteria > Bacillota > Clostridia > Lachnospirales > Lachnospiraceae > Mobilitalea. The sequence continues at coordinate 25,819 of JAQZBN010000004.1, forward strand.
TTTTTTAAATAGGATTATTATTAAGAAAAAAAAATCAAATATTTTAGGATAAAAACTTAGTTGATGATATTTACTTTCGAGTTTAAGCTTAATTGAGACGATCCGATTAATTTCATGTTGGCACATTATTCGGAGATTTATTCCTTAGAACAATTTAAAGATTAATATGATTATACATAGCATTCAGCATTTTTATATGCGGAAGTATTTAAAATACAAAAAAGGAACCGAACATTATTGTATGATTCCTTTTTTATGCAGCAGTCGAGGAACTTGATCCCTTAATTATCATTGAAAACCTTATAGAAAGAAGCTTTTAATCCTCAATCAATATATCCACTTCTTTCTCTAAATCACTGAGCTTTATCCACAATTTGTGCGCTTTTATAAAGGTATCATATATTCCTGTCAATCTTACCTGATTTATCACAAAGCTTCGCTTACCTGCCGATACATTATGATAACGGATGTGGATCAATCTGCCTTGATAAATGATGTCCATTTGATATGATGTAAATGGGATCCAGGCTGCGGGCTGGAGATAGAATCCACCATACTCCGGTTGAAAGCCAAGTACAAATCGGATAATTATTTTTAATACTACATTTGAACTTCCTGTCTGCCAATCCAGCATGGATTCCCCATCGATGTGCAGCTCTTTATTATATCCATAGGAGTTTGGCATAACATATGGGGAGCAGGAAACACGCTCGTGGGTAAACGGGAGTATTTTCATCAATTGTTCCCATGCCTTCTCGGGTTCTCCCATGAAAAAGAGTGCCATAATACCAAAAGCAGTCGCGTGTATGTAGGTAGCGCCATTCTCCGCTGTACCCGGCGGCAACTTATATATCCGCCCTACGCCGTAGGTATTGGGTAAAAAATATGGTTCAAAGGTTTTCAGCCCATACCTTGAATCTAACCTTGAAAATGCCGTAAGTATCTCTTCCCTCATGGTGGCTCCCTTCTTATAGAACCCACTTATCACCCAAAATGCATTGGAGGTTAAGCTATCTCTGGATTTACCATCCGGATCCTGATAGCTGCCAACATAATAGGACCTGTTATCACCCCATCCGTGGACGATTCTTTTCTCCTTATTATCGCCTTCGATCATTGCATATTTGAGAAGCCCCTCCTCAATCCTGGATAAAACGTTTTCATAAGTATGGATGATTGTCTGGTAAGTATGGTTAGTATGGGTTGTCTCTTCATGGGTGGATAGAAATCGAAGCAACTCTATCATATCCTGCAGGTTCTGATATACCTGCAAGGTTACCATGACGGAAACACCGCTGCCAAATTCCATCTGTCCATTACTGCTTACCCCCAAGCCATCCAGTGCATCATTCCAATCTCCATAGAGAGCTCTGATGCATCCCGTAGCCGGGTCCTGATTAGCAATAAAGTAATCCATAATATGAAGCATATGTAATAAGACACTTTCTTCCTTATCACTCTTCTTCACTAAGTTCTTCTTATCATCAAGGATCTCATAATATCCGCAGACCTGATCCAAAAGTGCAAAGTCTCCCGTAAATTTTAGATACGTGATAATTGTATTAATGACCCACGCTCCCTGATCAATAAACTGTCTTAAATCCATGGCCGGCGTTACCATATCATTTACTGGTAAGCTATACTGTCTGGGGCATCTGCCCTCCGGTGTAATAAACCCTAAGGCTTCAACCATCTTATTTCTTGCCTGATCAGGTTTTATAAACAACATACCCTCGATCGCCTGAAAGATATCTCTGATTCCAATCAAAGATCCCAGTGATAGCTGTGCATAACCTTTAATTCCCGCACAAAACTCAACCTGCTTTTTTAGATAAGTAAAGAAATGAGTTAAGAGATTTCCGTCATAACTATTATTGATACCTTCGCCAAAAGCCACTCTTAATAATTGATTTTCCAGCGCATTTTGAACTTCATACTGATGAACCAGTTCATCAATACCGGATGCTTTTATATCACGAACTAACCTTTTATAATCCTGCGAATGCTTTGAATGAATTGAATAGCGAAAAATGGTATCTACCCGGAAGGATTTTTCAGGAGCTATCTCCAGGTGCATAAGTTCCCCTGCTATGGCTATGTCATTAAAAGCAGTGATATGTCTCTTCTCATGAAATGTTCCGGCTTTTAAAGCTATTGCCGTATGTAAGCTGCTATATACGCCTCCAACAAATTGATATCTTGAGGTCGATGCTTCCTGCTGCATAAGATGGCTCTCTTCCCCAAGCTCTATTTTCCTGTTAATAACCCCGTAATTCGTGACAGATACCGTTCTGGACAGGTCTTCGTTGATACGAAAGATAAATGTTCCTTGTTCCGGCATGCTTCCCTTTACAAATTCTGCCTTTCTAAACCATTGATTCTCAGCGTTCTCATAAATACTGGTGCATAAGTAGGGGTTGATATAACTGGAGAAGTATAATCTTTTCTTCCTTTTACTTAAATTTTGTCCCAGAATGGTGAAATACATATGGTTTTGATCATCAATAAATACCCGAAGGGCAAACCTCATATTCATGGCTTCGGTAATATAGTAGACACAGGTTTTCGTAAAAACCGTATATCTGTCAACTTCCTGAACCGTGCTATTTTCTATGTTCGGTACTGCCAAAAGAGAAAGTACAGAAAAGTGTTCCTTTTCCTGAAAACCGGCAAAAAAGGCAATTTTAGGCTCCTGTCCTTCACTAGCCCGTAGAAATGGTGAAAAAAGTCCTTCATTGGCATGCATGTACCCTGAAGCATAAGCCCAGAAATTAAAGCCCTGCTGCCCGTATGGAAACCGGTTGTCTCCATCACTACGGGGTATGCATAATATGCTGCTGTCCTCCAGAAAATAAGTATTTCCAGGTAATCTGCTGCAATCCTTACGAACGGTACCTTCCTTTATCTTCTTATACTGTTCGGACAAATATTCAATATAACAATCTATATCCTTCATATATCAAGCGCTCCTTTATACGGTTTCAACCTGTTCATTAACAACAGAAAGCTTTGTTACACATCGTATGAAACGTAATATTTAAGGGGAGTATTGTTATCATATTATGAGACAACAAAGCTCCCCAAAAACATCAGAAATTTATTTGCATATAACCCACCTTGCAGTCCTACTCTGCAATTGCTTTATACCGATCATATGCCTGGTTAACAATACCTTCCATCTCAGATATACCTAGTTCATTAATTCTACTTACAAAGGCATCAAATTCATCGATTGGTCTTGTTCCAATAAAGAATTTTAATAATTCTTCCTGTGCGTATGTTTTAATGGAACTCATCTTTACGTCATAGATATCTTTTTCTTCCGTAGTAAACGTTAATTCCGGATTAATCGGATAGAAATAATCTTTTTCAACGTATTCGAATAATTGTCTTCTTACATCATTGGTTGCACAGGAAGCCTCCTCATATTCCGGCATCTGCCTCATACCGATCAGTGCCTGAAGTCCGTTTCCACGGATCCAATTCACCATACCGCCTTCTGCATTTTTAACGCTATCGGTGTAATCAGGCTTGCCATCTGTCATCTGATAGCTTTCACCTTCAATACCAAAATTAAATAATAAGGAACCCTCATCACTATAAACATAATCAAACATTTTAATAATTTCAACGGCATACTTAGAATCACTGGAAATTGCCCAACTTGCGATATTTACAATCGGGGCTTGCTGACTAAAGGTCTTTGGATCCTGCCCCTCCTTTAATACCGGTGGTGCAATAACCTGCCAATTGGTATTCGGATCATTGGCTAATACTTCTGCATTGGTATTCATACCTGCAATATAACCGGTCCAATAACAGGTAGCTCCGCCTTTATTGTTAAATACATGAAAGTTATTCGTATCTTCACGAGTGATAAATTCGGGATCGATTAAACCTTCCTTATACCATTTTGCCATTGTTCCCAAATATTCCTTTGTCTCAGGCTGAATCGGTGAGAACACCATTTTCCCATCCCGAATCATCCAATAGTCTACCCACTCGTTTAATTCTATGCCCCAGGCATCAGCAAAATTCATAAAGTAAGCTTCCCACATACGATCAAGTACTAAAGGCGTTACATCTCCGGCACCATTGCCATTAAGGTCATTGGTCTTGAATGCAGTTAATACTTTATACCAGTCATCGATTGTCACAGGTGCTTCTAATTCAAGTTTATCCAACCAGTCCTGACGGATGCAATATCCCATTGCTGTACGGACCGCCGACAACATTGGTATTGCATAGATCTTACCATCCGGTGCTGCAGTTTGTGCTAAAGCTTCTTTATTCTCAACCAGATACTTCTTGATATTCGGTGCATATTGATCGATTAAATCATTCAAAGGCATGAATGCTCCAGACATACCATAGGTATTAATGTCTCGTTTATCTCCGGCCATAATATCTGGCAGCTGCCCAGTAGAAATAATAACGTCAAATCGTTCGCCTGCCTGCCTACTGAAGACGGATTCAATATCAAATTCCATATTGCATCTCTCTGCCAATGCTTTGAACGACATCGTATCTGTTGTATAAATCTTATCCGGTAAACGGCTGGGTACATAAATTGATACCTTGACCGGCTCACTGGTCTCTTCCTCCGTCGTACTCTCATTGTCCGTCGTGCTCTCATTGTCCTCCGTGGAGGAGACCTCCTCAGGATCCTTCGCCTTATCGGATTTACATCCGGACAGCATTCCAATCGTTAGTGTTAAAACAATGAAAACTCCCATCCACCTTCTAATCTTCTTTAACATAAAAATCCTCCTCTATTTTATTATTCTTTGATACTTCCAACTAACGCCCCACTTACAAAATATTTCTGAAAAAACGGATATATCACAATGACCGGCAAAACTGTAATAATAATCGAAGCATACTTAATGGTAATCGGAACCGTTGCCTCACCACGGGACAGAGCCGCTGATATTTCCTGGCCTAACTGACTGGACAATATGATCCTTCGCAGCAGAACCTGAACAGGTACTCTTGAATCGTCCGTCAGCAATATGCTTTCCCAGAAAAATGAATTCCACCGGGCGATTGCATAGTAAAGCCCAATTGCTGCCAGAACAGGCTTTGATAAAGGTACAACAATCTTTCGAAGAATTTGCCAGTCATTCGCCCCCTCCAGCTTTGCCGATTCCTCCAACGATAGAGGCAAACTCTGAAAATAAGTCCTGAGTATCACCACATACATTGCATTAATTGCAGGATAAAGTAAGATTCCCAGTCGTGAGTCCGTTAGCTTAAGGCTATGCATGACAAGGAAGAAAGGGATCATACCACTGCTAAACCACAGAGTAAAGATTACCATCAACCCCATAGCCTTGTGCACTGCCCACCGCTTTTTCGATAACGGATATGCCGCCAGTATGGATAACCCTATGCTGATGCAAGTTCCTGCCACTGTATAAAAAATCGTATTCAGATATGCACTCCAGATCCCCTTATATTTTACTACTACCTGATATGCCCGCAAGGTAAATTCACTCGGTAGCAGAACTACCTCATTTTTCATTACACTGGTAGAAGAGCTTAAGGAGGCCGACAGCAAATATAGGAATGGATATAATGTTACGATGCATACAAATATTACGATTAAGTAACATACTGCTGCAAATAATCTTTCACCAATCACTTTATTATGATTCACAATAACCCTCTTTTCACTTGTCACCATAATGTTGTACCATCTAACTTTCTCGTAATTTTATTCGCCGTTGCTACTAAGATAAATCCGACAACATTTTGAAATATGGTCAAGGCTTGCGTATATCCATAACGATGATTTAAGATACCTTCCCGATAAACATAGGTATTAAATACATCCGCGGTTTCATAAACAGCTGGATTATAGAGCAGTATAAGCCGTTCATGGCCCACATTTAATATGGATCCTAAGCTGATTAAAAACATAATTACGATGGTAGGTAATAAGCCCGGTAAGGTTATGTATAACATTTTTTGAAATTTACTGGCTCCGTCCATTGTTGCAGCCTCATATTGATCTTCCGGTATACCGGCTAAAGCAGCCATATAAACAATAGCACTGAACCCGGTTCCCTGCCATATACCTGTGCTGATAAATATTGTCCTGAAATATTGTGGGTACTGAAGAAAATAAACACTTTTCATTCCCAGCTTCGTAAGTAACATATTTACCAGCCCGGTAGGTGATAGAAAGTTGATAACCATAGACATAACTACAACGGATGATATGAAAAATGGTAAATAGCTTATTGTCTGCGTTACCTTTTTAAATCTCTTTCGACGAATTTCATTAAATGCAATCGCAAGTATAATAGGTAATGGAAAGCCAAAGATCAACCCATAAACATTCATCAAAAGAGTATTACGAAATAATCGAAAAAAATATGGATCTTTAAATACCGCCTCAAAATTCTGCCATCCAACCCATAGACTATCCGAAATCCCTTTTACGATGTCATATTTTTGAAAAGCGATGATCATCCAACCCATTGGTAAGTATGCAAATAGAATAAACCATACGAATACCGGTATAAACATTAGGTACAGCCATTTGTTTGCATGCAACTCAGCCCTGCATTTTTTTAATAACATCTGTTCCCTCCATCAACTTCTGTAATTGTAACGTTACACTTACATCATATGAAGTCCACTCACAATGCTCAATCACAAATATTCCACAATGTTGCACTATTTCTATTACTATAAGAAAAGAGATAATTCCGCAAATTGCAATCTTTCTATTTTAAACAACATATTCCACTTTGAGTTATAAAATATCCCCGCATACTTTCGCTGCAGGGATACATCAATTTAACTATGCAATTGTATTACGGCGGTATTGAACCGGTGTGATGGAGTACTTCTCTTTGAATTTTTTGATAAAGTAATTCGTACTGCTAAAGCCAACCAAAACAATTAGCTTATCTAAGGGTATATTGGTTTCCCTCAGTAGTTTGGCAGCTTTTTTCAGCTTACAATCCGTAATAAACTGAGTAATATTAATACCATGTTCATCCTTAAATATTCTGCTGATGTATTTAGGACTTAAGTATACCTTTTCCGAAATGTACTCTAGGGACAAGTTCTCATCAAGATGCTCCATAATGACTTTTTCAATCATTTCCACAACCGTTAAGGTCGGATTATTCTCAATCTTCCTAAGCTCGGCAAACGTATTCTCAATCAGCTTGATAAACCAAAAATAGAAATCTTCAATATTATATTGTTCATTGATATCCTTAAATAGCTGATCGTTATCACTTTTATTCTCTTTTAAGATATCTCGCAAAAAATAGTTGAAAAGGAAAACATACTTCAGCACATAACCATTCAGATCCTCCACTGAAGTGGTCAGTGTACTGGCTTCTTCCGTAAAATTCTTAAGCAGCATTTTAATCTGTTCTATATCCCTTGAAAGCAAGGCTTCGCTAAATTGCTCAAATTCAGGGTTTAGATCGTTTTTTTGTTGGATTAGTTTCTGTTCTACTGTCTCCCAATCAATAAAGTAAGTATGCGGGAGAAAATATAAGTATTCCGATAACTTCTGCAAGTTATTGTAAGCTTTACTTGCTTCCCTTATATCTGAATACTTACCGCTCTGCAAGATAATTGGATCCACAGAGAATTTAATTTTCATATAATCAATAAATTTAATCCTTAAGGTCTTTAATTCTTCCTTACCATCACCTTGTGCTAATATGATCACACAGATTCTTCCGTCAAATAAATCAGCAGAGAGGCATCGAACAGAGAGGCTCGAATATTCATCAAAGAATTGAATCATATTATAAGTCACAAGATTTCTGGTTAATTCGTCGGTATGAGTATAAATCTTCTGATGAAGTTTAATCATCAGTAAATGAATTGCATTCCCACTGTCCTTATACCCAAGTAGCTCCAGTTTATCATCGATTTCTTTTTGGGTAACATACTTTGCTGATAACAGGTTAATGACAAAATCATTCTTCAAAACATTGATGTTTTTTAATAAAGCTTCTTCCTTAAGAATAGCAAAATCATATAATTCATCAATAGCCCTATCTATGTAATAATACTCACTTTCCCTTAATTTATTATTCAGCTTTGCTTTCTTTAACTTGTTCATGATCAGGTAAAACGGCTTATATAAAGCCTTTGCAAAGCCAAAAGACAGGATCAGTCCGATGATAATTACAATAATGGAAAAGTACACACCCCTCATCTGAATCTTTCTTATCTCATCATAATATTCTTTCGTAGATATCAGCTTTACGATTTTCCAATCATCAATACCAATTGGTTGGATAGTAACCAGATTATTCTTGATTTTGCATACTTCCTGTGAGTTATTCGGTGTAAGGCTTTCTAATAGTTTATCTTTATTATCCTTTAAAAAGGATTGGAAGCATTCCACATTTCCTTCCATGGTAATAATATTTCCTTGAAGGTCCATGATCGCTATCGCGTCCAGTTCCCCGTTAATGAACTCTTTCAACTTCTTTTGAAGAATATCCTGGCGGATATTTATAATCACATATCCCTTAAATTTCGATTCATCTTGGGTATATAACGGATATCCTGCCGTAAAGGATATAACAGGAACCTCCCTGCTGTCATACTTTATGATACGACTGGCCATCCAGCGTTTTTTTCCTTGATACTCTGTTTTCTGCCCAAACACATCCAGAGAATTGACAACTGCTGCCGAATCCTCGCTAGTATAACTGATTCCATATTGGGATCTAATCCGAATATTATTGATTAATACATAAACTTCTATGTTCTCAACCTTCGGCACATTCTGAGCACTGATAATCTGTAAATACTCATCCAATTCCGTTGCTATGTAATATTCATTTTTCATAGGGTAGTGTAAAAACTTCTGTATTGCTTTGTCTTTATTACCGATGCTTGTAATCTCCATAATTAATCGATTGGGTTCATCAAATAAATCTTGATTCAACAAACTGCCCAGATGCTCTATACGATATCGTTCCAGTTTCTCAACCTTTTCGTTATAGTTAACAGAAAACTGCACCGTTAAAAACCCGCTGATTGATAGAGCTACGATTACCACGATACCTACAAAGGATATAATCAAACGATTAAATATGGTATCAAACCGACCCCATCGATGTAAAATAAATTTCATTAAGAGCACCTTCTTCCTAACGGATGATGCATAACTTGTAGTAAAACCACTCAACTCGATTATATAATAGCGGCTCTTATAATGATATGTAATAAATTCCTGATAATAGTAATATTTCCCCTTTTCTGTTTCTCTTCTATTTTACCATGAAGAAACTGATCTGTCTCTTCTAATCCTTCTACAAATCAATAAATAGGGCAAAGAGAAACGTTTATAGTAAGAGGTACTTCCATCTATAAATGGGGTATCATGAAATCGTTAAACCCATTGATTTTACTGAATTAATTCTAACTCTTTTTCGTAAAAGTAAAATTGTATCAACGTGCATTTAGGCGAGCTTTGTAAACTACATGGTAAAAGGGTAGGGGGTAATAATTTTTATGTATGGTTGAATTTCTGTAATTAATTTGACTTATATTCATCAAAACGTTGGTTATTATTTTTTCAATAGTATATGTACTAACCTTAACCAAATTAATGATTTTATATAATTAAGAATAAGCATAATAGACTAATTTTATGATTGTTTACTTGAAATGTAAATAATTTACTAAATTATGTATTAATTTATATGGTCCATTCCTTTAGAGATGGTAAACTTCCTATTACACCACTTATCAAACTTATTGAAGTACAGAACATGTGGTAAGTGTAATAATCAGTTTTAGAAAACAAAAAAGAAAGCCCATAAAAATAAGGCTTTCCCATCTTTTTCACGTACTGCAGTCGAGGGGACTTGAACCCCTACCCAGAAACCCGGACTAGATCCTTAGTCTAGCGCGTATGCCAATTCCGCCACGACTGCAAAACTTATGTTGTTCACCTGTGATGTCTAGCGAACGAATCATATTATATCAAGTTATGAAGCAAAAATCAATACCTAATTTTAAAATCTACGGCATGTAATTTTTAGGATAATTTATATCCAATAGACCCCTAATTTCAATAGCTCTTAATTATATCAATCTCATTTTTTTATCTTTATCTTCTACCTGCAAAATGGGACTTTTCTACTCAACCCTCAAATTTGATTCTAACATAATTACATATAGATATATTATATATAACTAAATGAAATTCCACACTAGATAAACCTATATCAATACCCGATTCATAGAAACCTCCAATCTATGAATCGGGTTATATCTTTCATTAATTAACCTGATCACTCTTTCTTAAATCGTAAACCTCTCAACCTGTTCCATCATCTCTTTCGTCTTGCTCGTCAATACTTGAGCAGAGGTAGAAACATCTCCCATAGAAGCATTCATTTCCTCAGAAGCTGCTGCGATCTCTTGTGCAGATGCGGACACTTCCTCCGCAATGGATGCTACCGCTTCGATCTTTTCAATGATGCTATTCTTCTTACCATCCAATTGGAATGCGGAAGCTGTTACTGCTTCGATTTCCGGCGTTACTACATTAATTGCATCGATGATCTTCTTGTAAGAGCCCAAAGTGGTATTTAGAACTGTAATCTGATTCCCAAGCTCCTGATCTAACCCACCGGAGGTGCTTACCATCAGATTCGTTTCCTTAGATACCCCTTGAATGATGGTATTAATCTTCACAGAGGATACTCTGGTCTGCTCGGCAAGCTTTCTGATTTCGTCCGCTACCACCGCAAAGCCTCTCCCTGCTTCTCCAGCTCTTGCCGCTTCAATTGCTGCATTTAATGATAAAAGATTTGTCTGCTCGGCTATGGTATTAATAAAATTAACGATATCATTAATCTTCTTTACATTATCTCCAAACCCTACGATCTTACTGATAAACTCTTTAAAGGAAGTATTAATCCTATTGGAAGAATTCACGAGAGACTGCATGTTGTTATTACTGTCTTCCGCCATCGTACTGATATTATTTGCATTTTGATCAATGTCATTGATGGAATGGACGATATTATTTAGCTCTGTGGCAAATTCATTTAGGTTCGTAATCATATTGGTCAAATCCTCAGCCTGTGCTCCTGCACCTTTCGCAACATCCTGAATTGCAGTGGTTACATTTTCTGAGGTTGAGGTCATTTCCTGTGATATAGCTGATAAGCTTAAGGACTGCTCGTCAATGCTGGAGGAGCTCTCCTTAATCTTTTGTATCATTTCTTTAATGAAGTTCTGCATTGTATCAATTGACCGTGCAAGTGTACCGATCTCATCTTTTTTATCAAGATATTTTCTTGGTACTTCTTTTGTCATGTCACCGGATGCGATTAAGCTGATATTTTCAACGATTACATGGAGACTGTTGGCTATATTACTGGAAATAAAAAATACAGCGGCAATCCCAAGAAATAGGAAAATGACCGAAAACACCAAAGACGAAATTCCCAATGCTCCAAGTTCGGATAATATCTCCGCCTTTGAGATAGAAACTGCAACGGACCAGCCAGTTCCCTCTACAGGAGCATATGCCGCATACTTAGCATCACCCTCATAAGTATACTCTCCTATTCCTTCTTCCCCTTGCGTCATATGTACCATGATTTCTGCCAATTTGCTTAATGATTTATCTTGCTCCGCTTCTTTGATATAATTAGCTTTGTTGGTTACTAAAGATAAATTCTTATGGGCCAGCATATCACCATTCTCATTGATCATAAATGCACTGCCGGTATCCCCGAAGCTTACATCAGTGACCAGTGGTCCAAATTCGTTTCCAGTCTTAGCAGCTATTAGCACCTGTGTGATTTCCGTACCGGACTTCATCGGTATTGCATACACTACCATCTGATTAATCGCAGAGTTATTAAAAAAGTCCTTCATCGGTTCTGAGACTGCTTTTTCTCCAGCAATTGCTTTTTGAAAAAATTCCTGATCCTTAATATCGAATTCCCTCTTGTCAGATGCAATCAGTTTTCCTTCTTTATCTGCAATACCAAGAAGCATATAGCCTCCCCTGATCTGCTGCGTTTTTAATGCTTTCATGCGTTGTTCTTCTGTAAGTTTAGGATTACTTACCTCTTTTAATGCGAACTCCATAATTGCATAGCTTGCATTAATTTTACTTTCTATTATGTTTGCAGCATCTTTTGAAATCTGCGGAAACACCTCTTTTGTTTGTGCTATTAATGCATTCGATGATAAATAATACGATAACAATCCCAAACCCGAGCATACAATGATAATTAGTGCCCCCAAAAGTGCTATCATTTTAACTTTAATACTTTTTGTTAATAGCTTCATATTTTATCCTCCACCCGTAGTATGTAGTGTCCTATGCTCTCTGACAAAAATACTTATATCAATAGAACATAAAAACAGGCGCATCCTATGCCGCCTGTTTTTATTGAAATAAGGGAAATGTACAGTGAGCACCTGACATTTCATTATTCATTTCTCTAACAGTATTGGCAACCCAGCTGTCTTGTGTAACCACGTAAGACCTGTGGCTTTGCGTCCCTACCTTTCAATAGGTTTGCTCTGTCATATAAATTAGATAAGAATTATTTACACTATACATTATTCACTATATTTTCGCATTGTTTTATACAGCATTACCATATAACAAATGTGAAATAGTAAGGATATTATATAAAAAATTCACCATTATGTCAATTTATTTAATTTTTATCAATATTTTATTGTACATAATGCACAATTTTGGTACATTCTGGTAATCCTAATTTTTTCGTTTCCTTTGACATGCTACAAAAGCATCTCTCATGGCAGGATTATTGATTAAATTACCCTGATAATCAAACCTTGAGCCATGGCACGGGCAGTCCCAGGTCAATTCATTTTGATTCCATTCCAAACTACAGCCAAGGTGAGGACATTTAGTAGTTACGAAATAATATTTGTCATCATTATCACGATAAACACCCACTTTTTGTCCATCATGTCTTACAACACCAGCTTGCCCACGGGTGATTTCGCTTAATCTATCATGAGGAATCTTTAAGATCTCAGATAAAAGGCTTATGGTCACCACTGCGGTATCTTTTAGGAATACTTTACTGCCAGAGAGCTTCAATCTTCTTGGATTGAATACCTTCTGATACTCATTCTCTTTTCCTACAATCATATCGCTAATAATCATGGCAGATACCATCGAGGAGGACATACCCCATTTATTAAATCCAGTTGCTACATAGATATTTGGTGCCAGAGGGGAGTATCTTCCGATATAAGGAATGGAGTCCGGTGTAATACAGTCCTGGGTTGACCAAGTATACTTTATATGTGCTTCCGGGAACCATCTGGCTGCCGCATCCTCTATCTTCGCATAGAGATTCGACGGATTATGTTTTCCGGTGCGATGATAGCCGGTACCAAAGATCATATAGTTTTGATAAGTTCGGAAGGTATAGCCATAGGGATCTGCATCCAGATACATACCGTCCAAGGTCTTATTGCAATTCTCCAATGCTGTCAGATAATGCCGTTCCTGATGAAGTTTTAAGAAATAAAAACCTGGTGCATTAATAAACGGATAGTGTGTTGCAATTACAATCGACTTTGCTTTTACACGTCCATGCTCCGTAACTATGATACCATCATCAAGAATCTGCGTTACTCTGGTATGCTCATAAATCGTTAGTTTCTTAGCAACCGAATCCAAGAACTTCAATGGATGAAATTGAGCCTGACGGTCAAAACGTGCTGCAGCTTTTACCTCAAAAGGTAGCGTTGTATCCCTTGTAAAGGAGGCAGGAAGACCAAGTTTTCTAGCCGCATCTACTTCGTTCTTTATTTTCATCTCATCATCTAAGGTATAGATATAATTCGGCATGATCTGATAATCACAGTCTATCTCTAATTGATTCACGATCTCTTCGTATTTCTCAATGGCTCGTTGGTTCGCTACCGCATACCCTCTGGCTCTTTCTTCCCCTTTGTAAGTAAGAAGCTTCTTATAAATCAAACCATGCTGTGACGTAATTTTAGCTGTTGTATTCTTTGTGATTCCACTTCCGGCTTCCTGACATTCCAGTAATACTACGGATATGCCTTTTTCTTGTAAAAGATATGATGTTAAAACCCCAGCAAGTCCTGCACCGATGACAGCAACCTCCGTGGTGATATTACCCTCCAGAGGCTTTCTTTCTAACTTTCCTCCTGCGATATTCGTATCCTGTTCGCGGTATTCTTTCTGTATCCAGAGAGATTCTCCTCTCTCCTGACCTGAACGTTCAAATGTTCCGTTTTCTTTCCATATCGTACCCATCATTTTTCACCTCAGGGTTAGATTTGCCAAAGCTTTATTCAATTATTCTTCACAAATTATTTTAACAGTGCGTTTTAATGATCGGGTATATTTTTAATGATTTTATAATGAAGTAATATGTACAAAGGATTACACTATAGGTGGAATTACGTTTGCTTGGGAGGAATATTTAATATGAAGGAAGAAAGACGAAATAAGAATTATGCTTTGATTATTGTAAATTGTATTGCTATAGCACTATTTATTATCTGTGAAGTGATTAGTTCTACCATATATAAGGATACAGAGTTATTGAAGCTATTATTCCGAGTGCTTTCGAGGGGATTGTTAGGTATAAATTTTATTTATAGTTCATACTATATCCTGTTTTCAAAAAAATCCTCCCTCTTAGATAGCCGTAATCAAAAGGCAAGATGGGTTAGTGGATTACTCATCGGTCTTGTTGGAATTGGTATGATAATAACTGCTATCCTTGGATATGGTGTTAACGGTGATCCCCGTTTGATCTGGTGGAAATAAAAAGAGCCAGTGCATGGCTCTCTACGGTTTCATTAATGATGTATTAAATATTAGCATTACATGATTTTGGGCAATAAAAAAACTCCCCGAGTAGGGCTCGAACCTACAACCCCACGGTTAACAGCCGTGTGCTCTACCATTGAGCTATCGAGGAATATGTTAGTAATTTTAATACATACGACGACTTACTACAGTCTCCTACGAAGGGGTTCCCTTTCATAATCTGTGCAGGAATAATAACAGATAGTAACAAAACACGAATTTTATCATTCCCGATATAAGCAAAATTATTCTTTATTTAATACAGAAAAATAATACAGTTTAAATAGAAAATATAACGCTATTTTAATTTTTGTATTGAAATTACAAATTCAGTATGTTATAATAAATTTCGTTCCGTATGGATACAAGTATCGTCCGTACGAGACTATGCCAGATAAGCAGTTGTGGCGGAATTGGCATACGCGCTAGATTCAGGTTCTAGTCCGGGTAACTGGGTAGGGGTTCAAGTCCCCTCAACTGCATTACTAAAAAACAAGACTTCCAGAGTTTCATTAACTTTGGGAGTCTTTTTTTGCCCTGGAAATTCAAATGGTAGCATTTTTCAGTTAAGAATGATAGATATCGACCAGGCAACATAAGATATTATATAATCATTGCATATTCTCCCAAATATTGTATAATAAGATATGGGCTTATATCCCAATAATTTATTACAAGTGCTCAATTCGTTTCTTAGTATATCCATAACAAAAGAGGTATTCTATGTTAGATATGTTTATTAAATGGTTCATAAATCTTAATGGAGGAGAATATATTGATTTTGCTATGCTGTCTCTAACTACTCTAGGCGGCTGTTTTGGACTATATCAATGGTATAGATCAAATTGCATAAAAAGGGCAGAATATATCGGAAATTTACTAGAAAAACTCAGAACTGATAAAGTATTCATCGAAATATTGTATATGTTCGACTACAATGAAGTATGGTATAATTTGGATTTCCATAAGGGTGATAATGGATTAGAACGGAAAATAGATGAGGTCCTATCCTATTTTTCATATATGTGTTATTTAAGAAAGTCTAGAATTATTAACACAAACGATTTTAAATTTTTCAATTATGAGATTTTAAGAATTTCTCAAAGCGAATGTTTCTGCAAATATTTGTATAATCTATATCATTTTTCAAATAAAAACAATACAATTATGTCGTTTCATTACCTATTTGAGTACTGTATTAAGAACGAAATCATCCCTAAGGAAATTAAACAACTAAACTATTATCCTAAAAAATATAGATACCTAAACTTTTAACAAACTTCTTATATAAATTAGCATACATAAAATCAATATCAGTAAATACGGAGGAATTTAATGTCTACTTATATATTACCCTTAGGTATTAGAATACCAAATGATGATGAGTATCCCAGTACTTATAATGTAAAAGAGATAAATAATAAAAGGAATATGGCAAATATTATCGAGGGATATACATTACAGAAATCTGAAGACCAAAAGTATACCCACTATTTTGAAATTAATATTGACGGAGATAAGGTTTGGGATTTTTTTATTGCAGCAACTAATAAAATTATTGATAATATCGCCTATGGAATTATTGGTCTAAGAGAGGAAGAGCCTAAATTAAGTAGATTTACAACAAAAGAAAATGTAATTAAAGCATTTAAAGACTATGCTTTTGAGCTAACAAACGATGGATTTTTAGAATTTGGTATAGCAAATTATGATGATACTTCATTAAATGAAATTTTTGCATCTAGCTTTAAATATATTAAAATATGGACAAATAAATTAACCTTCCTTCTTGAAACTTTAAGTTCATTTGGAATACAGCATATAGAAAATCTTCAATTTATAGATGAATTTCCGGTTGTATCAGAGGCACTTACTGATAAAGTGAATGGAGTTACTCCTTATACAGAAGTGAAAGAGATAATAGAACAGAGATTTGAAAGTTTTAAAAAATAACATAACACATGATATCTTTATTAAAATGATTTTTTCTTGACACATACTTCACTCAAATACATTAAGTAAAATCAAAGCTTTCAGAGTTATTAACTTTGAAGCTTTATTTTTTATTTAATTTTTTGACAACTTCTTTACTTCTTCCTTTACAATCAAAAATATTTTTTACATTATAACCTACAAGAAAATATGTTCGGCATCACCTTGCCTAATAGTTTTTGTTGTTGTATAATATAGTAAATTTATTTTTAATTAAATTCCAACCTCTCAACGCTGATCAACCGGTTATACCGTTGGTCAACTTGATGAGTTCCTTCATACAACAAATACACGTACTGTTTTCCACTTGCTTAATCTTTTATTATTACTTACAGGGAGGTGGTTAGATGAGCGAATCAATCAATCACGAGCCATATAAAATTCCGGCTAGAAACTCAAACAAAGCATATGAAGCCGGTTTCCAATTATCCGAACTCGCTTCAAATAAAAAAGCACCTGACTCTGTTTCTTTTGAGCCACAATTCTTTGCCGAGATTGAAATTGACAGTGCAATAAACACCTCATTTAAACCTGCACCTGTTCCTCCTCCAACGCATCCGGCAATGGACGAAAAACGCAGGATATTTAAGTCAATGAGGGAACTTTCCTGGTCCAATCACTCCAGTTCCTATCAAAATGCAAATTTTTATAATAAGCAAATGCAAAATGAAAATTCACGAATTTTCTATAAACAAGCAGTCTTTATGAAAGACTTTGAGGATGATTTTACCGAGACTTTTCCATTTTCAGCCTACTTTCCCCATTATCAATTGATGAGCTACGAACAGCTCAGGACCTATTTTACCTGGAGGACAAAGGTAAGAAATGGCTACATCGGGGAGACTTCTCTTTCCTATGTGTTTGTTTATATTTATGAGTTACTGAATAATATCGGTGTAAATGATCCTGCTGACGGACTGAATGAAATGATATCTTTTTGGAATGTCTATAAGTTTTATGATACAACGATTGAGAAATATCTGTTGAAATGGATCAAGGATTATTATATCTACTATCGGCTGCCGAAGCCCTTTCAAGAATTCCTATGTGAAAACAGATTGCAAAAATACTATTCGAATATTGTAGAGTATGAACCGGATGTAAATTTTGATTTTGAATATGTAAGCGATCTATCAAAATATAAAATCAAACAATCCTCATTTTATAATGAGCAAACAAACCAATTGATCAGAGATTGTTATAATTTTGTGCTAAGCAAATTAAAAAACCTATTAAAAGATGTGGGTATAGAATTTAAGGACTTAATTCTACAACCCTCCAAGAGCAAATCTGTTTGGACACCCTTTCGAGGAGCATTATTTTACTCAACCTTACAACAACCGGATAGACAGGTAGTTCTCTCAGAAAATGAAGTATATCTATGTAGTCAAAATACATGGTATCTCGGTACGATTACTACGTTAGAAAGTGGCAAGCATCTGATCGGTTACATTTTAAAGCACATGGAAGCAGTTTTGCGGAAGATTACAAATTATAAGAAAAAACTGTCTGCCAACCTTAATGCAGTCAATGACGAAATCCAGCAAAAGTTCAGTGCTGCAGGAATTTCTCTTGAAGAGGTAATCACAGAAGCTGTCCAAGAATTTTATAGAGAAAAGAATAAAATCGTTATATCGGTGAGTGCATCCGCCCTAGATAAAATCAGGTTGGATGCACTGGGCACTCAGGAAAAGCTGATTGTACCTGAGAATGATAACATTATTCTGGATTTAGGTTCTTTTATGGAAGCTTTACCCATGAATGAAGAAATGAAGGAACCAAAGGAATCCACTTTTCAGTCTGAAGACAAGGAGATGGACATACCTACTTTGGCTCCCTCTCATTCCTCTGCTTTCACCGATGGTTGGACAAGCTTAAAAAAAGCTTTAAGCGAAACCGAACGAAATGCGTTGTCAGCCTTGTTACAAGGTAACAAGGATATCAAGCAATTTGCAGATAATCATGGGGTTATGCTTGAAGTGCTGGCTGACAGTATTAACGAAAAAGCGTTTGACCATATAGGTGATAATATTCTGGGATTGGATGATACTATGACCTTATATGACGAGTATAGAGAAAAAATAATAATAATGGTGGAATAAAGATGGCGAATCAAGTACCGTTGCGAATAGCAAATATTTTAATAAATGCACTGAAAGGTGGCGTTGTGCCCCGTGTTGGTCTGGAGTATATTACCGTGGGACGAACGCAGGAAATTGCGGCAATTTTACATGATATTGATATGATAACGGCGGGCGGAGCATCGTTCCGCTTTATTGTAGGTAAATACGGTAGCGGAAAGAGCTTTTTACTGCAAACCATCCGGAATTATGCTACTGCAAAAGGCTTTGTCGTAGTTGATGCTGACCTTTCGCCTGAGCGACGCTTTGCAGGAACCAAGGGTCAGGGGCTCGCCACCTACAAGGAGTTGGTTCAAAACCTTTCCACAAAGTCAAAGCCAGACGGCGGTGCTTTGCCGCTCATTCTGGAAAAGTGGATCTCCGGTATTTTGTCCTCTGTTAAGACTCAAACTGATGCAGAGGGTGATGAATTTAACCTTTTAGTAGAAAAGCAAATCTATGCCATGACAGAAACCCTGGAAGGAATGGTCAACGGCTTCGAGTTTGCTAAAGCCATAGTCACCTACTGGCGTGCTTACCGCGAGGATGATGCTGCTATGAAATCCAATGTTTTAAAGTGGTTCCGAGGTGAATACACCTCCCGCAAAGAGTCCAAAGAGGATTTGAATATTAACTTTATCGTCACTGACGAAACCTGGTACGATTTTTTAAAGGTTCTTGCAGTTTTCTTGGTGAATGCCGGATATAAGGGGATGCTTGTGATCATTGACGAGCTGGTGAATATTTTTAAAATTCCAAACTCTATCACTAGGCAAAATAATTATGAGAAGATTTTGACCATGTACAATGATGTTTTGCAGGGAAATGCAAAACATATCGGCTTTTTAATGGGCGGTACTCCGCAGTGCATTGAGGATAAATATAAAGGTGTTTTCAGTTATGAAGCCCTGCGTTCCAGACTTGCGGAAGGTCATTTTGCTACTGACAATTTAAAGGATTTGTCTGCTCCTATCATACGATTGCCTATGCTCACTCAAGAAGAGATGTACGTTCTAGTTGAAAAATTACGTGACATACACTCTCAGCTTTACAATTATGAGCCGTCAATCGGTCATGACGAACTGGTTTATTTCCTTACAGTAGAATATAACCGGGTAGGAGCCAAAACCCATATTACACCTCGAGAAATTATCCGTGACTTTATCGAGTTGGTGAATATCATTCATCAAAATCCACAGATCAGCGTAGCAGAGATTTTAGGGAGCAATAACTTCCAGATGGCAAAGGGTGGAGTAACAGAAGAAGAAATTCACGCTGATTTTCTGGAATTTGAGGTATAAGTAGTTTGCGAATATGCTTATTTCTACCAGTTAAGTACTCTGGACTAATTTTAACAGATAATTAATATGCCGCTGTAATGGCAAATGGAGGCTAATATGGATGTTTTTAATCGACTTGCCCCTTTCATACAGGATTTTATTTATCAAAGTAATTGGGAGGAACTGCGTGGGATACAGGTGGCGGCTTGTGAAGTGATTTTCGACAGTGACGAGAATCTTTTACTATCGTCCGGTACAGCCTCGGGTAAAACTGAAGCGGCTTTCCTGCCGGTACTAACCGAGCTTTATCAGAAGCCTTCACGATCTGTTGGTGCGATGTATATATCTCCTCTGAAAGCACTGATCAACGATCAGTTTAAAAGGCTGGAGCAGCTTCTTATGGATTCTAATATTCCGATATGCAAGTGGCATGGGGATGCATCAGTAACGAAAAAGAATGATCTCATCAAGCATCCGCAAGGAATTTTACAAATCACCCCTGAATCCCTAGAAAGCCTCCTTACCAATAAACGCGGTGCTTGTCTGCAGCTTTTTTCCGACCTAAGATTTATTATCATCGACGAGGTACATCAATTCATGCGTGATGTGCGAGGTGTGCAGCTTCTGTGTCTGTTGGAGCGGTTGCAAATTCTAACAGGAAATATCCCTAGGCGTATCGGGCTTTCCGCTACCCTTGGAGATGTATCATTAGCTCAAACCTGGTTAAACACAGGCTCCGGTCGTACCTGTGCTGCTCCAATCACGGAAGAGGGAAAAAAACGCATTAAGCTGCATATTGAGCGTTTTGTTAATCTCCATGACCAGCGCGATGTGGCTAACAGCGATGCCAGCGACAACACCATCGGTACCGGCGGTGATATGGGTAATCGGGAGCATTATGAGTATCTTTTTAAGATGACTCTGGACAAGAAAACCATCATCTTTACCAATAGCCGTGAAGAAACCGAGTATGTTATTGCTAATTTAAAAGAAATTGCGATCAAGAACAAAGCTCCGGATGTGTACCGAGTACATCACGGTAATGTTTCTGCATTAATCAGAGAAAATACAGAGGACGAAATGAAATCTGCTGACGAAAAGATTGTCACAGGCGCTACGGTGACGCTGGAGCTTGGTATCGATATTGGATCCCTGGATCAGGCAGTTCAGGTTGGTGCACCTTTATCAGTCTCTAGCTTTGCACAACGCCTAGGACGATGCGGCCGCCGCGGACAGATACCACAGCTTCTGTTTACCTTTGTAGAGGATATTCGGATCAATTCCGCAGATACCTTAGGACCGATTAACTGGGACTTTATCCGGACCATCGCAATTATTGAGTTATACACAAAGGATCATTGGATCGAACCGATCTATCCGCATCACCATGCTTATAATCTATTATATCATCAAACCATGAGTCATCTAAAAAGCAGTGGCGAGCTTTCCCCAGCAGGACTTGCTCAGACTATGCTATCCCTAGGTTGCTTTCAGCATATCTCACAGAATGATTATAAGCATTTACTAACTCACCTCATCGATATTGAACAATTGCAACGTACCGAACATGGTGGACTTATCATCGGTCGTGAAGGGGAAAAGATTGTTAACAATCATCATTTCTTAACGGTATTCCTAGCACCGGAATATCTACTGGTAAAGGATGAGAACCGAACAATCGGTACAGTAGATAAGGTATACCCGATAGGTATTCGCTTTGCCCTTGCAGGTTTGACCTGGGAGACGGTTGACGTTAACATAAAATCAAAAGTTATCTTTGTAAAAAGAGTGCCGGGTATTTCCGTGGTCGACTGGAACGTGGATTTTGATGCTGAGCTACACACCATTCTGGTACGTAAAATCCGCAGCATTTTAAAAACCGATCTACCATATCCTTATTTAAGCGAACGATGCCGTGAGAGATTAATTCAAATACAATATATTGCACGCAACAGCGGCATTTTGGATTCATTAATTACACCGCTTTCTGATAAAAAATTCGCTGTATTTCCATGGGTAGGAACACGTCAGCTGCTTACACTGCATTATGCGCTGATGAGCAGAAAAATTAAGAATAAGCTACCTTGGATCACTTGTGTATATCTGGAGGTGAACTTTAACGGAACCGCGGAGGAGCTTGAGAACATCATAAAGGATATCTTACGTTCCGATTTAGATTTATACACTCTACCATTACCGGATAAGATTCAAGTCGACGGAAAGTATAACGAATTTATACCAATCGATCTACTGCGAAAGCAATTTATAGAGGATTTCTTGGATTTTGAGGGACTGAGAAATAGTATTATCATAGATTAACAAGCCATGAAATAATGAAATTGTATTTTAGATTTTATTTACAGAAATAAATTCCGTAGCTATAATAATTAAAACAAATTGAAGAAGCAAGTAAGTCATGAGTGAAAGTTACAGAGAGCCGGAGACGCTGAGAGCCGGCACAAGTAGCGAATGTTCTGAAAATCCCTTCCGATTGGCAGCTCGAACACAGATTGTTTAGTAGAAGCTGACGTTTTTCCAACGTTAAAAGGAACGCATATAATAGTATGTCGTAAATAGTGATGATAAAACTTAACTCTCGTCGAATTTACGACGGGAGTTTTTTTATTATTAATTCCTATCAATGCAACGGACAGGGGAGGTGATTGGTTTGGTAAAAACCAGTATGATTTTGACTCTTATGAATTCTGAAGTCTGCTTCATCAAGGAACAGACAAAACATAACCATATAAGTGCATCAAATAAGGAGAAATCATGTCATATATAAATCCAAACGAGATCGATAAAATATTAGATGATATAGAATTTAGCGGTTCTGTACATATTATGAGAAATAGTGATATCTTATATCACAAAACTTCAGGGTGGGCTGACTATGAAGCTCGTCACCCTTTTACGGATGGTACTACCCTTGAACTCGCATCCTTATCGAAGCAATTCACGGCAACTGCGGTAATGACATTAGTCGAGGGTGGGAAATTGCTGCTCGATGATACTCTGGATAACTATATCCCTGAATATGAATTTTCTAATTATATCACAATCAGACATTTATTAAATCATACCTCAGGTATTGTGGATTACAGCGGTGAAATCTTGGTGCCAAAAGCAAAGGAAAGACGTGAAAAAGAACTCGGAAGAAAACTTAACAGTTCTTTCGAAGTCACAGAATGTATCAATTCATTATGCAAAGCTTATACTGTGAACGAATGTTTAGAGTTAATCAAAGGTAGTCCTTTACATTTTAAACCCGGAGATGGAACAGCCTATTCGAATACGAATTACCATTTCCTCTCTGATATCATAGAACGAATTACGGATATGTCCTTTCATGAATACTTAATCACTAATATATTCAAGGTTTTAGGAATGCACAATTCACACGCAAGCGGATTACAAGCTGATGCGAAAGGATATGCGAAAGATGAAAATGGAACGATGTTTGATTGTGGAAGGCATGGTATGCGAAGCGGTGATAGCGGAGTTGTCTCAAGCATGAAAGATATGATATGTTGGTGTTCTGCTATATTAAATTCCCGCCTATTACGTCAAGAAAGTTGGAACCAATGCTTTCAGATCATCAATGACAGATATGGAATGGGATTTCAGAAATTCGATCATTGGATTGGACACAATGGTGGAATGCCCGGGATTTCTACAAGAGAAAGATTACACTTACCAAGTAAAACAGCAATTTTAGTTTTATCCAATACTACAATTCCGCATCACGATATAATAAATGAAATAATGCAATGTATCAAGATTGACGGTAATACTAAATCGATAAATCAATGATGTTCTTCCTATCATTTTAATAAGGCAAGCGGTCATATGTTACCACTTGCCTTATCGTAGATAAACTCTGTTAATCGTACCTTACCAAAAGAAAGAGATGAAACATTTGAAAAAGATATTAATTAGAACACTTATCTTTACATTATTAGTGCTAATAATCGTTATTACTGGACATGCTCTATTTCCGAGAACATTGAAGGTTTCCACCGGAATCTCTGTTTGGATGGGTTCTGTCATAGGAGATTTTCTAGTGCAACTATATTTATACCGAAAGAAAAAATGATATCTCTGATATCAGCTTCTTAACATCCTTACGTTGCTTACTATATAGCCTCATCACAACTTAACAGCTCTACTCTGGTTGAGACTCCTTTGAGTGCAATTTTGTGTATCGGCTCACTTACCGTTGTACAGCAATCCGATAATATCTTTACACAGTATTTTTCTGCTTCTTTCGAGATAGCAGTGAAAACAACACAATTCTGTGTCATCATTCCACATACTAGAATTTCTTCTACTCCACGCTCTGATAAAACTTCTTCTAGGTTTGTCTTATAAAAGCTATCTGCATTTGTCTTAATCACCTTTTTAGCATTGGGAGCAGCATGTAATATTCTTGGATGAATTTCTATACCCTCTGTATCTTTATTAAAAAATGGTGAATTGAACTCTGATACATGTTGAATTAATATAACAGGGACGTTGCTAGCATTTGCTTTTTCTATCGCTTTTTCTATATTATCTAGAGTAGTTTCCGTATTCCATAGTGGAAATTTTCCGCCAGCAAAATAATCGTTTTGAATATCAATTACTACTAGTGCTTTTTTCATAATTTATAACCTCCAGAATTAACATCAATCCATGTTATGGAAGTATACTATTCCATACATATCATTCCTATTGTAGCAATTAAGCTCATGAACTACTGCTGAACTCATATTAACACGAATTATTGAATAATAAAATTACCCACTTTTTTGTGTGTATTCTATATTATGTATTCTACGTCATGTATACTATCTGATGTATTCTATATGGTGGCTTGGTCATAATGCATTGCTGATCATTAATCGATGTATCGGAGGACGAAAAATTAATATGTCCAGTATGGCTGAAATCCAAAATATACAAAGGCTTACGGATGAAATTAACTTACCTTACTCTCTTTATAAAAACTCGTAACTACTATATACCCAAACATCAGTTGAAATAAGGACAGTATGTTCACATCATACGTCAGCAAACTCCATAATGGTTTTGTAAAAAAATAGAGCAAAAACTTATTGGGAAAGTATATTGAAAAAATACCAATAGAGCAATATAGAGATGGTAATCCTAATAGAATAAATTTAGGAAAATTTATTTTCCATGTTCCTTCGCTTCTAATTTCCTTCACTAGATATTCTAGACCTAACAATGACCCAAGTAATACATTAATCAGGACAATGGCAGATAAAAGATATAAATTCATGTGAAAGGTTTCATTAAAATAACTTTTCGATAATTTTGTAATGTATACTCTAAGTAATACTATTACTAGTATAATTGCCATATTACAAAGATACTTAAGCCACAGTTTTCGCATCCTATGCTCCTCCTCAATTCCACTTAATGTTTTTGTACGTTACCCTTTATTTTAATCTCATATTATATCAATTTTCATATTTTCACCAGTCCAAACTTCGTAAAACATTAATACATAAGCTTATATGATCAATATAATTCTCAAAATGAAAGATGCTTCTTCTTCATACTAGGTCAGTTAGCATTACTGCTTTTCCTTTGCTCATTGATATATTCACGCCCTACTTCCTGCATAATTTCTAAAGCCTTAATTACTTTATATCCCCTGTCTTCAGTTAAAAAATACTCCACCTTTAAGGGATAACCTGGATACTGTATTTTATCTACCAGTCCAAACTCTCTTAATTCATTCAGTTGTTGTAATAACATCTTCTGACTTATTCCCTTGATATCTTTTTCTAACCCAGACAAGGAGGCTTTACCATGATATTTTAACTGCCAAAGTATAACTGTTTTCCATTTTCCTTTTAATATATCGTGTGTAATTTCTAATGGGCAAGTATATTCTTTCCGAAGCTTCATAGGATTTCTTACTCTCCTTTTGCAATTATGACTTTTATTTTACTTACAGTATATATTATACCTTTCAATAGAGCCTAGCAAATAATATTATTAATAGCCTTCCCTTCCATACATATGATCATTTTATTTTCCTAGATAAAAAGTACTTCAAATCAAAAATTTGAGTTTGGAAATATTACATTTTATAATTCCAGTCGTTTGATTTGATAGACATTAAAAAATTTTCCTACTTTATAGACCCACATACAATATAGTGATATAATCATTCTACTTATGATAACTATAATATCTACCTAATCGTATTAAGATAAATCATATGAAACATAACCTCTGAAACTACCCTGGGTGAAAGGAACCTTATGGAGAACTCAAAACTGCTTGAACTGATTAAAAATACTCCCAATGCGATTTTCTCTATCCCAAATCCTACGGATGAGATGAAGCTAATTGCACTTAAAAACAACGGACTTATGCTGGAATATATTAATCCTCCAACAAGAGAAATGCAAGTGATTGCACTAGAAAACAATGCTCGTGCAATTAAATTCATCCCTGATCCGACGGAAGAAATGATGATTAAAGCAATCCAGGGCGGTTGGACCAACTTAGAGTATATCAAGAATCCAACAAATAAAGTTCTTGAATTGGCAATAGGACAAGCTGGTTGGGCGATCAAGTATGTGAAGGATCCCAGTGAGGAATTGCAATTATTAGCAGTAAGAATCAATTATGATTCGATCAAGTTTATCAAAGATCCTACTGAGAGGACACAGCAAGAGGCTGTTTCCATCAATTATGAAGCCCTGCGATTTATAAATTCACCTACTTATGCGACGGAGCTAGCTGCGATCAAGAACAACGAGCGGGCTATCAAGTTTATTAATGATATCGATCGGAATAAAATATTAGAATTTCTAAGAATAAATTTTCTCGTGATTAAATATGTGATGTATGATATTTCGAAAGAGGATCTGGAACAGGTATTAAAAGAAGTCTTATCAAAGGAAGACGTTGAAGCAACTTATGTTAGAGATTTCTTAAATTATAACACGATTGATGATAGTTACATCAATCGAATGGATAAGATCCTGTTGATTTACACATACGGAAGTAAAAAGGCTAAAAGAATCGCTGTCGATGAAAAGCTAAAGATAATATAGGAGTGGAACAATGAATTTTATAGATACCTTAAAGAGTATTGAGTTAGTACTCTCCACGGGAGAAGTCCCTTTAATCGTTGGGGAGAGCGGCATAGGAAAAACTGCGCTAGCCAAGGAAATTGCGAAAAAAAATGCTTGGAGTCTTATTGTTATCGATGGAAATCTCCTAAAAGAAGGTGAAATCGGTGGACTTCCAACGATAGAAACTTATGTAGGAGTCAATGAGAAGGGCGAAACTCTGGAAAAGAAAACCACCGTATATGCGGTTCATAATAAACTAAGGGAAATTGACGAAGAGCTATCCAAGGGGAATACGGTTCTTTTATTTATCGACGAGATCAATCGTTGTGAACATACGGTACAGCAGGAGCTGATGAATCTTATATTAAATAGAGAAATTAATGGTTATAAAATATATGAAGGTGTTAGAATCCTGGCTGCTATGAATCCTTCCGGCAAATATGGCTCTGATTTCGATTACCAGGTTGTGGATATGGATGCAGCACAAGAAAACCGATTTGTATGGTTGTCGATGGAGCCGGATTACTTGCAGTGGCTTGATTGGGCAGTCCATGCAGAAATCGATCAAAAGGTGGTTGATTTCATCTCAACCTTCCCGGAATATTTACATAAAACAAACGATGATGATATCAGAGCAACCCCCAGAAGCTATGAACGAATTTCTAAGGCTTATAAGATTTACAAAGAACAGACAGACTCCATCCCCAGATCCATCTTTATAAACGTGGTCAGAGGAAATGTAGGTAAATTCATTGCACAGGAGTTTGTAAGCTTTGTTGAGTCGGATTATAGCCCACTACTATCCTATGAGGATATCTTCCTCGGGGAATCTCTTTCGGAAACTCTGATGGATAAAATACAAAAAGAAAGTCATACCAGACTTTATTTAGCCTCTAAAAACATATTAAAGCGGTTAGAAGAAACGATTAAGATTGATTCTAACGAAGCTACCGGTTTCATACATCGATTAATTGAATTCTTAAAATTATATCCGGTAGACCTAAGAGTCGGAATCATGAAGGATACCAAGAATAGCTTTCCAAACGTCTATCAGTATGCCATCGAAAATGAAGCTTTTGTAGAATTGTACTTTGAGGCATACTCTTATATTCATTAATATACAATTCATATTTGGCACCTATAAATACTGGTTTCACTACTAATTTGATAACTTTGCTCTGGAGCCAGCAACTATTCTTTACAAGAAAAATCATCTTACGATTGATTTAGCTTATTATGTTTATTTAGCCTATAATTTAACTTTACTTATTATATTAATTATAGCTTATTATGCTCATGTTCTTATGTTAAGTGTAGTTTGTTATACTAAGATAGCTGTAGGTAGACATAAGATAGGAAGATTGTAAAACCACTTTCAATTACCAATCCATCCTCTTTATCAAATTATATTCTACCCACATCATCACGGACGGAGGTTTACCTATGGAAACTTATTTTGATCACCAAGCCAATGAGTTATTGGATAAAGCATATAAGATTATTCAATCTGATCGAGAACAAAATCAAACCAACAGAAATTCCAAACTAACGATCCCTGCTGATTTTGCGAAGGAATTTTACAGTCTAATTGATAGAGTTACTCTTAGCCTAATGGAAGATAAAGATAATTTCTATGGGTACTTTGTATTTCAAATATCAAGAGATATTCGATTTGATATCAGCAGTCCAACTGCTGTCAATTTCATAGGCGCTAGCTATGTGATCTATTATAATCCGATCCTTTTTCTTAATCTTACGATGAGACAGATGGAAAGTTCCATGAAGCATGAGATACTCCATATCGTATCCATGCATCTGAAGCGTGCGAAAGAGTTTCAGAGAAAATACTCTAATCTTGCCATCAATATGGCAATGGATATCGTCGTAAATAAATACTTAAACCACCTGCCACCCTACGCTACTACTTTGGAGTGGGTCAACTTACATTACAATTTAAACCTAGAACCCTATGCTTCTTTTGAATATTATGTGGAAAAGCTTCAAGCTGCCATAGATCTGATTGACGATGATGAAAATGCATCTGAGGATGATAATAACGACGAAAATAACGATGATTGCATAGAAACCATAGAAACTGAGTACAATGCAGCTAAAACCCATGCTATTTGGAGTGAATTAAACGATATCGACGAAAGTACATTGCAGCTATTTACAGAAAAGGTAATTGAGGCTTCCGAAAAGGGTGAAATTCCAACTTATCTAAAAAATATGATATCCTCTCTAAAAAACTCCAAGGGTGAATTGCCATGGAATTTATACTTAAAACGATTGATGGGAACAGTTGAGAGCAATAAAAAGAAAACCGTGACTAGGCGGAGTCGAAGGCAGCCCGACCGATTGGATCTTAGAGGTGAACTTAGAAGTCATAAAGCAAATGTCATTGTTGCTATTGATATTAGCGGAAGCATAAGCGATGAAGAATTTAAGCAGGCTATGAAGGAAGTCCTGGCTATTGTAAAAAACTATAATCATGAAGTGACTGTTATAGAATGTGATAGCGATATTAGACATGTATATAAAGTAAAATCGATAAAGGATATCAAGGATCGAACCAACAAAAGAGGTAGTACCAGGTTTAGCCCTGTCTTTGAATATGTAAACCACCATAAAGGGAATTTACTAGTATATTTTACCGATGGAAAAGGGGAAGAAAGGCTTTCTATCCTCCCCAGAGGATATCAAATATTATGGGTTATCTCCGGAAGAGGAGACAAACTTTCCTTAAAAGAACCTTATGGTGCAGTAAAAAAACTAAGTCATGTTGAAATAAAAGAAGATATCTTAGATAGTACTGATGTTGCAAGTGGTGGCTTTTCAATGAATTATCAAGAAAAAATCATATAAATGATTACTTCGCTTCAATTTTTTGATCTATTAATAAAACAAAAAACCCGGACATGTAGGATTTTACTACAATATCTTATTCACTTTTATTTTCTAACTTATTAAAAATAATTATAGTGCAATATATCACGGGAAATATGAAACCAATTAGAAGTGCATACGTTATCAAATCTATTTGTCAAAAAAGGTGGCATCCTTCGTTTCTGCAACTTAAGATGCCACTTTATTACATTTGACGATTCGCCGGAATCTTTATCTCCACCGTCGTCCCAACATGATATTCACTTTGAAATGATATCCCATAGTTCGTTCCGTAATATAATTGAATACGATCATTGATATTCTTAATACCATAATTAATACCTCGATTATTTTGAACATTCCCTGCCAGGATCTGCTCCAGCTTGTCCGAAGTCATACCAATCCCATCATCCGAAACACTTAGTACAATATCCTCATCAACAACATTACCGCTGATGACAATCGTTCCTTCCTTTATTTCCTTTCCTTGAATACCATGGATAATTGCATTTTCCACGATTGGTTGTAAGATGATTTTTAGGATACTAAATTCTAACAAATAGTCATCGATATCAATGATAAAATCAATCTTATTTTCAAAGCGGATATTTTGAATGTTAATGTAAGCTGATGCATGAGCAAGTTCATCTTCAATCGCAATGACTTCCTTGCCTTTGCTTAAACTGAGTCGATAAAACTTTGCTAAGGCTTTGACAGAATCTTCGATTTCCATGTACTTCTTTTCTTGCGCCAAATAAACCACCATGTCGAGAGTGTTATATAAAAAGTGCGGATTGATCTGTGCCTGCAATACCTTGAGTTCATAGTTCTTGACTTCTTTACCATGCTTAAACTGTTCCGATAACAAGAGTTGGATCCGGGAAATCATGTAATTATAATTTTGTATCAACTCACCAATCTCATCCTTCGTCTTTGATTGCTCCAATGGGGATAAGACCCCATTATGAACGTTCCTCATCTGATTAATAATCAACGTTATTCTACGGGTGATACTGGTTGAAATCAGGTAAGCCAGCAGATACACAATTAAGGATAAAACAACTGCAGTAAATATCGTTTGTACCAGCATCATCTTACTCTCAGAGAAGATCTCATCATAGGGTAAAAAGGTTACCATATACCAATCTGTTTTATCGATCAGCTGACTGCGGAAGAATACCTTCTCTCCTTCTGCCGTAGTTGTAATTGACCATTCGCTATCTTCTGCCTGCTTCATCACAGTGTCCGCGTCAATGTAGGGTCCTAATAATCCGTTGGAGGAACAGACCGGGACACCACTCTCTGTTTGAATGTAGGTCACGCTGCTTTCCACAGTATCTGCATTGGACATGATTTCAAGTAGCGCTTTCGTATTGATATCAATACGTATCAGTCCGATCGACTTGGAGTAATCCTTCCGACTTAGAAGAAATGAAATAACTGATACAGTTTGATCCGCTACTTTCTCTCCCTTAAAATAAGCAGAAGGACAGAACAGGAATCTCTTGTTCCTCTCTTCTAGGATATGATACCACTCCGTTTTTTGGATATCCTTCAGATTATATAAATGGGTCTTCGTATTATCGGACTCGTTGGCATAAATTAGTCCATCCTGAACATAGAGACGAATTTTATTCACCACCGTTTTATCTTCCAAACTATCCAGAAAAGTAGTCAAACGGTTCATATCATCCATCTGAGTAAATATATCCGTATCCGAGGTTGTTTTATTAACAATTTCAATCAGATTCTCATCCTGTACAATGACATTCATTGTATTTCTTACCCTGAGCAGACGATCGGATATAAATGCATATGCCTGACTATAACTTTTATCAGCAGAGAACAACGTTTTTTCTTGCAATGTTTTTGAAAAACTGTGATAGGTCAGGGACGAGAATATCAGCAACGATACAATAACAAGAAAGATATAAGTCAAAAGCAGTTTTTTCCTAAGCTTTAAATTAGTATATAAATAAAACAGTTTCTGTAAAGGGCTATTTTTCATTTTGATATGTCTCCTTATACATCGTCGGGGTCATATCGATATTTTTCTTAAATATCTTCGCAAAATACTGACTATCACTAATACCCACCAGTTCTGCTACGTCGGATATCGTATAGCTTTTATTTTTAAGAAGTTCTTTCGCCTTCTCAATGCGAAGATTGGTAATGTATTGATTGATTGTTTTACCTGTTTCCTGTTTAAACATCGAACACATATATGCCATGCTTAAAAAGGTATACTCGCTGATTTGTTTTACAGATAAATTGCCATCCCAATAATTCGAAGCGATGTAGTTTTTTATTTGCAGGACTTTACTTGAATTGTCCCTCTTTTCGTTACGGTAGGTAAAGAATGCCTCCACTTGCTCTACGATGTAAGTTTCCAATTCGAATAGGGTATTGAATTTAATCAGAGTCTGCCATGATTGATTATAATCACGGGTTTCCAAAAATCCATCGATGTATAACTCTCTGGACGTCTCATATAACTGTAGGAGCATTCGGTAAAAATAATTTTTAATATTGCTAGCCAAGGTATTGGTATGTAAGGATAATTCTTTCACTAGATTATGAATAAGAACGATTGCCTGCTCCTCACTCTCCTGCATAAGGCTCTTCTGAAACTCTTTGATTGGATCATCCAGAAATAGATAACTATCCCCTTTTTCACAAGACCCAAAAAGCACTTGATTATAACCAGTAAAGAACATTTTTTGTAAGGTAAGAACTGCAGACCGATAGGATTCCGGCACACTTCCTATCCCGCTTACCTGTTTTCCAACCGCTACAAAATAATTGATATCCTGCCAAAGCGGTGTCAAATCTGAAAATATCTTGATTAAATGCTCTTTTTTTAGAAGATTCCGATCTTTTACCGGACTTGCTATGTGCAGCAGAATATAATGATCGTCTTTCACCGTAGGTATGCCTACCAGTCGATGTTGTTCAAGGTGTTCCATAAGCTTTCTCATGGTCTCTTCCATCAACGCAAAAAAGATATGGTTTGTAATATTTTCTTTCTTGATTAATTGTATTAGGATCGTAATAAAGTCAGCTTCCGGACTAATCCCAAGCAGAGTATAATCAAAGGGCTGCTGATAATCATGGTATTTTGCTATCATTTTTAATGCAATTTCATTCTTTAAAAGAGGAAAGTTTTTTGCCAGACGTTCCTGTATCTCAGCTTCTTCTCTTCTTTTACTCTCACTCTGTACCATCTGTATCGCTTCCATAAGGACTTTTTCCAACTCATCATAATCGATCGGCTTTTCAACATAGCTAAGAGCACGCAACTGTATTGCGGATTTTAAATACTCTTTTTCCGAATACCCACTCATGAAGATAATCTTGACATTCGGATCCTCCTCACGAAGTTTCGTAGCCAATTCGATACCATCCATACGAGGCATTCGAACATCCGTTAATACGATATCCGGATGATACGTCGATGCAAGTATTAATGCATGCACTCCGTCATCTGCCTGCTCAATCATGGAGATGTCTAGATTTCTTTTATTAATATTTCGAATAATCCCTTCTCTGGATATTACCTCATCATCTACCACCAATAGTTTCAACAGACAACCCACCCCTTCTATCTCTGCAACTAAGTACATTTTCATTATAGAAAATGTAAGAAGCTGCGTCAAGGACACGGAGCCTTCCTTAGGCAGAAACAAAATAAATTACACAAAAACAAAAAAATCGTCCATTCTGATCTGGTAATGCATTTGCTATAATCGGCATGCAAGCAAAAAAGATGAAACAATAAGGTGGAGGATAAATGAGACAAGGAAAAAGAAAACTCTTTATAAAAAGAGTAATCGAATACAGAGAACTGCTTTTTATGCTGTTACCAGCCATTCTATTTTTTACGATTTTTAGTTACCTTCCCATGCTTGGGATCGGAATTGCATTTCAAAGGTATACCTTTGATGGAGGCATTTTTCATAGTCCATGGGTTTGGTTTGATAACTTTAAGTTCATGTTTTTATCGGGAGATATTTTCAATGTAACAAAGAACACATTAGTGTTTAATATTTTGTTTATCCTTGTAAATAATTTCATCGAGATTATCTGTGCTATTATTCTGGCGGAGATCTCCAACAAGCATTTTAAAAGAATTACACAATCGATGATGTTCTTACCCTATTTTATATCTTGGGTAGTAATTGGGGCGTTTGCCTATAACGTGTTAAATTTTGAGTCCGGATCTTTTAACACTCTGATGAAGGCGTTACATCTTGCTCCTTTTGATTTCTATAATACCCCAAAGATATGGATACTGATCATTGTCCTCGTGTGTGCCTGGAAGAATATCGGTTATGGAACCATCATCTACTTATCGGCTGTTATGGGTATTGATGGATCCATGTATGAATCTGCAGAGATCGATGGGGCTAATATCTTCCAAAGAATTCGTCATATTACCCTGCCAAGTCTTACCCCTACGATTGTTATTCTAATTCTGCTATCCATGGGAAGTATTTTCCGGGGTGACTTTAGTATGTTCTACCAGGTAACCGGTAATAATGCCATGTTATATTCAACAACCGATGTTATTGATACTTATGTAACCAGATCCCTCGTCAGCTCTTCCGAGTTTGGAATGACAGCTGCTGCCGGTCTCTATCAGTCGGTATTGTGCTTTGCTATTATCATGATTTTTAATGCCCTGGTAAAGCGATATGACAAGGACTATTCTTTATTTTAATGATTGGAGTGATGAGAGTGCGAAGAAGCGCGAGCGAAAGACTTTTTAATATCATTGGTTATACCATATTAGCTACATTGGCAATCATAGCTGTAATTCCATTTGTAATGATCATTTCCAGCTCTGTAACGGCAGAACATACCATACTAAAATACGGCTATTCGTTAATCCCTAAGGAATTTTCTACGCAAGCCTATGAAAAGATCTTTGGTTTTCCGGATGATGTATTACGAGCTTATGGAGTAACCATAATAAATACCATCCTTGGCACCGCCATTGGTTTATACTTAACCGCCATGACAGCTTATGTCCTATCCAGGAAGCATTTTATTTGGAGACACAAATTTTCCTTTTTCTTTTACTTTACTTCCCTTTTCAGTGGTGGAATTGTACCCTGGTACATTCTATGTGTTCGCTATCTGAATTTAAAAGATATGCCTCTGGTGGCTCAGATAGCGCCTTATCTTCTATCCGTATTTAACATCCTGATTATTAAAAGCTATATGTTGTCCATTCCGGATTCCTTATCGGAAGCAGCAAAGATTGATGGTGCCGGAGAATTTCGGATCTTCCGGCAACTGATGCTGCCCTTATCCAAACCCGTTCTGGCCTCGATAGCTTTGTTTATTGCGATCGGGTATTGGAATGACTGGTACTTATGTTTTATGTTTGTTGATAAAGCAGAAAACTACTCTTTACAGTTTTATCTTTACAAAATACTGAACGCCGCAGAGGCCTTGGCACGAATCTCCAGTCTTTCCGGTTATCATGTGGGTGAGATGCCGAAAGAAAATATTAAGATGGCTATGGCAGTCATTGCAACCGGACCAATTGTCTTATTGTATCCATTTTTACAAAAATATTTTGTAAAGGGATTGACAATTGGCGCAGTAAAAGGATAATACCAATCAATTGGTTTATCAAATATAATGTAGTAAGAGGAGGAAAGAAAGTGAAAAATGCTAAAAAAATGTTCAGTGTAATCATGGTAATTTTACTGGTCGCAGTTTTACCATTGAGTGCATGCAAAAAATCAACATCAACCGATGACACCTCTGAATCAACATCAAGCGAAACACAAGGTACTACAGAAAGCAATAATACTGACACTACTGAGGGTACTACTGACGATCCCATCCAAAAAGAGCTAGATAAGGGTCACGTAACTCTGATCGGTTATCAATTTGGTGATAATTCTGTCGATCATGATGTTGTATTAGCTAAGCTAAATGAGATGTTAGAAGCTGATATTAACACTACCATTGAAATCAGAGGAATCCCCTGGACCGATGCAGAAACCAAGTATAAATTGATGTTTGCATCCGGTGAAGAATTTGACTTCTGCTATTCCGGATCTTGGATCGGCTTCAATTCAGTAGCCACTACCAACGGATACATGAGTATTGACCTTGATATGGTAAAGACCTTCGCTCCGGATACTTACGCTGCGACTTCCGCAGATCGTTGGAAACAGGTTACTGTAAAAGGAAATATCTATGGCTTGCCTAACATTAATCCTAAGATTAAGAATGTTCTTGCTGTATTTCGTGGAGACCTCTTGGACAAATACAATATCACGAATATTTCAAGTCCGGATGATTTTGTAAACGCCTTATTAACCATCGCCGGCGGAGAAGATGAATTATTGGCATGGAATGTAGGAAATGCAGAGCAAAACGGCAGAATGAGAGGAACTCTCTATAGCCAGGCTAAGAATTTAAAAGATGTCATTACCGGTGTGCCTCTTCTATGTGTGGATATGTTAGATGATTCCTATCAGATCTTCAAGATTTATGACGATCCCGATTACTTAAAATACTTAGAAACCACGAAGATATTAGCCGATGCCGGCGTTTGGTCCAAGAGTGCTCTTGCCAATGCAGATTCTGATGAAAATAATTTCATGGCAGAAAAATCTGCATGTTACATTGCCGATGCTTTTGATACTTTTAATAGAAATGATGCAACCATGAAGGCACTGAATGAAACCTACGCCAACCGATATTTTGAAGTAAATCCCGGTTACAAAAAGATTCCCGAGGGTGGTAACATGTCTATGATCTCCATCAATGCGAAGAGCAAGTATCCGGAACGCGTTATGATGATGTACAATTTATTCGAAACCAACAAGGAATACTTTGATCTCATCAACTACGGTATGGAAGGAACTCACTACGAGGCAGTTGGAGAAGACCGTTTCAATGCACTGTTACCAAAATATAATGATTTTGGTGGATTTACCTTAGCATGGGGTACGAATAATGCTAATTTATTAAGACAGAATGCAACCGTACCTCAGGAACAAGTGGATGCATACAACAAGTCTCTTGCCACCGACTCCATTGAAACACCTCTGGCTACCTTCACCTTTGACGATACCGACTATAAGAATGAGATCGCTGCAATCACTAATATTGTTGAGACTTATATGATACCAATCGAACTTGGTCTAACTGATCAGGCAGAAGGTTTAGAGAAGATGAAGCAAAAATTAGAAGTTGCCGGTATTGATAAACTATTAGCCGCTGTTCAGGAACAGTTGAATGCTTATGTAGCAGAGTATAATAAGAGTAACTAAATCGGGTATAAAAAAACAAGAACTATTGCTGAAGGACAGTAGTTCCTGTTTTTTTTGTTTTCTTTTTGTTTATCGCTTTCTTTTTTGTTATCTTTTCAAATTTCATTATCTCTCTATCTTTTTGTTTGCCTTTTTATAGATCTTTTATTTATCTAATCATCTATCTTCTTATATATCCTCTTTTTTCTTTTCGATCGGAATCCATATCTCTACGATGGAGCCTGCCTCACTACCATGAAAACGTTCATCATAAAATTCCACACAGTAATGAGAATTTCCCAGCGTTCTCTCCGAATATCCCTCCTGATTTGAATGGACCCACTCATTCATCGCATTATTTTCACTATCATAACCATTGGCAACATACACATCAAACGAGGCATACTTTGAGGATGGTATTTGATATATGGTATATGGAGCATCCACAGGATCCTCTGAGACAGCGAAGCCGACATGTACGGTACTGGTATCACCGTCATATAATCTTATTTCATAACCATGGTCTGATAATTTATTCTTAAGCGGTGTTTCCTTGTTCAGCTGTTCAAAGGTGTTCCACACCTCCCACGTTTTATTACCATCCCCGGAAACCCCTGCAATCCGTAATGTATCACGTTTTATTATTTTAGGATTCACATAAATTCCTCCCTTCAATCGATTTGTAAATTTCTTTATCATTTCATCAACAGTTACCATATCCGGAATTAACCCTTGCTCCCGGTATTCCCTTGGAGAAAGTCCATAGACATCTTTAAAGGCTCGCGAAAATGACTGGGCAGAATTATAACCATGATCCATACCAATATGGATAATTGACTTATCCGTTTCAGATAGCTGTCTGCATGCTTGCATTAGCCGCCGATCACGAATGTGAACCGTTATTGTTTTTCCCACGATAATTGCAAACATTCGATGAAAATAGTATGGAGAAAAATGAAAATGTTCTGCCAGTGTTTCATAGTTCATTGGTTCATCCAAATGATGATCGATATATTCCAACGCTTCTTTAATACTTTCGAAATGACTCAATATCCTCTCCCTCCCTTTCCTTTGTGTAGCAGCTACAAATATATTGTAGCAAATCGACCTCATTATGTCTTAACATTTCTTGCTTATATATGGAAAATGAGTTTTGAATTCACAAGAATAAGGGCTTCAAAGTCGATTAGAATTCCACCTCCCACCATAGTTAGTCAGATTATGTATCCAACCGTTATATTACACAACGATTTATTATCCACTACGGTGAAGGCTTATTCAATATCCTTTAAAGCCCTTATTATGATTACTTTAACTTTTTATTTTTTATAGCTTTACTCTGTATTGATTATAGCTTTCCCTTTTAAAGTTTATCTTTTAAGGTTCATTTTTTTGGTTTTATTATTTTAGTTACATTATTTGTTTTCTTTTCTGGTTTTATCTTCAATCAATATATCATGTGATTGGTATTGTTACTTTGAACGAATTAATCATCTTCAAATAAATCTTTATTCGTTCATTCTTACCATCACTGTTGTGTATGCTGCTACAGGAACTGTTACCTTCTTTCCTTCTACTTTGCATATACCATTTATGACAGTTCCATTTAAATCAATCAATTCTGCAGTTGCAGCCTCTTCCGGAAGCGCCATGGTAACTTCCGTGTCCTGACCGCAAATCTCAGAAATTCTTACTACCAGACTACCATCCAGATCAAATATACCGGATACCACTCCCGTGCCGCCTTCAATCTGCAGCAAACGGTCTGTTAATGCTAGCGTACCCGTATGAACACTGCCGGATTGATAAAGCAGCGGATGATGTAAGCCAAATACCAACTCATGTAAGGTAGCCGGATTGCACTCTTCCACACCCACATGAAGGGTAATATTATGAATACCTCTCTCCGGATATGGATCCGGGCTTATAGTTGAATTAATCAACGTACAGCTCAATCCTTCTTCACTACCACGATATCCATATTTACAATCAGAAGCTAAGAATACAGTCCGTTTATTATCCTGATCTACAGCTGCACCGTATTGCATAGCCGGAACATCTAGCTGCATGCCTTGACGATATTGAACTCCGCCTGGTACGTCATATAAGAAACTCTTTGTTTCCTGTAATGGTAGATGGTACAGCAATACCGGAACCGGTTCTTGATTTCTGCTTATTTCATGCCAGTCAATCTCCAGTTTGATGGTAAGCGCTTTTGCTCCTTCTTCCAAAGAGATCTCTGTCTTAACGATAGAGTTTTTAACAGCCTGCTCTAAGGTAAATCCCTGTTGTAGCTTTCCTGATTGTTGCGTAATTTTTATTGGCTGGAAGCAATCTTGTATCTGTGTATATCTTCCGATCTGCCAAGCATTTGAGGAGCTGCGTTCTGTCGTAAGATATCTAAGTCCTCCACATTCGCCGGACTTTAATAATTCATTCTCTGTTTTCTTATCAATCAAAGACAATAAGGTACCGTTCTTAAAGTCAAATTCTGCCCGTAGGTTCCCATTCTCTAAGATAATATTCTCCGTAGGTTTGTTGGTACGTATAGAAGGCTGGAAGTAAATCTGATATTCTTCCGGCTCCCTTTGTCTCATTATCACTGTTGTATACCCAAAAGCTGGTACCTCAGCCTTTACTAATACTCTGAAATACTTATGATCCCAATAAGTCTTTTGCTCCGTATCAAGCAATTGGAAGGAAAGCTCCTTCTGATTACCGTCTTCCAGATATAAATACCGTAGATCACCGGTCCAATCCCATATCGTTAACATGCAAGCCTCTTCTCTCTGTGATGAGGTTACATTAAAGATATGATAGATACGAGTAATTCCAGCTCCATGCTCCGGTGCAGGTGTTCCTTGCAGATGGTTAAGTCCATAACCTGCTCCTGCTCCTTCCGACTGAGACTGTGCTCTATTCTGAGCAGGCAATCCTTCCTCTAAAACAATACCTGAAGTATCTATCTTCCCTGCAATTGCCTGCATTGCAAGAGCTGCTCTGGTTCCCGCAACTGCGATCGCATGAGAGAATAATCCCATCGCATGTTCACGGCTTTCCTGTACGCAAGAACCGGTGAGAATATCATGGAAATGTGTAAATAGTACATTCTGCCAAGCTCCTTCATACTGCTCTGCTTGATAGGTCGTCAGTTTTTTACTTCCTGCAATAGCATCCAGATACTGAGCCTCATAGAGACCTGCTTCTGAACGACGGTTTCCTAGTTTAATTCTGCTCTGGGTTGTGTAACATCCGGGGAAGATAAAGTTCAATTCATGATCCACCACCGGCAACTTCTCCCGAACCGTTTCTGCTGCTTCAAAATAATCATGGAACGTACCAAATCGTAATTTAGGAAAGACAGGCCATTGCATCATCTCCAGTCCTCGTTCAATGTCTCGACGAGTAGGTCCGCCGCCATGGTCACCTACACCATATACCACAAGACCCGTTTTAAGACCTCCGGAGCGTTTTGCTACTTCTATAATTCCTATGCCTGGCAATGGAGTCAATCCGCTATTATACCAATACTGTTCTCTATAATTTATTAATTCCTTGCCGGATGGGGAACGCCAACGATACAATGCATTTTCCCCATCGAGTCCTCTGCAGTGATAATAATACTTTACTCCACCCAATTGATCCAGTTCCGGTAAATGAGCGGAATGACCAAAGGTATCCGGTGAAAAATCAATGTCCAGTGAAGCTGGATCCACATCCCAATGCTCTTTTAGATATTTCTTGGTATAATAGATGTGATTTACGATAGATTCTCCCGATGGCATATTTTTATCTGTCTCTACCCATGCAGATGCCGTAACCTCCCAGCGTCCTTCCTTAATTCTTTGCTTTATTGCTTCCTTTAACTCAGGTGCATAGTCTTCTATGATCTTATATACTGCTGCCTGTGACTGTGAAAAATGAAAATCCGGGTATTCCTCCATAAGCTTAAGCATCGTCTGAAACGTTGCAATGGTAGCGGCTACAGTCTCCTGCCAACCCCACATCCAGTTCATATCAATATGGGCATGGGCAGCAAGAATTAATTCATATTCCTTTGCCTTCTCAGAAAGTGGCAGCAGCATCTGCTCCGCACTTTGGCAAGTCGTATTTGTTAGTACGCCTTCTAATTCCATCTGCCCTAACAGATAATCCAAAGTCTGATGAAGAATCTCATCAAACATTCCGTTAAGCTCCTTTGATAGACGAAGAGAGAATTCAATTTCTGCTAAGATACGGCGGTTCCATTCATTTGGCATCGTCATCCCAAAAAACTCCTCACGGGGTTGGCCAAAGGTCTCTTCATAACTAAATTTTTCGCGATTACCGCCGACCTGACGTTTTAATCTTGTATATTTTGCTGCGAGTTCTTTCATATTTCCTTCCTTTCAAACAAAACTATTATATAAACTAATTTACTGTATGTTTTTAGATTCATTTTAATATCAATTGAGGTACACTTAATTGTTAATTACATCTAATCTTAACTACCTTAGTTATCATCTCATCCATTACACAAAGCCGCAGTTGATCTCATCCATTATACAAAGCTGTAAATGATCTCATCCATTATAAACACACTGCATTTGATAAAAATGATTCTATTAATAAAACATAAATATCCATTTCAAATCAATAATCTTATATTTATAAGAACTATATTATCCAGCCATTAATTTTATTTACTATTTATAGTAAAGTCTGGCTGCAGCCATTGTTTTAGAATTTACCATTTAAAGTAATGGTCTGGTTGCAGCTTGTATAGCTTAATAATACTGTTTGAGATGCCTGATCCCATGAATAATCAACGATTACATCCGCTCCGTTCTCATCCACAGCCTTGATGTCAACCATTTGCTTCGGCAGTCTGAGTCTTACAAATGCCTTGATCTGATCAGCCGCTTTCATCTGCATCGTAAAACCGGTTCCGTCCTCGTATGGCTCAAGGGATAGTATTCTTGCTGAACATCCGATGACTCTCCACTGCATCCCCTCAATCTTTGAGAAATCAAATAAGATGGTATTGTCATCCTGACGAATCGATTTTTGTTCAATAATCTTATAATCATTTTCTAACATATCAGCAAAGAGTCCCTGGAAGGTGTGTTCTTCCTCTGCAAACGCTCTTCCTTCATCCATCACAGCCGATATAATATAAGGACCTCTCCTTAAGGTAAGTTGATTTGTAAACTTCCACTCCTGACCCTGAAGTGATAATAGCTCTTTGATATGAGAACGATACTCTTCCGCCTTTGAAGCACTTGCGCATAGTAATGCCGGGGATAGGTTCAGAATCATTACGCGTCCATTCCCAACGGTAGTTACTCCATCCTTAAGGTTTCTTGGAAGTCCCATCATTTCAAATAAATGCTCAGAAGGGTTATTATAAGTTTTACCCTCTTTGTTCCCAGCCTCCGCACGATTCCACCAGCCATCGATCTTATGATAGGGATCGCTTCCATCACCTATGTATACAAGAGCTCCACCACTCTTAACCCATTCCGCCAATGCATTATTGACATCCGGAGTTTCTGGTTTGATATATTCATAACTTAATATCAATGTCTTATAGTCATCCAGATATCCTGGAAAACGTCGTATATTATCTAGCTGTACCGGGCGTACCGGAAGACCATGTTTTAATAACGGCATCACCATTCCAAAGAAATTAGGGAAGGTTCCGCTTTGAAGAAAGGCAGTAAATAACTCAGGCTCATTCGCTACATCTTCCATAAAATGTTTACTTTCCTCAGAACAGTTCTCACCGTCATGCATTCGGTTCGTATACTCTCGAAGGGTTTTTTCTACTCTATCGATCTTCTCCTCACCTACGATACCATCGGGGAAACTACGCTGAAACAATCCAGAATCAGACATTAATACACCAATTCCACCTTCTATTCCATCAAAGGAAAACTCAGTTTGATCCATGTCTCCAAACAGCTGTACCATACTGTTAAGTAAAGTAGCATAGGTGGGTGGTATGGCTTTTGCCCCTGGCATATTGGTGGTTGGTATTGTTCCCCCTGCAAGCCCCGCTTTTCTAGGAAATACTCCATCAAACACTCTTCTTGGCCATGGACAGATCTCGTAGTTTGATACCAAAGGATGTAATAACGATGCTACCGCTGTTTTTAAATAGTTATAGCGGTAATCTTCCCAAGTATACTCTGGGTTGTCTTCAATGGGATCATGAAGAAACCACATCCGTCTTCCTGTCCCCTTGACCAGCTCCTGCATAATACCATATTCCAAAAAAGCCGTTTCAAAGGTTCTTTCCTTCACTACACCTTCATACACATTGGCCGATCGGCTGGTACCGGTCCAAACTTGAGCAATATATCCATCTACTACCGGCAAATCAATGAGTGCACCCTCAGGGCTCATAATCTTCCACTGGGTATAATTAAGAAGGCTATGAGTTGGAATATAAAAGCGTAGAACCCGTCCATATTCAACCATGGCGTATTCCTTTAGCGCTGCTCCAACCCGCCCGATTGCTCTGGCATAAAGGTAAGCTTTTAATTTGGATGCTTTATATCTTACATCCAGGCTGCTATGAGGTTCTTGCCAAGGCTCTCTGTAATGAAGCAGATACTCCCTTTGAAATGCCTTGGAATAACCGCCGTAATCCCAAAACTCCGGTTCTTCCATATGGATTGCTTCAACCCCTGCATCCACGGCAATTTTAAGCTTCTTTATTAAATAATCAGAAAAGACAATGGATGGAGACATGTAAGGAACATCTTTCCCATGAAGAATGTAGTTCCCTTTTCGGTCCATTTGACTTTCATCCCAATGATTTCTTCCATCAAATTCTCCATAAAGATAATCCTGATATTGCCCCCAAGCAATTCCTGTCATCAGATGAACCACATAACCCTTTTCTTTAAACTTTTGAACCCGTTCCGGCATAGAAGAGTCTATACCGTATACCATAACGAAATCACATTGCACATCCGTATTAGGCTGCCATGGGGCACTTTCCTGA
The DNA here is from genome assembly GCA_029238935.1 of Herbinix sp. Lineage (GTDB taxonomy): Bacteria > Bacillota > Clostridia > Lachnospirales > Lachnospiraceae > Mobilitalea. The sequence goes on from JAQZBN010000004.1 coordinate 70,322, forward strand.
TACCCTGTCAATTCCTGTGAACGCTCTCTGATATAAGCCATCTTTTATCCCTCTCTCCTTAATTCATATATTCCAGTATGCTTACGAATACACATAATACCATAATTTTGATTGAACAACCATGTAGTATACTTTTCTCTAATTGTAATAAAGGCGCGAAATTTTTAATTTCACGCCTTTATTGATATCTTATCTAGGCATCTTACGATTTCCCTATATCCTACGATAAAAAATATGTTATATTCCTTATTAGAGGATGTCTCAGGTTATTGTTTATACCTAAATTTTTATATAATTAGTCCAGAATATCCTCTCTGGATTTTGCACATTCGGTAACAAATGCAAGGTAATCCTTAAACACACCATTTTCCTGTGTTAATAAGTAATTCTGATAATCTTTCAGGATGGAACGAGCTTCCTCTTCGGTTTCAGCAAAGAATGCACGCTGTACATAATCATCCATGGTAGTTCCTTCAAATGCAAATTGCTTAACAATATCATATTTCTCAAATTTGTTAACAAGACCGTTTAAAGGATATCCATTCACACGTTCGATTGGACGAGCTTCTTTGTAAGCAACAACTTCTGGCATAGCAGCATCTGCATCTCCGGCATTGGATTCTCCCCACCAGGTAAAACGAGTATCAGCTTGAAGAGTACGGCCTAAGATATATCCAATACCTTTTTCACGTAACTCATCATCAACGGTACTATCACCATTACGTTTACGTTCAATTAAATCTGCATTAAGACGAGGTTTTCCGTCTACCATTGTATAAGTATCACCTTCAATACCATATTGACAGAGACGTGCACCTTCTTCGCTATTTACATAATCCAGATATCTTAAAGCAGCATCTACATTACTACAGGTAGTTGGGAATATGATTGCAGGTGAACCCTGACGTCCATTTTGCTCCAACTGAACCACTTTTGAACCATCTTTGTAAGTCATAGGACCTACCGGTACATAACGCATATCAGGATTTGAAGTATAAAGACTGGTCAACTTGGTAGAGTTAATGATTACACCGTATTGAGCGGAAGCAAATAAAGCAGTTCCGTTACCAACTTTTTCATCAGCCTGAGCATCTGAATGTTTAAAACATTCCACATCTAATAAACCATTCTTAACTAATTTCCATGTGAAAAGGTTTCGATCAATCCAGTTATCGGTAAGAACATTATAAGTATAAGTTCCATCTTCTTGTTTTACATAACTAGAGAATTTCTTTTCAGAGAAATTAACGGAATATCCTGAATAATCCCAACCATTATGATAGGTAGTACCTATAATACAATCGTTTCCATTCACATCTTTGAAACCATATTCTTTTGCTTTTGTCATGAAATCATAAAGCTGATCTGCTGTTTTAATGGTAGCAGGATCAATACCTAACGCTTTCGGAACATCTCCACGAACGAATACACCGTATGCCCAGTTATTTACACCATTAGCATCGCCAGGTGTTTCCTGAGGAAGAATATAACGATGTCCTTCATAACCTTCATAATCCAAATCGTTCTCCAAATAGGACTGTGAAATAACACCGATATCATATGCATTTGCTAAATGAGGATATTTTGTAAATAAATCTTCAATTGGAAGTAAACGTCCTTCCATAGCAGCTTTCTTAATTACAGCTGTTTCTCCAGCATCTCCACCCCAATATGGAGCATTAATCATATCAGGCATATCACCGGATGCGAACATAAGATTTAATTTCTCAGTTTCGCTCATCATAATGCCTTCAAATTCTACGGTAACACCGGTTACCTCTCTAATTTTTTTAGCTACCTCATTATTATACTGATCAGAAGCGGTCTTAAATCCACCATTCCAACATACCAGCATTTTTAACTTAACATCATCATATTTCTTTGTTGCTACGTCAGTATCACCTGCAGTATCACCTGCTGTCGAATTATTGTCGTTACTTGTTGTCGTATCATCCGTATTGTTCCCCTTTTTACATCCGGATAGTAAAGATAAAACCATTACCATCATTAACAGAATGCTTATCACCTTTTTTTTCATTCTACTTCTCCTTCCTACTTTTTATTATGTATGTTCTTTTATCAGCATTGAGCTCCATGCCGTACATACCATTAACCCTTAATCGAACCAACCATAACTCCCTTAACAAAATATTTTTGAAGGAAAGGATACGCTACAACGATTGGCATGGTAAGTAACATAACAAATGCCATCTGTAACGATTGACTGGTATAGCTTGTCATCGTTGCTAAGTTCGTTTCCTGTCCTAGTTTTATTGTAGAAGGTACCGCTTCACGTAATAACTTCTGCAGTAATGTCGCCGCTGGGAAAAGTTCGGGTCTACTTTGATAATAAGCTCCGAAAAACCAATCGTTCCAATGACCAACTCCGATAAACAATGCTAAAGTTGCAAAGATAGCTTTAGATAACGGAAGATAAATCTGAAATAAGATTCGTGCTTCTCCTGCCCCATCCAGTTGAGCCGATTCCCTAAGATCAGGCGGTATCGTATCAAAATTAGTTCTTAATAATAAGAAGTTAAAAAAACTAAACATAAAGGGATAGATGTATAAAAAGATACTCTTGGTCAAACCAAGATCCCGTAATAACATGTAATAAGGAATCATTCCTCCACTAAAAATAGTTGTGAAGTAAAAAAAGAAGGTAAAAAATGTTCTGCCTGGTAAGGTCCGGATGCTTAATGCATAAGCGATTAAAGCTGTAAAAAACAATCCTAATATGACTCCCAATGCTGTTCGGAAGACAGAAACAGATAACGAGGTAAAAATACGAGTATCTTCCAACGCATGAGTAAAATTTTCTAATGTGAACTCACGGGGCCAAAAGTAGACACCACCCTTAACAAAGTCCCTTCCGGTATTTAAGGAAGCCACCAGAACATACCAAAACGGGTATAAGGTTATAAAACCGAATAAAGCAAGAAATATGTAATCAAAGCCTAGAAATATCTTACGAGAACGAGACTCTTTTATTTTAATCATAGAAATACCCTCCAATCTCTTTTACCATATGCTGACTTCCAGAAATTTCTTAGAGATTTTATTGGTCAATGACATTAATAGAAATGCAAAGGCAGATTTAAATAATCCAATCGCTGTAGCATACTCAAACCGACCGTAATTCAAACCGGTTTTTAAGACAAACGTATCTAAGATTTCAGAAATCTGATTATTCGCCGGTTGTTGTAATAAGAGGGTCTGATCAAAACCAGCATTCAAAATACCACCAACCGCAAAAATAAACATAATGCCAATGGTTCCTTTAATCGAAGGAAGTGTTATATGCCAAACGCATTTTAAATGTCCCGCTCCGTCTACAGTAGCTGCCTCATATAGTTCCTGGCTTACTCCAGTCAGGGCTGAGAGGTAAATGATGGAACCCCATCCTGCATTCTTCCATATATCAGATAGAACAACCATGGGATAGAATAAATTCTTTTCCCCCATGAAGAAAATGGAATCTAGTCCAAAATGTTTTCTTATGTCATTAATAATACCACCATAAGGTGATAGGATAACTGTCATTAAACTGACTACAACAACCCAGGAAACAAAGTTTGGTAAATAACTCATGGTCTGTACTGCTCTTTTGAATTTCTTCGCTCTAATCTCATTTAGTAATAATGCTAATAGAATTGGAGCCGGAAATCCAAATAGGAGTTTTAACCCACTAATAATTACGGTATTCTTTATAACAGTCCAGAATTCTGGAGAAGTCATAAAGGTTTCAAAGTGCTTGAAGCCTGCCCAGGGGCTTCCTAAAATACCCAAATTATAATGGTAATCCTTGAATGCTAACAAAGCTCCGTACATCGGATAGTAGCAAAATATAAGCAGCCATACCACACCGGGAAGGATAAACAGATATAACAGCTTGTGCTTTTTAATTTGATGCCACAACTTTTGTCTTTTAACTTGCCATGATATCGAACCGGTTATGGTAGATTTCACCAAATCAATTCTCCTTTCTATGAACCGAACACAATGTGTTCGTTTTTTGCAACTTCTGTGAAATAGTTTACTACCTCCGGTTTCAGAAAAACATAAACTTTTTTGTGTATTTCTATGTACTATTTTTATTTTTTAACTATTTTGCACAATACTTTTAACATTTTTATTAACATATTAAGCTTTTTGACTATTGTTTATTTTTATCTTTTGGTATCATATGTGACTTTTCACGATACTCTGCAGGGGTATCACCGGTGCACTTTTTAAATGTCCTCATAAAATAACTTACATTATTAAACCCACTGTTTTCCGCAATTTCAGCAATGGAGAGTCTGGTATCCTCCAGTAACTTCTTAGCATAATCCAGTCGTAATGAGATGATATACTTTGATATCGTTACTCCAAATTCATTTTTATAAGAGTTTGAGAGATATCCTAAGGAAATACAGAACTTATTTGATAAGAAACTGGTACTAAGCTCACTATCGGTAAAATTATTCTCAATGCAGTTTTTAACATTCTGCAGTACGACGCTGGCATCTGAATTTACAGCCATCCATTGGCTGAGCGCCGTGGTTATCGTTCTACATAAACTATCAATCATCTCCTCTCGATTAGAAAATTGATCGATGATTCCTCCGCCTAAGGACTCCGGACCGAGCATCGATACCACACTCCCGCCTACTTTTTTGATACAAGTACGGGCAAGAAAGCAGATTAAATCTACATATAACATTCGGATATGCAACGCCATTCCCGGGGATTCCGTTGAAAAGATCCGACGAACGATATCTAAGGTTTTATTTAAATCACCTTTTGATAACATACATTGATATAGTTTCACATCATCCTCAGGTAGTTGAAACGTCGCCATCTTATCCCCATAGTTATCCCAGTAATAGATTCGTCCGCAGGGTCCTCCCTCAAGAGAAAGACGCAAATCCAGTGCTTGTCTGGCCTGTGTCATCATGGTCCCTGAGACTGATTCTGAAACCGTGGATACTCCCATATGTATGATAACTTTCAAACGGCTGCGAAGCTGAAGGTAGATCTCCTCAAATATTTTTGTCAGATTTTCCTTTGAACACCGATATTCTGAATTCGGAGAAGCTGCGATCACTGTAATTAATTGTTGCTGCGCAAAGTTATTAAACGGCAGAAACCACTGTCCACCAATGTCTCGAATGATTTCCTTCACTTGCTGCCGCAGCCACTCATTATCCTGTTTCGTAGATCCTTTTACAGACACCGACGAAAGCCCTTTTGTATTTATTCCATTTATGCTTGCATCCTTGGGATAGGATATTCGAATTAAGCCAATTTGGTAATACTTCGTATTTTCAGGGAAAACTAAAGAAGCAGAAAAATCCAACTTAGTATCTATTCCATTTAAGAATGCATGAAGCTGTTCCCTTTGACTGGTGGTTAGAAGCTCTCCCTTAAAATTAACATCATGATCCATCAGCTCTAGTAAATTTCTTTGCTGCATCATCCTGGTTACTGCCTTTGAGAGGGCACCGGTTAATTCCTCCTGACGAACCGGTTTCAGAATATAATCCACAACATCTAAGGCAATCGCTTCTTTTGCATAAGAAAATTCCGGGTATCCAGATATAAGAATCGATGTTAAATCCTTCGAAAGGGTCCTGGCACTTCTCACCAAATCAATTCCGCTCATTTCACCCATACAAATATCCGTAAGAAGGATATCCGGGTTGTGTTCTTTGATCATCTCCAGTGCTTCCTCTGCGGACGCAGCCTCCATTACCCACTTAAAGACGAAACCACTGCGACTTACTTTATAAAGGATATCTGCACGTGCAATTTTCTCATCATCTGCTATCAATATGCTAAACATATATGTCCCTCCGCTCTATCGTCTGCTCCATAATACAAGGTACTCGAATAATAACATGTACTCCTTTTCCTTCACCTTCGCTCATCAGCTTTAGCCCATACCCGGGGCCATATCTTAATCGAATTCTCTGATGTACGTTTAGAATCCCAATACTTCCATTCTCTTTTATGGGGGCATTTATTTTCGTATCTCCTTCTGCAATCTGCCCCTGAAGAAACGCTAATTTTTCCGCTGTAATACCTTTCCCGTTGTCTTTGATTGATATGATCAGATCTGTATCATCCTTCTCGGCTGATATCAGAAGCTGTCGATCTCCTTCTCTTTCCGTTATCTGATTTTTAAACCCATGCTTAAATGCGTTTTCGATAATTGGCTGTAAAACGAGCTTCGGAATTTGATATTCATAAAAGGACTGATCAATATCAATAGAATAGGTAAAGGTATTTTGATAACGAATGCTTTGTATATAGAGATAATCCGATATATTATTCAGCTCTTCCCGCAAAGCAACATGCTGCCGGGATACGTCGGATGAATATCGAAACATATCAGAAAGTGCTCCGACCATTTCACTGGTACTATCCGCTCCTTCCACACAGGCCATCGCAGAAATCGTGTTCAAGGTATTATATAGGAAATGTGGATTGATGCAAGCCATCAAGGCCTCCTGTTGAGCTGCCATTACCTGCATTTTAGCGGTGTATTCATTCTGTATCAAGGTACGGACTCGGCCCTGCATTCGTAAAAGATGTCGGTCAATTCGTGCAAGCTCATCACTTCCTTCAATCGGCTCCGGCAGCATTTCATCTTTCTCATCAAAGTGATCCATCCGGTCAATCAGTTTATTTAGTCTCTTATTATAAACTAAACTTGATAAGGTTAATAAAAACATCATGCAAAACAGGATGATAATTGCACCGTAGATCAATCCTGCACTATCTGATTGCTCCACTTGTTTTAAGTTGAAAAGGATGACTGCGGTAGCATCCGGTATCCCAATATTTCTTGTAACTACTGTATATTTTCCCTTTATGCCGTTATCGTTGATCAAAGAAATTCTTGATGGGAAACGACTCATCCTGGAGGAACCTTCATAGATCGCATTGTACTGTTTTTGGATCGCTTCTTTTCCCTTTTCTTTCAAGTTGGGCGAATAATCATATATCATACTTCCAGTTTTATTATCAAAGATATAAATACTCATTTCAGTATCTTCAAATGGTTTAAATAAGGTAGCGGTATCTACTGTGATTGTTTGGCAGCAATATCCCTGCCCCCAAGTTCCTACGGTGGAATCATAGTTATAGATAATTTCTGCAATCGTCAGATGATTGGTGTCTGTAACATTAGAGTAATGATACCAGAACTGCGGACTCTTCATTTTAAGTGACTCAAACCATTCCTTATTCTGCACATCCTTAATATTTTTAAAATAATACCCATCCGCAGGTAAATATGTATACAGCCAGTGACTAATTACTTCCTGTGATTTATATAGAAGAAATGTAGTTTCGCTGATGTTTTGAGCCAGGTTTCTACCAAGCATAACCATTTCAGATCGACTCACATTGTTTCTAAAGATATTATCACGGAGGTTATTACTCATCGAAACTACTCCCATTGCCGTTCGATAACTGCTTACCTTATCGTCGACGACGGAGACATATAAGTCTGCATAATCATTGTAAATACCAGTAAATACCTGATTAGCCTTCGCTACATAATTATGCGATAAGTACCACATCCCAAGTGATGTTGTTAATGCTATTACTACGGTAAGCATAAGAATAAACCGTCTTGAAAAAAGCCATGTAATAATATAAAGCTGTTTTGACTTCAATTTCCTCATCCCTCCCAAAATGATAGATATTAAAAACTTTCTATGTTATGTTGATCTAACATAATGTTATGTTATTTTGTCACATTGTTATGTTATTATATCACATTTGGGGGTTCATTACCATTTTAAAATACCGCAGGGATTCGACTCCTCCTAGGACGAAAATGAATAAATAAACAAAAATATTTTTACCTATAATAAAACGATAGACATATGAAAAACAATAGCAATTAATTAAAAATGCAGTTTCGATTCTAACCATAAAAAAAGGAGCATTTACTCCATAGCACATTAGCTATTTTTCAAAGCTCCTTTTCGTACCACTATTTTCATATGATTAATAATGGGTGTTTGTATTTCTCTCTTTAATTTTTACCTTCTGTTTATAATCTTCTGTTTAATATCTTCAGTTTTATATTCAGTTCTATATTCAATTCTATAACTTCTGTTTTCTGATCATATCAATAAATACTTCTGTTAGTTTTGGATCAAATAATTTCCCAGATCCCTCCCTAATTTCAAGGAGTATTCTTTCTATGGCTTCCGAATTAACTTCTTTTACTTTTGCTAATTTTCTATCATAGCTTTCTACTAACGCTATTATTCTGGCTTTCATGGGTATTTCATCGCCTTTCAGTCCCTTCGGATAGCCGCTTCCATCCCACTTTTCATGATGCGCGTATACATCATCAGCTAAATCCAGTGTATCATCAAATATATTTAATATTCTATAGCCTATTACAGAGTGTTGCATTACCAACTGTTCTTCATTCTTGGTCCAATTCTCTTCTTTACTCAGAATACTATCCTCTAATACAATCTTTCCTATGTCATGCATATAGCCAGAATCATGCAGTTTCTTTATTTCAGTTACCGACAACCCCATAGCTCTACCCATTCTTTCACATAATACTGCTACATTTTCAGAATGTATTTTTTCATTCTTACTTCTCTCCTGCAATAAATTTATTATAGTACTCAAAGCCTCATTTGCAAATTTTTTTCGGGAAAGAGTTTTTTCTTTATACATCTCACTTTCTGCATTTCTCATAATATTTTCAATATTCTGATAAGAACTGACTTTTGTATCAACTCCTAAAGCCATGCTACATTTTATTCCGTTGACTTTTTCAATTGATAAATATGTTCTTATTTTTTCTACTATTCCCTCTGCTTCGTTGGTATCTGTTTTAGGGAGCATGATAACAAACTCATCCCCTCCGACACGGGCTATGACATCAGAACCTCGACATGATTCTTTTAATATTTCTGCTGATTTCTGAATAAGGATATCCCCTGATGCATGTCCAAAGATATCATTTACCAGTTTTAATCCGTTAAGATCAGCAAAAATAACTGAAATTGGCAAGTTCGTCTTAACATCACATTTTTTTATTACTTCCTCGAAACATCTTCGATTCATAACTCCCGTCAAAGGGTCATGACAGCTTAAATACTGTATCTGTTCTTCATTCTTCTTTCTCTCGGTAATATCCATAAAAGTTACTACAGATCCGATTAACTTACCATCTTTTAACTGAGGATAAGAGTAATACTCAACATCAAAGCAGGAACCATCCGCTCTCCAATAAACCTCATCAAAGACATGAACCATAGCTCCTTCCGAGAGAGTATTAATAATCTTACAGTCTTCCATCGGCATTGGTTTGCCGTCTCTATAGCTATGATGTATTTGTAAATGCATATTCTTACCAACCAAGTCCTCTTGATGTTTATATCCTAATAGCTCAATACATCTATCGTTACAAAATGTACAATTCCCATCGGTATCCAGTCCGAATATTCCCTCCGCTGTAGAATCTAAAATAAGGTATAGCTCATCCTGTGTTGTTTTCAATGCATCATTTGCCTTTATTAGATCAGAAGTTCTCTCCTGGACTGTAGTCTCCAGATTATTAACTAAATGATTCATTTTATCTGCCATTTTATTAAACATCATAGCAATTTTTCCAATTTCATTATATTTACTTATCGGTACTCGTTTCGATAATTCCCCCGATGATAGCTGCTCCATAGCAATAATCAGATTACCTAGAGGCTTCATCAGCTTTTTTGTACTAATATAGTAAACAATAAATGATATTAAAATGGCAATTAGCATTATAAGTACTGTAGAATATATATTTATAACTATATCATCCATAAAAAAGCTGCTCGGTATTGCTGAGATTAATAACCAATCTAGACCATTTTTATGATACTCCATAACATTAAAATAATAGTTTTCTTTATCGCCATTATATAAAAATAGTTCGTTCGGATTGTTCTTATATTGTTCATACCCTTCTTTCATGTCAGGTGTTCCAATATCTTCTAGTTTATATCTTTTGATAAGCCCATCTTCTTGAATGATAAAATTCGCTTCATTGAAAGAATTTCCGATCAGTTCTTCCGTATTCATATCAATAATAAGTGCAAACCCATCCTTATTGCCAACGATGTCACTAAGGAAGTTATCTATTCCTGATAGCAATATATGAGTTCCCAAGACACCTTGCAAGAGACCGTTTTCATTATAAATTGGTAAGGCCGCTGATATCGCCAAATCATTCATAATAAAATGCTTATACACAGATGAATAGATAGGCTCACCACTATTCTTAGCAACCCTGTACCAATCCCTGCTTCGTGGATCATATGGCTCAGTTTTCATAATAATCTGATCGGCACTCATATCTTCATTGACGGAGTAATACCAGGTATGTCCACTTGTTTCCTTATTATTTTTCATAACCTCAATAATACCATTATCATTTCTTCTGGCACCATAATATTCACCGGATTCTGTTCCATAACTGAAGCTGTATACTTCCTTATCGAGTGATTGCAAAATACATGCAAAAAACGTCTCCCGGGTACCTTCCTCCGATAAATCTACAACTCCGGATGATATTAGTTTTTGGTTTACTTCATTGTTACGATAAGGCATATTGATTAAAACATCGATTTGCTGACTTATATCATGATTCATATCTTCCGACATCATTTTCGTTGTCTTTCCGGCAAATGTCATCCAATTTATAAACACCATTAATCCAATCGATATAACAGAGATAATAATGGATATTATAAAGATCATGATTATTCTTTTTCTGATCGAAATACTTTTTCGTTTCTCTCGTCTCTTCATATGTGACATCCTTATCTTTTCATTTAGATACTTAAACAATAGTTGATATATTGCAAGACGGGTTAAACATGCAAAATCTAATGTACTTTCTTATATTTAAATATGATTTCTATAAATTTGTCTGCCCTAATAATTTGATCGCTAATTCGGAAGATATTGGTTTACTAAATAAATACCCTTGCATATAATCGCAATTGTGCTCGATTAGGTATTGTTTCTGCCTTTCATGTTCTACCCCTTCAGCTACCACACAATGTCCTAATTTATGAGCCATGGAAATAATGTCACCCGTAAGAGCTTCGTCAAAATTCAGTGTGAGTAATTTATCGATAAAATACTTATCTATCTTCAAACAATCAATATCTAGTTCTCCTTCCCGCGCTAACGATGAATAGCCCGTTCCAAAGTCATCAATTGATATATTAATATTAAGTTCTTTAATGTGATTCAATATTTTATTTATTTCGTTATAATCATTTAAGAAAACTGATTCCGTCAATTCAATATTTAAGTTTCTAGGATGAATACCACTTTCCGTCATAAGTTCATGAAGTGTATCAATAAAATCTTCTCTAAGTAATTGGATAGCAGAAACATTGAAAGATAGTAGAATACTGTCGAAACCAAGCAGTTCTAATGTCTTTAAAAAATGAAAGGCTTGCCGCATTATCCTTTTACCAAGAGATATGATAATTCCTGTTTCTTCTGCTATCGGTATAAATTCAGCTGGAGATACCCAACCTAACTTTTCACTTTTAAATCGTGCCAGAGCCTCGAATCCATATATTTTATCCGTTTTTAAATCGATGATTGGTTGGTATACCATATAGAAATTCTCATCTTCATCATTGATCGCAGCAATCGAAAGCTCTTCTTTTATCTTTTCTCTATGCATAATTCTTTCTTCCATCTCTTGATTAAAAAAGCAATATTGCATTTCCTGGTTTTTGTCAGCCTCCTCTGCAGCTATTGAAGCGAATTTAAGGATATTGTCGACACTGATATCACAGTTTTGTAAATCCACAATGCCGATACTTACTTGTACGTTATTGATCGTTTGTATATTTTGTATATGGTGAAAAATAGTTTCACAAAAATCTGATATCTCTATATGATTTTGATACTTCATTACGATGGCGAAACGGTCTATCGATATATGAAATAATTGTTTATTTTCCATGCAGAGATCTGTAAGTAGCTTCGCCATTTCAACAATCAACTTTTCACCATAAAAATAACCATATGTGATATTAATATTATTAAAATTCCGAATATTCACCAATAAAAGAGCTTTACTTTCTAACTTGTTGCTATGTATCTCTGAATATAAACTTGTCTCGAAGTATCTGCGATTATATAGACCAGTAAGTTTATCATGTTCACTATCATATTTAAATTTCATCTCCTGCTCTTTACGTTGTGATATATCGATGATAAACCCTTCCAGCTCTTCTATCTCATTTATTTCATTATAAACTCCCTGTCCTTGCTCAAAGACCCATTTTATTTCACCTGAAGCAGTTATTATCTCGTACTCTTCTTTGAATTTAGAACCTTCCGAAAGAGCAGTCCTCCATTTCGTCCATACAAATTCTTGATATTTTGGCATAATTAATTGATTATAAGATAAGTCCCTATTTTGCAATAAGCTTTCTGGCCGATAACCTGTAAGATCTGAGCAACCTCTAGAAACGTATCTCATAGTCCATTCGCGGTCATAATTACATCGATATGCCATGCCCGGTAAATTTTCTAATATAACAGCCTTACTTCTTTCACTTTTATACAGTTCTTTTTCAATCTCTTTTTGTTTACTGATATCTTCAACAAAACACAGATGGTGGAACCCCGTGCTATTTTCCAGAAATAATTTGGAGATAATCATGCGAACCCATACAATCGACCCATCTGGTTTAATATAACGCTTTTCCATATTATAACTGTCTATTTCTCCACTGTTCAATTGTGTAAACTTTTTTAGATCTTCCTGTAAATCCTCCGGATGCGTGATATCCATCCAACCTACCTTTGAAAACTCCTCCTTTGATCGCCCTGTAATGCATTCAAAAGTTTTATTCATACTTGGTCTGTTCTCACCTTTTGAAATGATACAGTCGTCATTATATGCAATCGCGATCCCGATATTTGCTTGTTCAAAAACGGCTCTGAATATAGTCTCACTTTCATTTAATCTTCGTTCAGCTTCAATACGCTTTTCTCTTTCGTCATGAAGTTTCTTATTTTTAATTAGAGCGAATAATAGACTGGCATATATCACAAGGATACAGAAAGAGATAAATCCAATATGAATGTCTTTCGATGTATTTGAATAAATCCGATTTACCAAGGTATGAAATATAAACATAACACATGCTAATAACAAAATAGCCCAGATACTCCTGTGAGCCACAATCAATTGATTTCGATGTATTTTCTGATTAAGGAACTGTGAGAACCTATATTTCATATCTGATGTATCTCCTTTATACTTTTATGCAATCAAATACACAATCTCCACTCTTTTCTTGCATTTATCCTGTTATTTCATTATATTTCGACATGTTTCTCTATATAGATAGTAGTACTAATTTACTAATTATGCAACAAGTATTTAGGCTTTTCCATTATTTTTTACATATATTGTCTAGCACGAATGTTATACTTTTTTATTATTTTTATTGTATCCAATATCACTTGCTGCAAAATCTAAGAGAGATAGTTACATAATAAAAACAAGGAATTTAAAATATATAATCTTTAAACTCCTTGTTTATAAATTATGAAACGAAAGGGTTAGTAAGTGCCGGTAATCTTATAGGTTTGAAGCAGTTACTTAATTATATCGTTTCTGAAAATCGTGAGAAGAGAAGCTTAAGTCAAAGTTCTATTATTAAACTGTTATACTATAGTTTTCCATTGTGATATAATAGTTATAAGCTATCTATGTTTGTTTATCGTAATTTACACAGTGATCCGATCCACAATTTACGAAATCCGTGTTATTTTCGTTAAACTTAAAATATACGAAAGTAACGATATCAAAGATAGATATCGTACAAATACTTCTATTTGTAGCCATAAAAGAAGGAGGTATACAGTGAAGCGAATTTTATATCTAGTATGTATTGCAACTTTGTTGCTCAGCTCATGTTCAAGACAACCAAAAGCACCTAACTTCGAATTCCCTAACACCAATTGGAGCATGAACCAATCTGAAGTTAAGAATGCTTTGCATCTTGCCGATGAAGATATTTCAATTAGTGAACATAACTTTCTTGCGATAAAAGATCTTAATGTATTCGGTGAGAAATCTAGTGAGACACGCTTTCACTTTGGGGATATCAAAGGAAAAAATCCTACACTTATCGCAGTAGAGGTTCGATACCCGGACGATGTGAATATGGATATGGTATTAAAGAAGATGCAGAAAACTTATGGTAGTACAGTTTCTGAATTTAGTATTTTTGATTACTTTACTATTTTTGATGATAAATTAGAAGAGACTAAGTATGTCGAAGCGGACCATCTTAAACTATGGTCCAGCAAGAAATCCATCCTAAAATACATTCCGGAAAATGAGATAGAAATTTACAGAGAACTATGGTCCAAATACCAAACACCAGTCACGGAAGATGAGAACTGGAAGCGATTTTCAAATGACGGAAAATTAGTATCGATTGCTTGGACTGATGACAATGAAATTCCTTTTATGAAGAACTGGGATGCTCAGAAAAATAAGTTATACTTTGACGCACTTAATTTCAACGTGTACAATGGTATAAAAAATGAATTAGCAGATAAGCAGTAATCTATTTTGTTCCTATGTTGTAAAACCGGCCTAATTTACCTGTTATGACAGCAAAAAAGCATGTCGCAAACTTTAAGAATGCTACATGCTTTTTAATTTCTCTATTTCTTCAAAAGATTACATTCGATAGATCAAAGCGGATTGTTCAAACTAACAGCTCTTATACCATATACTCCGTCCGACTGATGATATGATCCTGATATTCCGGATCCAGTTCATTAAAATATCCGCTCCAACCCCATACCCGTACAATTAAGTTCGGATACTTTTCTGGATGTTTCTTTGCTTCCAGCAAACGTTCTCTGTTAATGGAATTAAGCTGAAGCTGATGTCCTCCAAAGTCAATATATGTTTTCACCAGCTGCGCCACCTTTTCTACACCCATTTCGTTGCGAAACGTTGTATCATGAATTTCGATTGTTAGGGGGCCACCATTAATAATCTTTCTCATATCAAAGTTTGTAAAGGACTGAAGCATAGATAATGGTCCTTTCAATCTTGCAGTAATCGATGGTGAAAAGCTGGATCCGTAGGGCTGATATGCTTTTCTTCCATCCGCCGATGCAGTAACCTGCTTCGCACTCCATAAATACTCCAATGCACTGCCGGTACCTGCCCGAAAGATACCACCCCTGTTATTCTTTTTTCCATTCATCTCTAAGGCAAAGGTATCCATAAGAATATAGGCAAGATTATCGACATAGGGATCATTGTTCCCCATCTTAGGGCACTCCAGAAGCTTAAGTCTTAGCTCTTCAAACCCTTCAAAATCTTTATCCAATGCATCAATAAGATGATTACATTCCAATACACAGTCGTCGTAAACCATCTTTTTTACTGCTGCCAGTGCATCCGCTGCACTTGATATCCCAGCTCCATGACATCCGTAGTTATTATATTTTGCTGCTCCTTCTGACAGATCTGCTCCTTTTTCCACGCAACCATCGATGAATAAGGATAGATAGGGAGATGGGGTTAACTGTGTTCTATTCGCCTGTGACTGTAGCCTTTCACATTCCTTCTTTAGTTCCTGCTTAACCTCATCCAATAACTTCTCAAACGTATTGCACTGCGATATTTTACTATGAATTACATTGTTAACTACCTTTGGAAAGTTCATAGTAATAATATTGGGTATGTCCATACCACAGTTCGGTATAATATACTCCCAGCAGGCTGCCACCGTATAATTCACAGCATCCTCATAATCATAACCCAAAGCAACCAGTCCCGGTAATACAACATCATCATTGCAGTACTGCGGAAATCCAAGTCCCTTCTTGGTTAACTGTGTTCCATATAAATATCGTTCCATTGGAGTATCTTTATTTACTCTTAAGTTGATTTTAGGGTCGATTAAGTTCAGTTCCAAAGAAGCCTTCATGCAAAGCTCGGACAGACGGTTATAGCAGTCATTGCCGTTCCCATCTCTTCCCCCTAACACCATACTCTGGCCATTATCACCCTGCTGTACCCCCGGATAGAGATCAGTATCAAAGTTAATGGAGATAAAAAACTCCTCCAGAGATTCAAATAGCTCCTCCTCTGGTACACCTCTTATAACATCTCTTTCAAAATAAGGATACATATATTGATCAAAACGCCCTAAGGTCACGTGCATATTACGATTACATCGGATCGTGAGAATGATAAATTTCATAAATACACAGGCTTCATAAAATGATGACGCTCCCCGGTGCGGTACTTGAAGCAGCGCCATGTACAGTTTGTCATTTCCCACAAGATAAGCTTCCTCTGTATAGCGATCTGCAAGTCTAAGAGCAGCCTTCATTGTAATCAAAAGAGCCTCATAAAATTCTTTTTGCTGCATATTACATTGAGCGTGAAGCTCCTCTATTTCTGATAGAAGGGTATCAAATCCTTTTTCCATGACCTTTTGATAGTTCGGTGTAATATTTCCGGGAGGATACGGACATTGTCTTTTATTATCCTCCATAAAGTACGAAAAGTTACTCACGCTTCGATAAAATCCTATGGAATCCCCATCGATAAATACCGGTGTTTCATTATCCAACATGGTTTCTAGTAAAACAGCATCCCGCAGCATTGCACTTTTACCCAGAACCTTTTCTGTCACATCCATCTCTTTTTCTATCCGTTTCAAACGATAAGAGCGGCTTTGTAATTGTTCCAATAAATTTTTAATATGCTCTGTCATTTCTCACCTCTATAAAACATTCACTGTTATTCCATATTGTTCCAATATTTCCTTCTGCGTCTCAACCGGTATCCTCTCATCAAAAGGTGGGTTATATACTTTGTCTACCAGCTTATATTTACTTCCCGCCATTTTGTTATAAGGAAGTAACTCGATATAACACACATTATACTGTTTTAACAAACTTCCGATGGCTTCCATGTTTTCTTTTGTATCAGTTATAGTAGGTATTAAGGGCGTTCGGATACAAAAAGGTATTTTACTATTACACAAAGTTTCGAAGTTTTTTATTATTAGCCTATTAGAAGCTCCAGTGTATTGGATATGCTTTTTCTCATCTATTAATTTTAAGTCAAATAATACATAATCAAGATGTTCCAAGATCCCTCCAAATTTCTCCTCCTCACAAAACCCACTGGTCTGTAAAGCACGATTTGTCTTACTTCCTATAAACCTAAGGCATTCCCATAAGAAATCATACTGTGCTAAGGGTTCCCCTCCGGAAAAGGTAACTCCTCCACCGGTTTTCTGAAACATTTCAGTATTTTGTAATATCCGATTACATAACTCCTGTACCGTATCATCCACAGCACATTCTCGAATGAGATTTCTGGGGCAAACCGCAATACTTTCTTTTACTAGTTTTCTCTCCCCCGTTAATCGTTCTCCGCAATCCAGACAAGCGCCACAATGCAGGCATCCATTTGGGCTTTTTATGATCTGATGTTCAAATAACTGTCCTTCCGGATTGTGGCACCAGACACAGCGAAGGGGACAGCCTTTTAAAAAGACCGTTGTTCTGATCCCAGGTCCGTCAAAGGTAGAAAACTCTTCGATGGAAAATACTCTTCCTATCATTTCCCTCACCTCCTAACCTCATTTTATTGGAAAATAATTGACTTCGAAAGCAAATTATTTTAATATAATAGAAAATAATTATCTTTTTGGAGGTGAGATCCATGTTGATTCATCAGACCACAAATTCTGTGGGCAATTATAATTACAACGCATATATTTATGATAATTGTGAATGGTATTATCATTTTCATAATAATTATGAGCTTTTATATGTACAATCCGGTGAACTTCGAGCATCGATTGATACCCATACGGAAGAGCTCTGTGCCGGTGATTTTGCTCTTATATTACCAAATCAAATTCATTCCTATCAGACACCAAATAATTCAAAGGTATGGATCGGTGTATTCTCAGAAGATTTCATATACGCATTTTCCGCACATATTAACAAAAAGGTAGGAGTATCCGCTAAGTTTCAGTGCGATGCTACCCTTAAGAATTATGTTCTTTATCATTTGATCGATGTGAATACCCGTGATACGTTTCTTTTAAAGTCCTGTTTCTATGCGATCTGTAACCAATACTTAAAGAACATTACCTTGATTGACCAGCAGTTTGACAATGAGGATTTACTATGTAAAATGATTGACTATGTTTCGAATCATTTCAAATCAAATATTACGCTGAAGCAGATGGCAGCGGATCTCGGATTTGAATATCACTACCTTTCCAGACGATTTCATTCCATTTTTAATATGAACTTTTGTCAGTTTGTGAATCAATACCGAGTTAATTACGCCCAGGAATTACTGGCACAGCAATATGGCACCATGGCTGAAGTTGCGTTTGAAAGTGGTTTTCAAAATATTAGAAGCTTCAATAATACTTATAAAAAGTTCTTTCATTCCGTACCTAGTGAGTTTAATAAATAAAAAACCAATTTCTATCTATACCAATAGCTGGCTGTACTAAATCTCTAATGAACATATTCTTTTAATTTTACTACATCCTGTATTAACAGATTTATCTTTTCTACGACAAAAAGAACTCCATTTATCCAACTAACTACGGATAAATGGAGCTCTTTATTTGATTCTATTCTGTTGTGTAACTTACCTAATTATTAGAAGCCTAAGTCCTTATCATAACCTCTTAAGAATTAATGTTATGCTCCAATATCTCTCTTACGATATCCAACAAAGCCGCATATGGTAAAACAAATGGCTAATGCTGTCAAGATCAATACTTTTGCATAATTCATCTCTTCCACCGGAATCTTTGGAATATTACCAAAGGGCGAAAGCTTCGTTGCCCATTCCGGTACCTGAAGAATTCCACCTAAATAAACGACAAAGAACGAATATCCAAGGTAAAGCCATATGATACTAACTGCCTTAGGAAAAACACCAAGAAAGAATACTGCCAACCCGATCATAAACCATAAAGCCGGAAGATACACAAACCCTGCTTGAAGCATTCTCCCCAAAGAAATCGGATCTTCCATCACTGCTGCTCCTGCTGACCAAAGTCCAAAGACTGCTAAAAATTGCAGTACAATCGATCCAATCAAAGATATGAGCAAGAAGCTACCCATCAGCCACGCTCTGGATACCGATCTGGCAAGAAGGTGCTCCAGGCGGCTTCTTTTTTCTTCCCCGCGAATCTTTGTAATATACAAAAGAACCGGTATTGCGCAGATCATAGATATTACAGACATTAAGGTTGTGACAAATAGTTCCGTTAAGGTAAAACCTTCTGCGGAAGGCAAGATTAAACTCATCATCTCGTTGGTTTCAAAGAAGGTCTCCAAATCACCTAACACAGATCCATAAGATGCACCTACCATGAACATACCGATTGCCCATCCAATGATGTTGGAACGCTGTAATCTAGCTGCCAAACCAAAAGGGCTCTGCAAAAAGGCTGAGGCGTTTTTTTTGCCCGGCTTTGCAGGAATAAATCCTGCTTCCAGATCCCTGATGGCATTTAGGTATAAAGCGATAATTGTAACAACGATAGAAGCAAACACTGTAATCCAGATGGGCCACCAAATGTTTTCCACATAAACTTTCGTTCTTAAAATCCAGCCCAGCGGAGAACACCAGGACATAGTTTCACTGCTTACATCTCCCACGGCACGGATGAGGTATGCCACTCCAAGAAAGGTAAATGAATATCCGATCGCTCCACGGGAGCTTTCTGCTAATTGTGAAAATAGTGCTGCAATTGCAGTAAATATAAATCCCGTCGCACCCAAAGCTGCTCCAAAGAGCAGTGATCCTTCCAGATCCATACTTTCTATCCCCATTGCATACAATCCAAAACCGGTGAATAACGATAAGATCATATTAGCTCCAAAGGATACGAGAACTGTTGCACATAGATTTGACAGTCTTCCGACCGGAAGTGAACGGATTACTTCAATTCGTCCTCCTTCTTCATCCTTACGGGTATGGCGTACTACAAGAAAGATACTCATAAATGCCACCGCAAGAGCTGTAAATAGCAGCATCTCATTGGCAAACATCGCGCCTGTAGTATACTGACCCGTTTCATAAATAGGGCCAACCATAGCGACCATCGCTGGATTTTTCATCGTTTCCGCCATGATCATCCGATCCTGTTCCGTCGGGTATAGTTCGGTAAAGGAGGATGCAACCAGTATGGTAACGATTACAATAGATAAAATCCATATCGGGATACGAATTCGATCTCTTCGTATTACTAGCTTTGCTAACCTCCCAGTATGGGATAAGTGTCTATTTGACATTATTTCACACCTCCCTCACTCTGATAATGACGCATGAAGAGATCCTCAAGGGTAGGTGGCGCACTTTCTAATTTAACGATTCCATATTGGCTTACATAACTCATTACATTACCAAGTTCTTTGGAATCCACCTGGAACGTAACGGTCAGATTTTTCTTTGTGATATCGTAGACACCACTTACTTTACTTAAACTCTCCATTGGCTGCTTTGTCTCAACCACTAAATTTGTTCTGGTTAGGTGGCGCAGTTCATCCAAGGTTCCTGTCTCCATAATCTTACCCTGTTTAATAATGCTTACTTTGTCACAAAGTCTTTCCACTTCAGATAGAATATGACTGGACAGCAGAATACTCTTGCCGGCATTTTTTACTTCCATAACACATTCCTGAAAAACCTTTTCCATCAGAGGATCCAAACCGGAAGTAGGTTCATCCAGAATATAAAAGTCTGCATCGGAAGCAAAAGCTGCAATTAAAGCTACCTTCTGACGGTTACCCTTGGAATAAGTTCTGCACTTTTTACTGGGATCCAGATCAAATCTCTGGATTAACTCCTCTCTTCGATTTTTATGATTCGTACCTCGAAGTTTTACAAACAGATCAATGACTTCTCCACCGGTCAAATTTGACCATAGATTAACATCTCCCGGAACATAAGCAATTCGTTTATGTATCTCAACTGCATCCTTCCAAGCATCTTTCCCAAAGATTTCAGCAGTTCCTTCTGTGGCCTTTAAAATACCTAATAATATTCGGATCGTGGTTGTTTTACCAGCCCCGTTGGGGCCGATAAAACCAAATACCTCACCATTTTTAAGATCTAAATTAACCCCGTTTAATGCAGTAAATTTACCATACTTCTTTGTCAGGTTGTTTGTCTTTAATATTGTTGTCATACAATTCCCTCCCTATTTATAATAAATCTTTTTAAGATAATCAAGGTATTGATAAAATTCATCCCAATAAGGTCCCATATCAATTTCTGTTAACTTTTTACCTTGATAACCGGCAACTAGCTCCTTCTCATAGCCATCCAAGGTCCATCGAATCAACTTAATTACAGTTTCGGGTGGAACATCTTCTCTAAATAGAGTAGTGTCTATGTTTTTAAATAGTTTCATAAATGCTTTGCTTCTGATCTCATTTAGCATTTGGACCAAGTGATCTGATAAGTCTACATCATGATTGATATATATGGATCCCAGGAAAGTAAAAACATACGGATTTTCCTGATAAGCCTTCATCTTAAGCATGGCAATTTCCTTATATTTCTCAATAAAATCCCTTTGACTTTCATCAATTTGGTTAAAATATTCTTCAATGACATACTCTCCGCCTTTTTCTATTAGATAAAAGTAAAGATCCTTTTTATTATTAAAATAGTAAAAAAGCATTCCTTTCCCTATTCCAGCCTCCTTTACGATTCGGTTTGTTGATGCTTTCTCAAATCCCTGTTCTGAAAATTCTTTATACGCAGCATTTAATATCCGCACCTGCTTTTCTCGCTCCAAATTTATAAACGCTTCGGTAATTATAATCATCTCCTTAGTCTCTGTTAGACCACCCTGGTCGAATCAAATTATAGCACCTTCGACCACAGTGGTCAATAGAGTTAATCAAATTTTAATGTGAAATATTATCTCCCGATTCACGGCCTATTTAATCAATTTCAGAAAGAGTTTTATCCACAACTCCATATATGAAAAGGAGCTTTATGCACATTTCTCTTCCCTCCAATGGATAAATGCCATAAAAAAATACAGCCCTTGTAGACAAACTCAACAATGGCTGTATCTTCGTTACATCTTATTTAATAAGTTATATCCTCTCGGAATATCGACAAAGAATTTTATCCTTTCAACGATCAGGTAAGTGTGCTTATTGTTTTTCCTTCACCGCATCCTTCACATATTCAATCGTAAATTCTGTATAAGCATCTCCGACAAACACAATGTAGCCGCTCTTAGGTAAAGTGACCGTACTCTGCTTGGATACATAGGAAAAGTTCAGGCAATTATTTTTATCATCATATACAGCATAGGAACTATGCTCCGGTATCGATACTTTAATCGTCTTACTTGCTGTTTTTTCATCAATCCGATACCACTGAGCATAACCTTCACCGCCAATCTTGCATCGAAATGAATTCTTCGTAGACAGTGGTAGTATTGCATCCTGTGAAATCATAATACGACCGGAATATTCAAGATACTCTACCTTACCTTGTTGATAGAAGTGATAATCGTTAATATCCCTTCCATACATACCAGGAATCTGCAGTGTCGTCTGTGCTGTGTTTTCATCCACAATCGCTGCATTCAGACAATATCCTTCCAAATCCTTTAGCATAGAGATTTCAACGGCCAAAGGATTCATGAGGTATAATTGAGAGGAGTATTTTTCATTTATCATAAAGTATTTTTTATTATTTCTTTTATCCCAAACACTCTTTACTTCATCGGAGATTGGATTATCTGATAGCTTCTGTGCTTGATAACCAGCCAGGGCATACTGTCCCAGACTTGGCAACTTCGCATATATTCCATCATAGAGATAGGTAATGCCATTTCGTTCCTTTACAAATGAAATATACTCATTACCATCAGCGGAATAGAATCTGCCATTTCCTCCGTAGTTATATCGTCGGGAGCCTGATGCCGGACTATACACATCGGATTGGGTAAGAAAACCTTTTTCATCAATTACTATCTTCATTATACTACCATAATAAGCATACAAGCCTTCATATTGCTTGAGGTCAGCTGGCATCGTTTCGTTGATAGGTTTATCAAAGGTTCCGTATGGCTTAATCTCCTTGATAGATCCTGTTTCCTTCAGCGCAGCGAGTAGTATCTCCTGTGCAAAAGTTTGATCATAAGTACTTGCTCCACCAGATGTCAAAACTGCCATTGACATATTTTCATATGGCAGCACAATAAGGCTTCCATGATAAAGTAAGGTATCTCCGTCTTTGGTTAACGCTGTAATACCATAATCGTTAAATGGATAAGCTTTTACACTATCCCAACCTAATCCATAGGCGAATATGGAGTCCGCTTCCCCTGCCCATAAACCATTCCGATATTCGGGATTGGCCATTTGGTCGATTGATTTCTTGCTAAGTATTTTGGTATTGCTGTTATTCATAAAGATTTGGGCATAGTTGCACAAATCTTCTGCAGAAGAATACATTCCACCAGCACCAATCATATTTAAGTTATCGGTAGGTAATGAATTCTTTGAACCTGGTTTATAAGTTTTCGAAAGAGCTTCCACATCAAACGAATCCAGAGCAGTCTTCGTAGCGTTTAACTTTAGCGGCTCGGTTATGTATTTTTTCATATATTCTGTGAAACTTAATCCACTTACCTTCTCCACCAATAACTCTGCTAGTGAAAATCCATCATTGCAGTATACGGAAAATTCCCCTGGATTTGCTTTTAATCTCTGGGTCTTTAAAGTATCTAACAAGTTATGGTACGCAGAAAAATCATCATCTCCGAATAGCATGGAACTGGCAAAGGAACTTCCCATCAAACCGGATGAATGATTTAATAACATCCGAACTGTGATCTCCTTATATCTGCTGTCTGCCATCGTAAACTCCGGTATATACTCTATAACCGGTGAATCTAAATCTACTTTTCCCTGATCCACTAACTGCATTACTGCAGTTGTCGTAAATACTTTACTGATGGAACCTATCCCATACATGTTGCGATTTGTTAACTGGTCATCTGACTCCTTACTATAAACGCCTGATTGACCGGATAAAACGATTTCCCCATTAACACTTAAGGCATATTGAATACTTGTAACCCCGTAGATTGATGTTAATACTTTGGCTTTTTTCTCTGCTAGTTTTAGCGCTTCCCCATACTCATCCGTTGCATATGAGATAATTTCGTTACTCTCTAGTTCGATACCGGATGATAGTTGGTTGACATCGAATATCGTCTTAGAATATGCTACAGAATTGGGTAACAATAGTAATGATACCGACAACACTATGGCAAAACAGGACTTAATTAATTTTCTTACCAAGTTGCATTTCCTCCCATTCATATATAATATATTGTTAAAAATCCTATGTAAATATTTCCTAAACAACCGCTATTATAACACAGGTTAAATCGTAATCCACTAAATTAATCAAATTCTAATCAATTTCTTGGAAAATCTGCTGGATTATCCCAGCCTTAGCATATATAATTACAGTTATTAAATTAATAGGGAGGAAGTTCAATGAAGAAGTTTCATAAAATCTTCAAGTTTTTTACATTCGCTTTAATACTGTCTATTTTAACTCCAACAGTTCTAACTGCTGGAAATCCTACTGTCGCACAGGCCGCTACCATTAAACTAAATAAGAAGACCTTATCTCTTGAAGTAGGAAAAACAACTACATTAAAAGTACTTGGATCTACAAAGAAAGCAACCTGGTCATCAAACAAAAAGTCTGTTGCAACTGTAAGTTCTTCCGGTAAAGTTACCGCTGTAAAAGTAGGAACTGCAACCATTACAGCTACCATCGACAAGAAAAAGTATTCCTGTACTGTAACAGTTAAGGAACCGGTAAGCAAATATATCACAGAAGCCCCATTTGATGCACAGGAACTGACCTTTGCAGGTGTTACCTATGTTACTCCAAAGAACTGGAAGCAAGAAGTTGTACTAGAACAAGGTAATAATGTTGTGTATTCATTCCAACCGGATACCGTGGATCCTACAACCGGAAGTTCTAACATAAGTCTTGTGATTCAAGAAACCGGAGAGGCAAAACCGGAATACAGTATTATCAAAGAGTATTTCCAAGGATATATCACCCAGGATCTAATTCTAAACCAATTAGCACAATCTGGCCTTGAAGCAACGATTACAGACTTTGTAACCAGCGATTACGAAGCAGAACTAGGAACAGCGTTTAAGACCCAGTACAATGCTGTAGTAAATGGTATCTCTATGACTCAGATTATTTATGATCTGTATATTGACAATTATCTTGTAGAAGTTACCGTAACCGATATTAAGGAAGGCATTACCCCTGATGTGAATGTCGTTGCAGAATATTTGCTAAATTCCCTTCAGCTAAAAAAATAATCGATCGGTTCTAATCCCGCAAATAATTGATCTAGCTAATGTAAAAAATAAATGAAACGTATAATGTATAACTTATAGTTAAAAAAATCAGACCTTCGGGCCTGATTTTTTTATACTTAAACTTAACCTAATTTGCATAGATCAAAGTAACATAGTGAAATACTATAGTTATAATAGGTAAAGGAAGTGATTTCATGAGCAAGCAATCCAATCAGAGATATCGTAAAGATTTAGAAAAGAAAAATACCGGAAGCAACGCAACGAATTCCACTGAAAATAATACAGATAAAAGCACCGTTGGTGGTCGCATTTTAAATAATCCCTCCAATAAAGCAAAATAATTTTATCTAACCTTTCGCGCTCGTTCATCATATAATACACTAAGGAATATTCCTGGAAGAGATTATATGAGACTATTCAATCCTGATAAGCTTATGGTGGATTACCGAGTGGGAGTTACACCTACCCATCCAATCATCCCAAGATGTTACACATTGACTCATTCCGATACAACAGGGGAGCTATTTCTTACCATTGGAACAAAATATGCTCTTGATCAAACAACAGAAGCAAGGGACGAAGTTCTTGGGGAGTGGATGATGAATCACGAAGGTTATTTTTTCTTTATTTATCTATATGTGGATGGTGCAGATGGATCTATGAATACGTCCATTCGTAATCGGATCTTTCGAAATGAGTTGCCCCTTGCCTTGGAAGCAATTCGATATGGAGACTCCCGATTTTTTAATTCCCACCCAATACTGGATAATCGTCCAATTTACGTACATTTTCGATCAATGAATCCTCGGTACGACGAGTTGGAATATTGGGGCCATTTTAGTGATTATGATATTACTTACATTTAATAGCAGCAGTTTGAAAAACCGGTATTGATTTTAATCAAATACCGGTTCATTTTTTCCCTGCTCCACATTTGTTAAAAAAATTAACTCTTCATATATTTCAATTGAAATTGTTTCGGTGAAATTTCTTTATAATGCTTGAATTGCTCAATAAAATAGCTGGTTGTGGAGAAACCAACCATCATAGCAATCTCTGTAATATTATAATCCGAAGTGGTTAAAAACTTTTCTGCTTTTGATATCCTTACATAATTTAAATACTCTCTAAAATTACGTTTCATTATTTTCTTAAATAATCTGGAAAAATAGCTATTACTTAAGCTGCATAGATTTGCCATACTTTGAGAAGTAATTTCATTCTGGTAGTTATTCTCAATATAATCAAATACAATCTGAAGTCTTGCCACCATATCCCTGTTGATGTCCTGATTAATATTCAAATCCACATTCTGTTCATTCCATCTACGAAGTATAAAACAAAACAGATTAAATATATTGGCTCGTATGGCCAGTTCATATCCATAGTTTTTTTCCCTGTATTCCTGGTACATTCCATGTATAATGTCCGGGATTACGGTTTTTTCAATTTCCTCTTTCTCAAATATCTTTTGATGGGTTGATTCATTTAATATAAATGGCATGACATATTTCATCTCAAACAGAGACTGCGAAGTGGTATACAACATCTCAGGTTCAAATTTTAACACAATGTATTTATTACTTCCCTCTGAAAGTGCAATAATATTATGTATTTCGTTGGAATTAATGAGTACCATATCCCCCGTACCATAATAATATTCTTTATTATTTAATAGTATCTGATATTCACCGGATAATGTATACAATATTTCAATATAATCATGGATGTGTGCGTAAACCATGGTTCTTGGTCCATTTGTTTCCTGGATGTGTACGCTAAACTGCAGCGGAAATTCACCATCGGTATCTTTTTCTTCAATGTAGTATGAGTGCTCCAAAGCGATATCCTCCCAATGACAAAAAATTGATATTTTTTTGTAAAATTATTATATCATAAAAAAATTATTTATGCTATCTTTTAGTAAATTAAAACAATCTTATATTTGTGTAAATTCATCTTTAGTAAAGCTTTAGATATGAAATTATATTTGAAAAGGAGAGAAAGATACGATGGAAAAGAAATTAAAGATTGGTATTATTGGCTGTGGAGGTATTGCAAATGGTAAACATATGCCTTCCTTAAGCAAACTGAAGGATGTTGAGATGGTAGCCTTCTGTGACATCATTCCGGAAAAGGCAGAACATGCAAAAGAAAAATTCGGAACTCCGGATGCAAAGGTTTACACTGATTATCAGGAATTATTAAAGGATCCTGAAATTGATGTGGTACATGTATGTACACCTAACCGTTCTCATGCTCCTATCTCTATTGATTCCCTTCATGCCGGAAAACACGTTATGTGTGAGAAGCCAATGGCTAAAACAGCTGCAGATGCAAGAAAGATGGTAGAAGCTGCGAAGGAAACCGGTAAGAAATTAACGATTGGTTATCAACACAGACATAAACCAGAGTCAATCTATTTGAAGAGCGTAATTGAACGCGGCGATTTAGGTGATATTTACTTTGCAAAAGCATTTGCAGTTAGAAGAAGAGGAACTCCAAATTGGGGTGTATTCTTGAATGAATATGAGCAAGGTGGCGGACCATTAATCGATATCGGTACTCATTCCTTAGATGTTACCCTTTACCTGATGGACAACTATGAACCTAAGATGGTTGTTGGTACCAAATACAAGAAGGTAAATAATCCGGAGTGCGGCAATCCTTGGGGAGGCTGGAAAGAAGGCGAAAACACCATGGAAGATTCCGCTTTTGGTTTCATCGTTATGAAGAATGGAGCTACGATTATCTTAGAGTCCAGCTGGGCACTGAATACCATTGAGCCAATTTCCGAAGGAAGCACAGTTCTCTGCGGTAGTGATGCAGGTGCACAGATTAAGGGTAGCGGCGTTGTTATCAATAAGGGTGAATTTGGTCGTCTGCTTGAGGTTAAACCTGACTTATCCAGTGGTGGTGTTGCATTCTATGAAGGCGTTTCCAATAATCCTGCTGAAGTTGAAGCAAGACGTTGGATCGATGCAGTTAAAAACGATACTGAAGTTGTTGTAAAACCTGAGCAAGCATGTGTAGTATCCGAGATTCTCGAAGCTATCTATGTATCTGCACAGACAGGACAACCGGTTTATTTTGATTAATTCAGAAAAGGAAACTATCCTATGAATATAGCAATTATTAGTTATTGGCATGTACATACAGAAGGATATACCAGAGAAATTATTGAGAACTCCAGTAGCAATGTTACAGCTATCTGGGATGAGGATATCGACCGTGGTATGAAATATGCTGAGAAATTCGGTGTAAAATTCTATCAAAATTACGATGAGCTTCTGGCAGATGAAACCATTGAAGGCGTAGCAATTAATTCTCCTACCTCTTTACATAAAGAATTGATTTTAAAAGCAATTCATGCAGGTAAAAAAGTATTCAGTGAAAAGGTATTAGCTCTGACCAATGCAGATTGTCTGGAGATTAAAGAAGCTCTTGCAAAACAAGGCACTGACCTTACTCTATCCTTAGTAAAAAAATGTGACCGTGAGTTCTTATTTACTAAGAAGTTCATTGAAAGCGGTGCTTTAGGACAGATTACATACGCAAGAATGCGAAATGTTCATAACGGAAGTACTGGCAACTGGCTTCCTGCACACTTCTATAATGAGGAGCAATGCGGTGGTGGTGCAATGATCGATCTTGGTGCCCATCCTATGTATTTATTGAACTGGTTTCTTGGTGAACCTAAGACAGCACAGTCCGTATTCACCGATATTACTAACCGCGGTGTGGAAGATAATGCTGTAACCATTCTGGAATTCGAGAACGGAGCAATCGGCGTATCTGAGACAGGTTTTGTATCTGTTTATAATCCAATGACCTTAGAAATCAGCGGTACAGAAGGATGCCTCTTAGTAAGAAACGGTGTATCCTATGCATCCAAGCAAACCGAAGGTAAATGGGTAACCGTAGAAGATCTTCCGTCAGCACTTCCCTCTCCTGTTGTTCAATGGGCAAACGGTGAGTTTAATAACGATGGTGTAACTTTTGGTATCGACGATGCCATTATGTTAACCAGAATGATGGAAGCTGCTTATAAATCCCATAGAAGTGGCAAAAAGGAAACCGTATAGGTTTCGAATAGAAAAATTATGAGGTAATAATCATGGATGTATCCTTACAGCTTTATTCTATAAATCAGGAAACAAAGAAGGATTTCAAAAAATCAGTAGAAAAAGTAAGCGAGATTGGTTATAACGGGGTGGAGTTTGCCGGTTATGGCGACTTAACTGCTGCCGAAGTAGCAGATCTTCTAAAAGAAACGAACCTTTATTCCGTAGGTTCTCACTGCGGTCTGAATGCTTTTACTGATACCTTTGAAGAGACTCTTGCCTTTAACAAAACCATTGGATCAAAATATATTATTTGTCCTTGGGCTAAGGTGGATACCAAAGAAGAAATTGATACTTTAGTTCAGGCTCTGAATGCTGCTGGTGATATTGCAGCAGAAGAAAACATTAAGGTTGGTTATCATAACCATGCTCATGAGTTTGTACAGGTTGATGGTAAGTACGCTTTAGACATCATCGCTGAAAATACCAACGATAATGTAGTATTGGAACTTGATGTGTTTTGGGTTGCATATGCTGGTATAGATCCAATTGAGTATATTAAAAAATGGGGCAAAAAAGTCGAGTTAATTCATGTAAAACAAATCAATGAAAACAAAGCTAATGTAGATGTCGCTGACGGTATTCTTGATATGAAAAAGATCAAGGAAGCTGCTGAATATGCAACCTACTTTGTCGTAGAGCATGAGGAATTTGATAAACCCGTTTGGGATGCAATCCGCAATGACTACGAAGCTTTAAGCCAAATGTAAGAATAAGTATAAACTTAAGATCAATGATATAGAACAATGAAACCAAGCTTACGGGCTTGGTTTTTTGTTTTGATGCTTTACATGACATTACCTAAAATCTACTTAGTATAATTTATTTGCCATTTTCTACAAATTTATGTATAATGTGCCTAAATAGAACATATTATACCAGGGAGGCTCTTAGATGCATAGCAATGACATCTTAATAAAGAATGAGCAGGAAGCAAATAAACTTGCTGCAACGATAACTTCGATTACCATCACATTTATCGCATTGGTTTATATTCTGAATGTGGTCGGAATCTTTATTGCTCCTCAAAAGGCGATGAGTATTGCCATGGGGATCTCTACTTTCATGATGCTGGTACCACCAATCCTTGTATTTATTTTTAAGTTAGAAAGACTTTGGGTTAAGTATTTCATTGTAACTGTCTGCACTCTTATGGTGGCCGTTATGTCCTTGCAATTATCCTGGCATGTCGTGGTCCTGTTTATTTATCCCATTGCAATTTCCAGCCTTTATTTTTCCAGAAGACTTAGTTGGTTTGCTGTGATCTTATCGATTCTTCTTTTTACCACTAGCCAAATTGCCTCCTTGTACGCCGGTGGAGTTGGAGATAAGAATTTAACAGCACCTTATGAGATGATTGTGTACGGAATATTACCAAGAAGCATAGAACTTCTGGCTTTATCCCTTATATTCATAACTTTGTCTAAGCGAACGAAATTATTATTGCAGAATGTAGTAGGTGCAGAGGAGCAAAAGGAATCCCTGGAAAAAATCATAGCTCTGACTGATAAATCCTATGAAGTATCCAACGTATTGGCGGAATCTGTTAAGAAGCTTTCTTCTGTTACAGTAAACACCATCAAGTCCAACGAACAAATAGCACAAAAGACCAGCAGTATCGTTGATGGATCACAAAAGACCATTCAGTTCGTGGATGAAGCAGGAACCATAGTAAATACCGTTACATCAAAGCTAGACGAGATGGCTAAAGAAAATTATCAAATTGCTCAAGTATCTCAAGAAGTGAAGAAGTTAACTGAGACAAATACCATTAACATGAAAAATGCTGCAAACGAAATGAAACAGATTGATGAAGCTACAAAGGAAAGTCGCGCAATCATCACTAGACTTGGAGAAAAATCAAACGAGATCTCTAATATAGCACAAATCATCAAAGGAATTTCTACAAGAACTAATTTGCTAGCCTTAAATGCTTCGATTGAATCTGCCAGGGCCGGTGAACAAGGAAAAGGATTTTCCGTGGTTGCATCCGAAATCAGAGCACTGGCTGAGCAATCCCGTGTTGCCGCTGATAATATATCTGTTTTAATTCAGACCGTTCTGGAAGACACAAACCTTGCTGTGAATTCCATTGATTTAAATGCAAGGATCGTAGAAAATGGTCTTGAGATCATACATATGGCTGACCAATCTTCTGAAAATGTAACTACCTCCATCGAAAAGATGAATCTTATAGCACTTGATTTAGCCGCCGTTTCCTCAACCATAGCGCAAGACGGTGATACAATATCTAATGCTGTTAGTGGCATCAGTGAACTAACCTACAAGAATATGGATGAGTTAATGACAATTCTTGTAGCATCTCAGAACCAGCTAGATTCCATGAATGAAGTTGCGGTATCGGTAGATTCTATCAGTGTAACCTCAGAAGAGTTGCTACAGGTTGTTAATAAAGGCAAGCAATAAAACAATATAACTTTACAAAACAATCTTTAAAATATGGCGTGCTGCCCTAGACTTAGTAGTAGCACGCTTCTTTTGTCTTCTTTTTATCTTCATTATGTTCAAATCCGAGGAACTATGATTCTTATTATTTTAGTATTACACATAATTCCTAGTTATCTCTTTCGTTATCTAACCTCAACTCCATCAAAATCATTTATATTCTTTTATTCACACTGTTAATACGACGTACGTTCAATTTCTATAGGCACAATCTTTGGCACATATTGAATACTGATAATCAAATTAGTATGATGAATCTATTACAGTATAAGGAGTGGTAGAGATGAAGCAATATAAGAAAATAATGCTATCTAGTTTATTTTCCTTGCTGCTGTTTGCCGGTGTAATCACCATTAACACTGCAACAGTACAAGCTTACGAAGTATCCGGTTTTTATCAATATGAGAACAATGACACCGGAGTAACTATTATTAAATATACCGGGGGTGAATTATCCGTAAACATCCCGTCAAAAATTGCTGGCAAAAAAGTTACTAGCATTGGAAACTTTGCCTTTCAAAACAATGATCTTATTGAACATGTAAAGATCCCCAATACCGTTATCAGCATAGGTAGAGGCGCTTTCTATGATTGTGACAGTTTACTTGATATCATAATTCCGGATAGTGTAGTAACACTAGATTCCTATGATTGGACCGGAGAACAAACCTTTGGTTCCTGTGATAGCTTAACAACCGTCGTTCTAGGGAATGGCTTAACTGCGATTAATGCAGAATGCTTTATACAGTGCCCCAAATTACAGTCAGTGAGTATTGGTAAAAATGTACAGTCAATTAATAAGGCCGCTTTCCTTGGATGTACTGGTCTTACCGGTATGGTTATACCATCCTCTGTAAAAACCATTGATACTTTTGCTTTTAAAGAATGTACAAATTTAAAGACAATAAAGCTGTCCGAAGGATTAAATTCCATCAATCGTGGCGCTTTTTATGATTGTGATAGTCTAGCTTCCATTACAATCCCTGACAGCGTAGTTATCCTTGACTCCTATGACTGGACTGGCGAACAGATTTTTGGATCCTGTGATAATTTAACAAAGGTAGTTATTGGTGATGGGGTAACAGTAATTAAAGCAGAAAGTTTTTTAAATTGTTCAAACTTAAGTCAAGTTACACTTGGTAATAGTATATTGTCGATAGAAAAAAGTGCTTTTTATAATTGTGATAAACTTTCTTACATAGAAATTCCTGCGTCGGTTAAGACCATCGGCATGTTTAGCTTTAAAGATTGCTCCAGCTTAAAAACTGTAGTCTTAAATTATGGATTATCAGAAATACTAAAAGGTGCTTTTTATAATTGCAGTAGCTTAGAAGAAATCTTAATTCCTAATAGTGTTATAAACTTAGATTCCTATGACTGGACTGGCGAACAAACCTTTGGCAAATGCATTAACTTAAGGAACATTCTTATTCCAAACAGCGTTACCACAATTGGAAAGGAATTAACCATAGATAGTCCAGGCGCTGTAATAAGCGGCTATGCCAATTCTTATGCAGCACAATATGCAGTAGAAAATGGGCTACCTTTTGAGGAGTTGACTAGCATTCCGGCTGATCGTTTTACTTTTAAACAAAGGGAAATGCTTCTTATGGTAGGTGAGACTGGTGCACTGGAATATTCCATCGACCCTGAGATTTCAACCGATGCTATCCTCTGGAAATCAAGTGACCCTAATATTGCCAGTGTAGATAATATTGGTCTCGTAACCGCTCATTCTACCGGTAGTGTGAGCATCATAGCTGCTACCACCAGTGGTAAGAAAGCAAGTATAACCGTCATTGTAGAAGAAGCACCAAAGTCCATATCCTTTAAATACACTGCAAAAACCTTAGCCCTAGATGAATCCTATTCACAAAAGGCTATTATCGATGACGGAAGCAGAACTGATATTACTATTCGTTATACAAGCAGCAATCCAGACGTATTAACGGTAAATGCATCCGGCAAATTAACGTTAAAAAGTACCGGTACAGCAGTGATTACCGCAGAGATTTTTAATGGTTTAGAGGCAACCTATTCGGTCACTGTGAAAAAGACTCCTACATCGGTATCTCTATCACCTTCCAGCATTACCCTCAGTATCAAAGCATCCAAGACGTTAAAATATAGTATTCCTTCCGGATGCTATACATCAAAATACACCTTTAAAAGTAGCAATCCCAAGATAGCAACCGTTGATTCCTATGGAAAAATCGTAGCGAAGGGCAAAGGCACTGCTACAATTACGATCACCACCCATAACGGGAAAAAAGCCACATGTAAAATTACAGTGAAATAGTATTCTGAAAGAGGAGGCGGTAATCCCTACGCATCACCACCTCCTCATTTATGTAAAGTTCATGTATTATGAAACAGCTTCCATCTTGCTTTCGCATTTTGCGATACAGCGATCAATTATGTTGACTGTTTCTTCTTGATCATACAACATACTACTTTCTGGAAGGCTTTTAAAAAAATCATAAAAAGCTTCCGAAATACTTTTTTCTGTCATATAGGCAGAGTTGATTAAACCGTTATTATCTGTTGTAAAAAACGATATACCATTGGTTTTGTACACCTGTATGGTACTAAACGGTATCTTAAACTGCGTTGAATTTACTGCATATACCTGATAGATACCAGACTTGATATCTCTTTTTAACGCTTCCATGAGCATTATTCTTTCCTCTGGGGTAAAAGGAATTGCGTATTGTATTGGTAAATCTGCGATGATTCCCGTCTCGGTAAAAGTGTTTAAGCCTTCCACTGAAAATAGTGAGACTGGTCTTTCTTCTATATGTCGATACTTTCCATACAAACTATATAATAGTTCCAAGAGCATAGTTCTATTATCCAGTTCAGGCTTAAGGTGTTTTCTAATCATATCATCGGTATAGTACCACGCAAAGCAGGGCTGCGGTTCCATAACATGTGAGATTAAACCGGAATCCTGATAAGTTTCTATGTAAGACTGCAACAGATCTCCACAGGTAATATGCTGCTCTATCAATTGTGCTGATTGTGTAATAGCTTTATCAAAGTACTGTTTATAGGTATTAATTATACTTTCATTATTATATAGAATTGCTGTATTAAAGTCACTGGATAATACGATCAGCCGCTTCGAAGTTATAATATAATAGGGCATGAATAATGCTATATCTCTAGAAGAATCATAATTATCATAATAATAATAAAGTTGATAACCGTTCCCTGCAGAAAATGCGAATGGAATTACATGACTTAATATTTCAAGATTGTAGTTGGAATCCTGAAAAGCATCTAATTTATTAAATCGTACCAGATTCCTTATATTAACTTTACCATTTAAGCTTAAATATAACTGGTATAATAAATCACTTATGAAAACATGGTGAAATGGTACCGACAAATCAATGGCCGGTGAGGGATGTGTTATTTCATCCTCAAGTACATCACGGATCATATTATTTACAATATATTGTCCTTCATAAAGTGCAGTATCAGCATTCATTTTTCCTGAAAATGAAATACTTTTATGAATATAGGAAGGTTGATCTCCATCCGAATGAATTGTAACTATCCGTTCTATCATCGCTTTGATATATTTTCTTCCCGTATATACCTTCTCTCCAATTTTACTGATGGTATATAGCTCTAATAATTCTTTCTTCTCTACTGGAGATAATCTTAGATAATCACTCAAACACTCAACAAAACTAATGCTTGGCAGGCGTTCCCCCGTAATCGCCCGTTGTATTGTAGTGCGATCAAGTCCTGATCTCTTTGCCAATTGATAAATCACCAAACCGTTATCTTCGATGTGACGCTTTAGTTTCTCACTGAATTTTGACACAATCATTTCTCCTTATCCAATCGATTTAATACCCTATACTCAAGCTCACCAATTACCAATCTCTCCTATAACCTGTCTCTTCTATCCTTGTCTCTTCTATTCTTATTTCTTCCATAAAGCTTAGTTTCACTTACTATATTTACTATATTTTACCTCATAATGTTTATAAAGTACAGGTATATAATGGAATCAATTTATGATCAATTTACGAATGAATTTGAAGATAGACACATTTTTCTATACTTTTATCTTTACTCATTATAAAAATGCGAGTATTAGCAAATTACAATATACTCCCCTTTCAATCACCTATATCCATACTACTTCTTATGTTAGGCGGGATAATGCCAGCTCTATGTGAAATTACTTTAAAGAAAAAATATAACTCCAAAGTCATCTCCGCTATCATCTTGTTGTTTCTATCCTTATTATTTACGATTGTATTTAAAGTGTTATCAAAGAAACAAAAAAGAGGAATTCTTCCCATCTTACCGTAACTGGATACCCCTAAGATATTGGGGTTAGAGACCTATTCCCATCATATTCCAGAACAACCAAAATAGGAATCTTAATGCATCAACTCCCTTTGATTTTTGTTTTTATCTGTACTATATTTATTTCAGGAGTTTGTAAAAACAAATCGTTTATACTTGATCGGGAAGGGAAGGAACCTATGAATTTGCAAGAGAAAATCGAGACCAAGCTTCGTCTTGAATCACATTTTAAGAATGGAGTAAACTGGTATTATTGGATTGCAGCCTTGTCATTAATTAACACTGTAATCCTCTTAATGAACGGATCTTGGAGCTTTATTGCGGGATTGGGGATCACGCAAATTGTAGATGCTGGAGCGTATGTATTCCGTGATTATTTGGGTAATGGAATTGTAATGATTGCACTTCTTATTAATCTGATTATCATAGGGTTCTTTGCACTGATGGGGTTCTATGCTAACAAAAGAGTGAGATGGGTTATTATCCTTGGTATGATTTTATACAGTATTGATACCTTGATCTTTATCTACACAAAGGACTACATCTCCATAGCCTTCCATGTATATGCTATTTATAGTATTTATAAAGGCATGAAAGCATGCGATCAGTTGATGGAAATCGAAGAATCAGAGAGAGATTATACAGAAATTTTTTAAGTAAATAAGAATAATTGAAATGACGGATACAAACCAAATGATATGTTCCATCTTAAGCATTGGAATATATTCACAATCCACTATTTATGAGGATTTTGGTTGGTATCCGTCAATTATTTATTTTAATAGATACTCCATTCGATATCTTCCACCGAAAGATTACAGATATAATCTTCATCACATAAATTTATAACATCCTGGGGCTTACCGGTTATTACAATACCATAGCTTGTAACTCCATTTTCTTGTACATAATCATAAACCGCTTGATAATACCCCTGCTTGTTGTAATTAGCATCATTTAGACGATTTAGCGTATCTATATGATCCAATTGGAATTGTAATAATGCTTTAAAATGACTGTCGTAGGCTTTCGCTGTATGGCGATCCTCATATAAAGCAAGCTCATAGTAGGGGTATATACTATTTAGCTCTTCGTAGATATAACCGGAGCCGGTAGGATCCATTCCAATCAGTGGGAGGATTTGTTTATTTCTTTCACCATTCCGAATTCCAACCCAGGACAGATAAATGTTCGGATTCTTCACTTCCAACTCAATTAATTCATCCATGGTAATATCTCGGTCAAAGGATATATTGGCCTGAACCTTAGTGTAATCAGGAAGTACTTTTAACTTATTCAGTGTTTCTCCCTTATCATAACCCTGCCCGACATAAAAAGGATAGGTGCTATATATAAAGCTGTTAATTACAGGAAATTCATAAAACCCCCTTAATAGTTCAATCGATCCGTGTTCAATAGTTCCATATTGGTACTCGAAGCCCTTCATTTTGTCATGCTGATAAATAGTGAGATCATAGGAATCTAATCCTGTATTTTTTATCACAATATCATTTGTAATTTTATTGGGGAAATGTAATTCTGTTAAAGTAGCTAGTACCATTGTTAGGTCGCTAGTAAATTCCGAATACGTATGAATATCCGGATTGTATAAAACCTCCTTCGTTAAATATGGCTTTATCATATTGTTATAAGCAAAGTACATTGTTAGTACTAAAATCAGGCTCATTCCTACTAAAATAATATTGTTGCGTTTTACAGCTCTACGGATCTTCTTCATCTCTACTTTATTTGATTTTAATTGTGGCTCATCAAACTGAAGCTTATAATCTTCCGTCTCTGCATAATAATCCGTAAGAACCTGATATCTTAGCAATTCCTCTTCCACCATTTTTATCTCTTGCTCAGTCGCAGTATGATTTACATATCGCTCCATTATTTCTTTAAAGTTCATAACCATTCTCCTCCATATATTTTCGCAAGCTTGCTCTGGCTCTACAAATCAAGGTCTTCGTACTACCGTAGGAGATATGAAGCAGCTTTGAAATATCAATCAACGACATCTCCGCATAATAATGCAAAATCAATATTTCCTGATACTGTTTCTTAAGACTTTGAATCCCCAGATAAATCTGCTGACTAATTTCGTTCTTTAGGATACCTTCCAGACCATCTTCTGTGGTATAGCAGTCCGTCTCTTCTACCGTAGCATCAGCTATATGTTTATTTTTGCGTAACGTATCGATCCATAGGTGTTTGCATACAGCCAATAACCAATATTTAAAATCCTGTCGGCTATCAGATAGACTGATCAATGCTTTCTCAAACGCTTGACTAACAATATCCTCCGCCAGTTCTTTTTGCCGACACAAGGAGAGGGTATAAACAAACGCAATTGGATAATAACTAATATATAATTGCTCCAAAATATCTCTGTGCATGTTATCCCCCTTTCACGATAGAAACGTATATGAAAGCAAATGGTTACAGTCTTGTGCATATTTATTTTATTGTAAACTTTAAAGCAATATCATGACCACAAATACTAATTATATATGTAAATCCACGGTAACTTTAAGGATTCCCTCATTTATTTTTAGATAAGAAATACATCGTACTATCTAGCATTAAAAACCCGGGTAACGATTTATTACCCGGGAGTACATTTATTATTTAATTTTTATCTTCCAGCACTTTCATCAGTAACTCATAACATTCCATTGTCTTTTGTTTTGACTTAGAATTAAAGAATACCCAAGTGTCTTTTAGTTGAATTTGTATATAAGGTGAATATCCTCGGTAAACATAAACCTTTGCTCTTCCATATCCATCGAGGATAAAATTGCCAAGATAGTATTCATCTGTTGCAGCACCATTGGCTCTTATTCCCCGTTTTGGCAGAGTATCCACCAATGTAATTTCTTTGATATCCTGGGTAGCAAACTGATAGTCATATACAGGAGCGTCAATCTCTACAATCCTTCCATTCAGAGTCATTGTAAAGGTTGCAAAGTCCAGGCTCATAAAAAATAGGATAACTCCCAGGTAAAATACTAAAGCAATTGCAAGTGCAATATAAGTCAGCAATTTTCCCTTCATTAAAGCCATATTACAGGTACTTCCAGCTCCAACTCTTTTATTCACCATCATTTTTCTATCATTAGGATTATAATAACTTCCCCCAGCCCAGTATTCATCTTCATCCACATAGATGGGCTCTTTCGTCATCTTTAATACCTTTTTCATCTTTGGAAGGACCGTATCCTCTGTTACCTGCCGATATGCCAGTTCTATCGGAAACCATCGTTGCTTACTTTTAAGTAATATAAGCTTTATGTTATATTTCTTAAACAGGTAGTCATACAATACCGTGAAACCTGTTACGATAATTCCGATATAAGCTAATACAAAAGATACATATGGAATAAAAAATAATGGTATACCAAGGATCACTTCGGTCACTAGAAGTAACAAATTAATCTTATGATATCCATGTACTAGAGCTCTTATCTCGGAATGATTTAACTGTTCATATGGTAGTGTAACCCCCATAAGAATATTCTTTTTCGGTGTTGTAGAAGATTGGTAAGTTGCATATAAGCAAATACTCACAATCAGCAAAGTAATAAACAGGATAATTTGATACATAAATCTTCCTCCTTCATGATACACCCCTTCAAACCATCCATAATCCATGTTTATCTTTCTTTTGATATCTTTCTAATAATTCTTCAAACCAGTTCTTAGCTAGTGAAAGCTTGCCCTCAATGTCTTCGATCGAAGCAATTTGAGCAAAGGTCTCCAATTTCTCTTTATCCTCTTTCGGAATATGATGGGAGATATGTAGTAAATAGTAGTCGGCGTTGGCTGGTGTATGAATTAACCTTAGTAAGTCAATCAACGGTTCCAGTACATAACGGTTATAATAAGCATAGGCTTCCAGATACTGTCTTCTTCGTACATATTTTAAGACACGGCAATGCTGTGTGTAACGATACCTGCATTCTTCCAATCGTGCAGCATTATGCTTCTCATAAGCCTCTTTATTTTCCTTTTGAAACCGAATGATATCGGCTTTATCAAAGATGACCTTTGCACTTTCTACCAGATTCCCTTCAATATAGATATACTCTTCTTTCTCCCTACTATGGAGCTGATAACAAAAATCAATCATCATGAATTCGCTGGTCCCCATCAGGTGATACACTCTCTGACGGAGTTTAGGATGGGGATGATTCATGTTGTGCTGATAATCGATTGGTGCTAATTCAATCAGAGTCTTTTCCACCACTTCATATACCTGCTGCTCATACTCATCTTCAAAGTCAATGTATAAATCAATGTCAGAATACTCGTCTGCCAACCCACTGGCATCAGCACCCTCCAGCCACATTGCATATACATAAGAAAGTGGTTCTAATCTTTCTCTTAACGTATCTATTATCATAGCCTTATGAATAACTTTTCTACTTTGTTTCATAACCTAACCCTCTCCCCCATTGCACACAATTTTATTGTTTATTTAAGAATTTTTACCACTTATCAACCGCTTCCATCTGATTTATAAAAGATTATATACTATCTTACTCTCCCCTATCTGTCTTGATTTCCAAGTCAAGATAATTCAAATAAAGAAAAGATCTATTAGATGAACCCTATTTTAAAAAATATAATATCATTATATCATGCCTGTTATCCATATTCTACCATAATTAATTCCTAGATTGGTATGCGCATCTCTAACTTTGCAATCGCCTTAACTGTTACCAATAATCTTTTAATATTAAAATTTTTTGATATTTCTTATAACAAGACATCCCCTCCTCATTGGAGAACTTTTATATAGATTAGCCCTCCTGCAAATTTAGTTTGATGTGCTTTAGAAAAAGGCTTATAATAACTTCTAAATGATCTATCGAATTAATTAGAGCTAATTATAAGTATTATATTACAAGCTATTCCCTTGAAAGGACTTTGACATGAAATTTAATTATACCATCCTCTATGGCACTTTCCTTCACCGCCCAAATCGATTTATCGCTCATATTGCCCTAGAGGGAAATGCCCTGAAGAGCAATGAGGTCGTCTGCCACGTACCAAATACCGGGCGTCTGAGAGAATTGTTAATTCCCGGAGTTCGTGTAATGTTATCCTACCACCCGTCCTCTACGCGGAAAACGGAATATGAACTACGGATGGTGATGAAGGGTTCCAACTGGATCTCAATTGATTCACAACTTCCCAATGCCATTGCTCATGAAGCAATTGCAACTGATGTTATAGAGGAATTGCAGGGATACTCTGTAATTCAGAGAGAACAGCCTTATCAAAATAGCCGATTCGATCTTAAACTCCTCGGAGAGGATATCTGTTATGTCGAAGTAAAAGGGGTTACCTTAGAAGTGGATGGTTGGACTTATTTTCCCGATGCTCCTACCGAACGAGGTCGTAAGCATATTGATGAAATGATTCATGCTGTAAAGAGGGGATACCGAGGAGTAATCTTATTTGTTGTTCAAGTTGAAGATGCAAAAGGTTTTACTCCCAATGCAGTGACAGATCCTGCCTTTGCCAGGAAAATATCAGAAGCAGCTGAGGCTGGTGTAGAAATCTTAGCTTATCGCTGTCTGGTCTCGCCCAATGAGGTTCGAATCATTGACCGAATACCGGTAGTGTTATAATCAAAATTATATAAAAAAGGTGGGATATTACTCCCACCTCAAATTAACGATCCATTGTTATTCATTTATATCTTCGAAACTAACCAATTAGTAATACTCTATTCCTATGATATTCAATATTGATTCTTCTCTTATAACTTTAATTATCTTTCCATTGAAAAAATACACCTTTATCACATTTTGTTATCTAACTTCACTCAAGACTAGCACTCAACTCTTCCTTATCCAAAATCTTAAAGCTATTCCCGTAATAATCAATAATCCCTTCTTCTTTCATTCTGCCCAACTCTCTGCACATCGAGGTTCGGGATACATTAAGGAAATCCGCCATTTCAGTTCGGTTTAACATTGTTTGGAACATACTGCTTCCATTTTCAGCGGATTCATTTAATAGAAAGCTTGCGATCTTCTCTCTCATTCCTTTCAGGGTTAACAACTCTAATTTACGGTTCAAATTCATATTTTTCTCACCCAGAACAACCATCATATTCTGAATTAAGCTAATATGAAAATTACAGCTGTTTCCGCAGGACTTAATAATCCGCTCATAGGGTACAAAAAGAATCTTGGCTGCTTCTTTCACCTGAACGGTAACCGGAGACATTCTTTTTACGGTGCAGACAATGCCTTCAGCAAATAGATGGGAAGGACCTAGAAAGGCCAGAATGTGCTTATTTCCAGCTACACTCTCCTTAATGATCTGAACCATTCCTGATAACACAATCCCTACATAATTAATCTGATCTCCTGTAAAAAATACATATTCATCCGAATGATAGCTTTTCACCTGAGCATCCAAGCATTTGATCAGATGACCCAGATCATTTTCATCAATCTGGCGAAACAATGCGCACTTTTTTAATACCGGTATATAGTTTTCCATTGCGTCCTCCCCTATCTATCCTTTTCGTATAAAGCTTAAACTGATTCTATTAAGAAAAATCCAAAATAATATATTTTTGTAGCTATAGCTACAGGTTTTTAATTTTATCTGTATTATACTCAAGATGTTCAAGAAAATCAATGAAAATAATGACAATTATAAAGGAGATATAACGATGGAGAATTTAATGTTTTGTTACCAATGTCAGGAAACAGCCGGATGCACGGGATGTACTAAATTTGGTGTCTGTGGAAAGTCCCCAGACCTTTCCAGAATGCAAGACTTACTTATCTATGTTACAAAGGGGTTAAGCGAAGTAACAACAGTACTTAGAGCGCAGGGCGAAGTGATCTCTGCCGATGTGAATCATTATATTACGATCAATTTATTTTCTACCATCACCAATGCAAACTTTGATGACGAGGTTTTCTATGCGAGAGTGCAGGAAACATTAAAAATAAAGAATGATTTATTAAATAAAGTAGCAAACAAATCTGACCTTTCTGATGCTGCTCTTTGGACTGCATCTACTAGAGAAGAAATGGATGATAAATCTGCAACTGTTGGTGTTTTAGCAACAGAGAACGAAGACGTTAGAAGCTTGAGAGAGCTTATCATCTATGGATTAAAAGGTTTAGCAGCTTACTTAAAACATGCGAACGAATTAAATTATGACAAAGAAGAAGTAAGTGCTTTCATGCAGAAAGCTTTGGCAGCAACCTTAGATGACACCTTAAGTGCAAATGATTTAATTGCACTCACCTTGGAAACCGGTAAATTCGGTGTAGACGGTATGGCTCTTCTTGACTCTGCTAATACTGGTACTTATGGTAATCCGGAAATCACCAAGGTTAATATCGGTGTTGGTAACAGACCTGGTATCTTAATCTCCGGACATGATTTAAGAGATTTAGAGCAGTTATTAGAGCAAACCGAAGGAACCGGAATTGATGTATACACCCACTCCGAGATGCTTCCTGCTCACTACTATCCTGCATTCAAGAAATACAGCCACTTCGTAGGCAACTATGGTAATGCATGGTGGAAACAGAAGGAAGAATTCGAATCCTTCCGTGGTCCAATTCTTATGACAACTAACTGCGTAGTTCCTCCGGCAGCTTCCTATAAAGACAGATTATTCACTACCGGTGCAACCGGAATTGCCGGCTGTATTCATATCGATCGTGACGAGAACGGACTAAAAGATTTCTCCCAGATCATCGAATTAGCTAAGACTTGTGAAGCACCTGTAGAAATCGAAAAAGGTGAAATCATCGGTGGTTTCGCACACAATCAGGTTCTTGCTCTGGCTGATCAAGTAGTTGGTGCAGTAAAATCAGGAGCAATCAAGAAATTCTTTGTTATGGCAGGCTGCGATGGTCGTCAAAAGGCTAGAAATT
The DNA here is from genome assembly GCA_029238935.1 of Herbinix sp. Lineage (GTDB taxonomy): Bacteria > Bacillota > Clostridia > Lachnospirales > Lachnospiraceae > Mobilitalea. Next base: position 114,636 of record JAQZBN010000004.1, read on the forward strand.
ATTACACCGATTTTGCGAAAGCTCTTCCTCAGGATACGGTTATTTTAACTGCCGGTTGTGCAAAATATAAATACAACAAATTAGAATTAGGCGATATCAATGGTATTCCAAGAGTTTTAGATGCTGGTCAGTGTAATGACTCTTATTCCTTAGCACTCATTGCTCTTAAATTAAAGGAAGTATTCGAGCTTCAGGATATCAATGAACTTCCGATCGCTTTCAACATTGCTTGGTATGAGCAAAAGGCTGTTATCGTTCTCTTATCCTTACTCTACTTAGGAGTTAAGAACATTCACTTAGGACCTACCTTACCTGCATTCCTTTCCCCGAATGTAGCAAAGGTATTAGTAGAGAACTTCGGTATTGCCGGTATCGGAACTGTTGAGGATGACATTAAGTTATTCATGGCGTAATCCCTCTTCCTTCTTCACATAGATCTTAGGCAACTCGTCACTTGAATAATTTTAACCAGAAGAGGAAAATCTACCGTAGGAAGCCCCAACTTCTTCGGTAGATTTTTCTATATCACATGAAAGGTATGAATAATTATGAGCGCATTTTTAGGTCCAATCCATTATTGGTTATTTAATAAAATCAAACGTCAGCAAGATATCGTGAATGAGATTTTTGCAATAAGCAAAGAATTTGGCATAACCATAGAGGAAGAATGTAAAATCAAATATGGTGAGTTCGAGAAGGAACCCCTGGAGGAAATCATCGACCAGTCCAATATCCACGGATGGTTACAGGAGCGAGTATCACAAGTGGAATTCCAATATGCTTATGCAGTTACTGAATTACTGAAATTTAATCCAACTGCATTAGAGCAGTTAAAAACCCTTCTATTTCAGAAAGGGGCAGCTCTAGGAAACGAAATCAACACATCGGAACTTTCCGTACCAGGTATGTTTAAAGTGATTTCCGATAATTTATTGGATGGGATGCCCTGCGATCATGCCAACAGTTTGGTAGATCAGAATGAAAATGAAGTTGTATGGAAACGTAATCTCTGTGTCCATGAGGATTATTGGTCAGAAGCAGGCGGAGATATCTCAGTATACTATGAATTACGGGATGCTTTCATGGAAGGTCTAACAAAGTCCTGTGGTATGGAATTTGAAAAGCTGGGTCCCGCTACTTATCGTATTAAAAAGCACTAAGAAAGGAGTAGTAATATGAACAGTATTCAACTTATGATGGAGGAACATAAATATATTCTGCGCATGCTCACAGTAGTTCGAAAGGCTTGCTATAAAGTAATGCAAGGGGATCCAATTCGTTATGAAGATTTTGAACAAATGATCGATTTTATTCGAGGTTATGCTGATGCTCACCACCACGGAAAAGAGGAAAAGCTTTTATTTAACGAGATGGTGGAGCACCTAGGTCAGCTGGGTAATAAGCTGATCACCCATGGTATGCTGGTAGAGCATGACTTTGGCAGATTATATATTCAAGAGTTGAATGCTGCGCTGGACCTTGTGAAATCAGGTGATGATGAAAGCAGATTGGATGTCATTGCTAACGCCATCAGCTACACTCACCTCTTAAAGAGACATATTGAGAAAGAAGATCAAGTTGTCTATACCTTCGCAGAGCGTCAGCTTCCAGCAGAAATCATGGAGAAGATCAACCAAAAATCCATTGAATATGAGATTGCAGCGGAAGATAAAGGTACTCCGGTTCATTACAAATTAATGCTGGAAAAATTGGAACAAATCTATCTATAATCACCTTAGCGCTTTTTTAAATAACTTCTCAACCTACTGTTCACATCATAGCCATATACCGCCTATGCAGATATGCATCAGGTAAGGGTATGGCTTATTTTATTTATCACACATAAATTAATTGAAAGCTCTTTATTCTGGCCTTTCTTTCTACATCTTCTATATAAAAATGATTCCAAGCAATAATTTCTATGGAATACTTTTCAGTATGGTCCAATCTTATCTATCGAAAATTTGTTCATATTTTTCTTTCCGCTTTCCCAAATTCATGATATAATAGGTTCTTAAGAGTTGACCTTAGACTGGCCTATTCCATTTTCATATAGGTCATTGAAAATTGAAAGGCAAGTATGATATGAAAATAGAAAAAGAAATTTTAATAAAACAAATTGTGGACAACCATATCCGAAAATTTGTCGATGATCTGGAAGCCAGACACATCCTTGAAGTATCTGATCCCCTTGGCGTTATCAATGCAAAAAAGAACAATGCCTTCATGTCGTTGCTCGGAGAAGAATTTATGTTTTATTCAGCCTTCGTGCGCTCCTTTGATAGTTCCTTTGGTAAGGTGCTGGAGAATATGGGCAACGCCATAGCAAAGATATCCTATACCGTACGAGGCAAGATCGAGTCTTATCTGCTACCTCAGCAGACGCAGCATATCGATTATCTAATGACTGCCTATGAAAAAAGAGATGCAAAACCAAAGATTGAGGATTATGTTAATTTTAACTGTTTAAAACCCTCCAATCTTACCAGCTTCATCACCTCCCATGAGACAGATAATTATTTTTATGACGAAGAAACAAAATGCCATTATCTGATTGAATTAAAGGCTGGCGGGGACTTAGATAATAAAAAAGCAAAGTCCGAGAAGATTGCTTTGCTCAACGAATTTTTTATTTTAAAGAATTCCTTACAGAATGAAGATAATGTTAAAATCTATTTTGCTACTGCTTACAATAAATTCGGTGAGGGCAACCTCTGGAAGCAGGAGCGGGTTCAGACCTTTTTTGCAGAGGAGGAACTGCTAATCGGTAAGGAATACTGGAATTTTGTATGCAACGATCCCGATGGCTTTCAAGTCATACTCGAACAGTATAAAAGCAGTTCTGAGTATATGACTGAAGTCTTAGCCCGTATTAAGCACCTCTATTTCCATTAGATTATTGTTAATAGCCCCAGGAGAGGAGATTTACCCCTTATGATAGATGTAACTACGATTGATAAATACCTGCTGATGCAGGGCGATTGCATGGAGAAGCTAAAGGATATTCCCGATGGCAGTATTGATCTTATTCTCTGTGATCCGCCTTATAATCTGGCTAAATACTCCACCGGTAATATGAAATTTGACTGGCGTAGTGAAATCAACAATGATGTTGCTAAATGGGACCTTAAGGAACTGGCTCCGCAGGACTTTTTAGCGGAATTCAAACGTGTTCTCTCCCCCACCGGTAATATCTTTATCTTTACCAGCTATAATCTGATTGGCAAATGGCATGAGGTGTTTGACAATGAATATGATACCTTTCAATTCATGGTTTGGCATAAGACTAATCCGGTACCTAATATTCGTAAGTCATCGTTCTTAAATAGTTGCGAGTTAATCGTCTGTATGTGGAATAAAGGTCATACCTGGAACTTCTCAAAGCAGAATGAGATGCACAATTTTATTGAAAGCCCAATCTGTATGGGAAGTGAACGATTAAAATCTCCAAAGCACCCTACACAAAAGCCCTTGAAGGTCTTAAAACATATTATCAACTTAGCAAGTAAAGAGAACGATTTGGTTCTGGATATGTTTATGGGCGTGGGTTCCACCGGAGTGGCTGCCTTAGAATTAAACCGACGTTTTATCGGAATTGAAATTGAAGATGAGTATTTTGCAGCTTGTGAGAAACGCGTCAAAGCAGCAGAGCAATCACAGACTAAATAATAAAAAAGAATGCACTCTGATATGATTGTTACCCACAATGGGGTAATCATAACAGAGTGCATTTTTTATCATAGAGTGATTAACGATTCGATGGTTTATATTTTATCATCGCAAAATGATAAATTGCTTCTTTGTAGGAGTAATCTGCCTGAACCTTCACTACAGCCTCTTCTCTTTCATACGCTCCAAACCCAGCGATTAAGATTACAAACAAAGGCATGGTCTGAACCCACATCAACGTGAGGTCTGTAATCCCATGAACCAGTGCAGCAGCTGTAACAGATAGGATTAAAGCATTAATCCTTGGTTGATTTTCTTTAAAACAGACCCGAAAGATTGAGGTGAAGTATTTCATGAAATATAATAAGAAGATACTTACACCGGCCAGACCATAATTTAGCATCATATCAATATATATACTATGGGCATGGGGTACCACTCTTCCCAGTTTATGACTTAAAAATACATAGGACATTGGCCCATGACCGATGATTGGAGATTCCTTAATTTGTTCCATTGCATAATCCCATATAGCAATCCTTAATCGGAAGGTTTCTCCTGCTTCGGATAAGCGGGGAATTAACTGTATGTCTAATACAAAGATAACAAAACCTGCTACTGCCGCAGTAAAGACCCAAAGAACCAATAGATGATGCATCTTTGTGATATATAATAACACCGTAATACCCACAAATACTTCAACCCACGCAAACATACTCTTACACAGATAGATACTGATCACATTCATCAGTGCGATGCCATAATACATCCATTTCTTTTCCTGTCCGGTCAGTATCTTATATGCACAGATAATAATCACCGTACCTGCTATCGTACCAAAATAATTCGGATGGAAAAACATTGCTGATATCCGATTCGTGCTATAGTCGTGATCGAGTAACGGAATAATATATTTCTGAGTCACTGCACAACTGGTACCAATGATACTGAAAAAGCAGATCTGCGTTAATACGTTTTCATAAATCTCATGAGTCATAATGCTTCGCATATATAGACCCAGCACAGCCGCTAATATAATGCATATACCTACAATGAAGCCCAACCAGTTTCCATAAGCATAAGGGACAATCAAAATAAAGAAGAAGAAAAACTCCAGTTTTCCTGAATCCTTATGTTGAAAGATTAACTTACGGGTATCTTTATTTAAAATAATATAAATCGCTAAAGTGATTAAAATCGTAGCTGTAAAAATATATGGTAGAAAGATGGTACCGGCTGCGAGAGTGATTATATTTTCTTTTGTATTTGTAATGTCAAAATATTGTTTTATATCCATACGTTTTGTATCTATACCTTTTATAACAATTACCTCTTTTCAAAGTTAATCTGCCACACCCTTTATATAAGTTTCTATCACAAAACCATGTCTTTTTTGTGAACAGTATTATGTACGTAATCAGGTGGTAGGATTAACTATTCTGCCAGAAAACTAGTAACATCCGCTGAAGGTGTTAATCATTGCGTTCCTTTTACCAATACACATTATGTATTATGGGAGGATTTAACAATTTTGTTTTCGATTTTTATTTACAAGGATGCATTCTAACACATTATGCTCAAATAAGCAACCCTTTAAATGAAAACTATCTAATAATTGTTAAATAAAGGAATAAATTTCTATAAAAACAGGTCGATCTACCTATAAATATGGTTGGATCTACCATAATACAGTCAATGATTTCATAGTAAACTATCGTCTTTCTAACATAAAAAAAGAACCAGTGGCAGTGAAATTAAATCACTCATCCCATTGGTTCATTCTTTTTTTCATCGTAAATTCCTATCTCTAGTATTCCCCTTTCAGACCAACTCTTCATTTCTTTTTTCCATCTCACTTACTATTACCCACTGATGTGTCTTAATGTGATATTTGATATTTATCATTTGCATACAATTTCCCATAGCAATGTTACAGCAAAAGAGTAATACCGAAACCCCCGCATAATTCTCCTCTTTGCTATATACAATGCTTTCGATCTTATAGGTGTGCAGGGTATGCTGCTCATCCTCTAATCGGATGAAATTCGGCTTTATCTTTCCCTGCACGTTAAACGTTGCAATCACATCCACAGGCATATTGCTCATTCTAAAATCCCTTCTTTATACTTAGGTTTTCTTTTTTCCGGTGATATACCACCGGTCATATGATGTATCGGGTTATCTAAAAATACAGCTCTCTTTATTGCATTTTCTCCATACTTTTCTCTAACACCGTCTACAGCCTTATCAAGCTTTGATAATTTTTCATATCGATTCATATCAAATATATTAAGCTGACGCATCGTTTCCCCTGTAACGATCTTGCTGGTATGAACCCCAAGGTTACGAATCGGCGTTCCGTTCCATAGTTCATCAAACAGCCGACAGGCCGCTTTATGAATCTCATTCGTGGTATTGGTAGCCGTAAGCAACGTCAATTGGTGGGATGCATGATTGAACTCGAAATCCGTAATACTTACTGCCACAACCGTTGCCATTACCGAGTCTTTCCGCAGTCTCGTACCTACAGTTTCTGCCAGAGATAATAGTACCATCTTTGCTACACTTGGATCGTCCACGTCAAACGCTATTGTAGTCGAATTACCATATCCTTTGTTTGCCGGTGCTTCACTGGCTACAACCGATACATCGACTCCGTTGGCAAAGGCATAGATTACTTCTCCGTACTTCTTAAAATGTGCTCTTAAGATATCCAGATCTGTCCTAGCCAGTTCTCCGATGGTATTAATTCCAAGCCCATGCAGCTTCCTCTTCGTAGCTGAACCAACATAAAATAGTTCCTCCACCGGCATCTTCCACATCTTCTTCTCCAGTTCATTCGGGAATAAGGTGTGCACTAAATTTGGTTTCTTAAAGTCAGAAGCCATCTTAGCCAATAATTTGTTCGAAGATATTCCGACATTCACTGTAAATCCCAGCTCACTGTAAATTCGATCCTTAATCAGATTGGCAGCGACAACTGCAGACCCATAAAGTCCCACGGTTCCGGTCATATCACAGTAAGCCTCATCCACCGAATACTGTTCCACACAAGGCGAATATTCCTTCAGTATCTCCATGAAGGCCTTCGAACTGGTATCATATAGATCATAATGAGGCGGCACCAGTACTAGATTTGGACAGAGCTTTAGTGCATCATTGATCGTATCTCCGGTTCTTACCCCAAACTTTTTGGCTGGCATAGATCTGGCCAGAATAATTCCGTGGCGTTTCTTAATATCTCCTCCTACTGCAGAGGGTATCTCCCGTAAATCCGTCTTCTCTCCAAGAATGTGCAGTCGATAAACGGCTTCCCAACTAAGGAAAGCCGAATTCACATCGATATGAAAAACCAATTTATCCATACATATGTTCACCCCTTAATTTTGATTATACCAGAATGTATGTTCGATGTAAATAGATTATTTTTAACAATAGTATAACCAATAAATGAAAAACTAAATGCAGTTTTAGTATATATACTGCATTTAGTCTTGCTATATTAATCAAACCATTCCTGTTAAATATTGGTATATTTAATTTTATATTATACAATGCTAAGTTGGTTCGCTAACGTTTACTATAACGAATCAGATATACTAGGTGAGGTGTAATTTTATAGCAAAAGTTATTACTGATGAAGATAAACTCAAGTATGAATACGCATAGTAATTAAGTGCACTTTAGTGCAATTAAACTATTAACAAACACCAGTAGTATCAATTATTATGTTCATATAAATCCTTCCATTTTATATTATTTTTAAAACATTGAATTGTGAATTAATAAGCAGCCAAAGTTGTGGATGATAAGTCATTGTATTCCAGATACCGCTACCATTTAGTCCTTCTTCTTTTATTAAATCAAGTAATACATTAATGCTTCTTGCATCTATAAACCAAACAATATGTGAAGTCAATAAATAGACTCCCTATCTGATTGAAATGGATTGTTTCTCAATAGTTGAATCACAGAAACATTATAAGTATCTGCAATACTTTGTAAGGTATCATCTTGTTGAACAACGTGGGTCTGTTTTGGATAAACTATCACTATTGTCTGTCCAATTGCCAAATGATCTGGATGTTCTATTCCATTATCGATTACTATTTTTTCAACAGTGACCCCATATTTTTCTGCAATAGAATCTATTGTATCTCCTTGTTGAACTACATATATATCCATGCCAACCTCGAAAATGACATTTACTTTAATATATGATCTTAATGGAAATAATAAACATCATACCTCTGATAGCTGCCAGATAATAAAAGAAATGCTTGGTAAGGGACCGGATATATTTAAATTGCATATAATAACTGAATTTACTTTTACAAAATTACCAATTTACCAATTCACATATTGTTAATTATTGGTAGATTTTAATTAATATTTACTATATAATAAGAGATATTATTTATAGTATAAGAAGTGAGAGTTGTATAGTCTTTCAGAAACTGAAGATTTCCAACTCACATTATTTTACATGCTCTGATGTTGTGGCATAAAATTATGCCACTTTTTTAAATACTCTTGACTTTGACACGATGTCAACCTTTATACTCATTATAAAGTATTGGATAAGGAGAGGTTCTGTCATGGAATTACAAACGATTAGTCAGGTTTCAAAATCATACGAAATTTCCTCAAGGATGCTGCGTTATTATGAAGAAGTTGGACTTATAAAAAGCATCAGAAATGAAGACAACTCCTACAGACTTTACGACGAAGTTACATTAAAACGCGTGCAGCAGATTATAATTCTGCGTAAATTACAAATCCCCGTCAAGCAGATATTCATTATTATGAATAACCCCGATGCTGTAACAGTGATTGATATATTTAAGAAAAACATATCGGAACTGGACAGTGAAATAACCGCTCTATCAACTATTAAGAATATTTTGGACGAATTTATAAAAGAGCTTAAAGATATAGCTGATCTTCATTTAACTTATGATTTTTTAGGTAATAATTCTATTTTTAAATTAACCGAATCACTCTCCTCGATTCAAAGAAACGTTAAAGAAAACTTATCCATGAACGCTTTAAACAAAGCCTCAGAAGTATTGAACAAACTGCGAAATGTGAGAGTCGTATACCTTCCGCCGATGACCGTAGCGTCCATATTTTTTACGGGCGAAAATACCCGGGAAAGGGCATGGCAGGCGATAAATGAGTATGTAAAACAAAACCATCTGTTTGAAATTAAACCCGATTTGCGCATTTTTAAAATTGAACACTCGAACGCCACCGGTCAAAATTTTGGGAATGAGATGTGGGTTTCGATTCCTGCAGATTTTGATGTTCCGCGATTATTTAATTTCAAAGGAAGTGCCGGTCGAAATAGCAGGAAGTAAAGAAAAATGCGGCTTTAAAGCAAGTATAGTCACAAAAAATAAATTTAAAGTTTATGGATTTACGAAAGTCATGACCTCGGATTCAAGCGACGTCGATGGATTTATAAACAAAGTAAAAACGGATAGGCGCTTGGATATATTAAACAAATACAGAAAACCTGGAGCACCTATTTTAGGTTATAGCTCTCATGATATGGATTCTCAAATAAAAGGTGGTTGGCGTTTGGACATTGTGTCTTGCAGAATCCGATATTACAGATGTACATGCACTCATGGAGCATAATATATACGTCGAAACTATAGACTCTTCAAGATGGTTAATCTTTGAGCGTGCAAAAGGAGATTCGTTTGACAACCATAATATATGTATGAAATTAGGATATACCTGGAACGGTGTTATCTCCGGATCCATCATGGTTATACCGGACGGCAAAATCGGCAAACCCAACCCAAACGATGAAATAGAGATGAAAAGAGTCGTTTATTGTTGGTATCCGGTGAAGTAATAAATTATATATACTAATTAGAAAAACGGAGGATTTACCCATGAAGAAAATTATCGACATTGTTGTCAAACTACCGAATAGCTGTGAAACATCCAAATTCCCGGCAAACTTCGCGTCGGTTTGGATGAGTATTGAGGGTTTGACCACTGAAGTACAGAACTCTGAGGATCAGACAAACAGCTTATTCTGCAATAATCAAATGCCTAATGGTGACTGTTGCGGTAGATGCGAATGCGGTAACATTCATGTGATAAAGCCTAAGCTTGGAAAGCGACAAGGGGCCGTACATAATTTATATGCTGTGGTATCCGGCATCAGTCTTATGCAGCTCGACCTGTCCAACGAGGAGCACCTCATGCCTTGGTGGGGACCAAACACCGCAAAATTGTTGGACGAATACGATGATTATATAAAGTTTACCATGGACTTTGCTGGGTATTCCTATGAGCGGTTCAGTAGGCAAAGCGAAAAAGCTGACATTTTTGAAGCTGTCAAGCGTTCGATTGATGCCGACCGGCCGGTGTTGATGAACTTCGGGCCTTTCTACGACTGGTTTACCGTCACAGGCTACGACGACGAGAATGGTCGGCTCTATGGTTATGATGCTTCGCAGAATAATAGTGATGAATTTCCTGTCGCTGAGGGATATGAGGATGGAATGTTTTACCTAAGTGGTTGGTATGAGGAAATGATTGAAGCAGTTGTGATTACAGAAAAAACAACACTTAAAAATACATACGACGATATGTTTCAACGTATGATATGTATTTTGGAAAACATGCTGGAAACCGGGTATTTCAAACATTCATCCGACTACCTCCGAGATAACTCAAACTTTACAAACTACGATGATGAGCAATACCGGAAGCTGGCGCAGCGTATTGAAATGTTCATCGGCCTGCCCATCGACCAACGCCCAGTCACCACATGGTGTTTCAACGATCTTGCGAAGGTGAATACACTAAAAGACAAGTGGCAGTATTTCAAGCGTATAAGTGCACTGTACGACAACACCCACGACATCTGCTGGATTGCTTGGAGGATGGTAGGCGCGTTCGGCACTGCGCCTGCTGATGAATGTGCTATAGCACTGGCAAGCCCTATTGTGCGCCGGGCTATTGCCGATATTATCGATATTGTACGCAATAACGATGAATTAGTATTGGGCTGTCTGCGGGAGATGATGGAATGAGATTGCAACGTATTGAATCATCTATATAATGAAAAGATTGTGAGGAAAACTCTGTGAAAATAGACTGCTTATTAGCTATAACTATGTTTCTGCTAAACCGTGGTACTGTAAGTGCATCAACGCTTGCAGAACGATTTGAGGTATCCAAACGTACCATACAACGGGATATTGATACCCTTAATCAGGCCGGCATTCCGATTATCTCTGTATACGGAGTAGAAGGCGGTTACGAAATTATGGACGGTTTCAAGCTAACGAAGCAAATTGCTGGTGTGGATGATTATCTAAACATTATAATTGCCCTGAAAGGGTTAAGCACAGCCTATGAGAGTCAAACTATTAACAAAACCTTAGACAAAGCATTATATGCTATGCAGGGTGGCGAGCAACGAATATTCATTGATTTCTCAACCGCGCGAGAGGGTACCCTGGTAAATGGATATCTACATATCATTGAAAAAGCAATTTATGAAAAAACACTATTAATAATTGAATATTCCAATGCCGAAAATGTATCAACTGTGCGCATAGTAGAACCTCTTGCCCTCTCCTTCCGATGGTATGCATGGTATTTATTTGCTTATTGTACAAAAAAGAAAGATTATCGCGTATTCAAATTACAGAGAATAGCCAGTTGCGAACCGACGATTGGTAATTTCTCAAAAGATCACGGCGATATAGAATTGCTCCTGAAAGATAAATCAATGTTTGATAAAAGAGAATATTTAAACATTCGTTTGTTATGTAAAAAGCAAATTCGGCAACAAGTATTAGAATATTTGAATGGCAATATCGAGCAAGAGTATGAGAATGGGGACTTTATCATTACTATGAATGTTCCTTTTGAACGTATGTGGTTTTCTCTTCTGTTGGGGTTTGGAAATCAAGTTCAAGTTCTCGAACCGGCTGAACTTAAAACTATGCTTAAACAAAAGGCGGAAGATATTTTGTCAATTTATTAAATGGTGACATACAGTTGTCGCCTCTCCTATGTTATTCTTCTTTAAAAAAGGAGGATAACATAGGATGAATTTTTATGAAAAAAAAGATCTAGCATTATGCGGCTTAGCCTGTGTTTTATGCAGCCAAGAGGATTGCTCCGGTTGTAAGGCGAAGGGTTGTACCGAAGGAACTGACTGTTCAGTCTACAAATGTGCTATAGCAAAAGGGCTTGACGGCTGTTATCAGTGTGATAATTACCCTTGTGATGAGAGTATGCTCAAAGGTATACGGATCAGAGCATTCAACCAATATGCTCGTCAATTTGGCAAGCAATCCTTACTTAACCGCTTACGTAACAATTTTGAAAACGGTATTACTTACCATAAACCGGATGGATTGATCGGTGACTATGACAGTTTGGAGACTGAGGAAGAGATCATGCAGCTTATTCAATTTGGAAATAATAATCCTTACAAAGAATGTCCAGTTTTCGAAACAGATCATTTTATGATAAGACTTGTATCAGAATCAGATGCTAAAGACTTGCTTCTATGCTATGGAGACCCGAAAGCTCGTGCTCTCTTCAATAATGATGGCTGTCCTTCCGGTGAATATGATTATATAAACCACATGAAAGAAATGATACAGGGTTGGCTTTATCATGACTTTGCTAAGGGATACTTTATTCGTTTCGCTATCATAAATAAACAGACACAAAAAGTAGTAGGCACGATAGAAATATATGACCGAAAATATCAACAGTCGGAACGTACAACAGGTATTCTCCGAATTGATATAGCTCCCATGTTTGAAAAGGAGATATTTCTAGTTGAATTGTTTACCCTAGCATGTAATATTTTCTTCGATATTTTTCACACAGAAACAATTATCCACAAAGCGATTCCCGAAGCAAAAGAGCGTATTTCTGCAGTGAGAAAGCTTGGTTTTCAACCGAAAACCGTGGAGGGACTTGATCATTATTGGGCTTTACAAAGATAGCTTTTATATATTTTATACCATATCCGAGGATGGGTTGTTCTTTTGTATTTTTTATATCTAATCTGAATTGTATTTTAACTTTGCTTTTATTTTACTTTTCTATTATTTTAACTTTGCTGTTATTTAACTTTACTGTTATTTTAACATTCTTATTATTTTAATTTTACTGTTATTATAAATAGTATACTTCAGTGTTAGATTCAAAAGACTAATAATAACAATCTGATAAATCGGCGGTAATTGTTTAGGAATAAATCCCCAGTTTTTAAATTGATGATTGACAGTATCCTATACTACGATTATATTAATATTGTGATGATAGGTAAAAGGAGTGTTGTAATCCGACACATTTGACATTCAAATCATATATGTAAATGTGCTGTGGAAATGATTAGAAAACATAATTTAACAGTAGATCTAGAAGCTGCAAAAAAAGTCAGCTTTTCTTTCTATGGAATTATGTTTTACAATCATATTTCACAGTTGTTGTAGCGTTATTAAGCTGTGGAATATTCCACAGCTTTTTTTGTATCAAGAATACATACTTCATCATGTTTTCTGTCTGACATGGCTTCCAAGTATGGTATTTTTGATCTCCATTTTAGTACTATCATCACAAAAAGCAAGCCTATAAAATTATGATAAAGGAGATTTTTTATGAACAAAGAACTGTTATATTACTTAAGCAAAAAACCTGAACTTTATGCCCCCAGCACCTCAAAATTCTGGGATGACGAGCACATCTCCATAGGAATGCTGGAGGCTCATTTAGCTCCTGACTTGGAGGCAGCTACAAGAAGACAAGAATTTGTACAACGATCGGCAGCTTGGATCGCATCGATTGCAGATCCTAAGAAACGGCCAAAACTATTAGATCTAGGTTGCGGACCTGGTATTTACGGCGAATTCTTTGCTATGGCAGGCTTTCAGGTAACCGGTGTCGATCTATCAGGGCGTTCCATTCAATATGCCATAGATCATGCAGCAAAAAATCAATTAGATATTACTTATCATTGTCAGAATTACCTTACGATAGATTATGACCAGGAATTTGACATCATTACCTTAATCTATTGTGACTTTGGAGTACTAAGTTACGAAGATCGAATCCTGCTGCTTAGTAAAATTCACAGAGCATTAAAACCCGGTGGTATCTTTCTTTTCGATGCCTGGACTCCATGGCAATATGCACAAGAAAAAGAAACCTCTAGCTTTAGCTATAATTACGGAGGCTTTTGGAGTCCGAAGCCTTATGTATGCTTAAGTTCCTTCTACCGTTATGATGTGTTCCATACAATACTAGATCAATATGTAATCGTGGAAGAAGATAACCTTCAATGCTATAATATCTGGAATCACTGTTTTACTTCCGAAGAAATACAGCAGGATCTTAGCAAAGTAGGATTTCATTATTTTGAATATTTTGAAAATGTAGCTGGAGATCCTATATCAGACGAGAGTAAGACTATCTGTGCTATCGCAGTTAAATAATATGACTATATTAAGATGTAAAATAATCAAACCTTTACTCTTATATGGACAGGAAAAGGATGAGAATTTATTTTACCTGCTATAGGTAAGGTGTTTTCAGCAAAGAAGGTGTTGCTATGAAGTAAAACAGAATAAGGTATTGTCCTATAATGTTACTGTGATAAAATATCATAAATAGAATAAAAAAACAGGGTATCATATCAAAATGCTACCCTGTTTTTATTCTATAAAATTCAATAAAACTTTATAACAGTCTTATCATTTCCTTCATCCGTCCACAAGCTAAGGCATCATATTCCTTTGCCTTCAAGATAAGCGGTACAATCTGTTTTCGAACCTCAGGCTGCGCAAACTTTCTTGTTGTTGCTTCATCCTGCATAAAACCACCCTTCGGCTCGTTCATCCAGAATGCGCACTCTGCTTCCAGCCTGAAATACTTTGCTGCTTCCTTGCCTAACTCAGATACCCCTTCATGCTCTTTTGTGATCCATTCCAGAAAACAAGCCGCGTAGGAACGACCTTCTCCGATCATAACCTGAGCATCTCCCTGGCACATAATTCGTTCGAACAGAATTGGTAATAGTGCGGTCTGATTAAACTCATTGTCATCTGCAACTCTCTTAGCCCAGATATCATAAGCTTCCTGTCCACCTGCATATTCCAAAGTGGTTCTGCCGTCCTCCGCGAGAAAGGATATCCTTGATTTCGTCATAATATCGACAGCATTCTGAAGAAGCTCTTTTGCACTTACTAACTCCATCTGCTTTTCACCGATTGACATAACAGCTAAAGTACCTTCATTTTCCCACCAGGTATTCGTTACAAAGTATCCCGACTCATCCAACGTAACATCTTTTGCAAATTCCTGGTTTTCCTGAAAACAATTCCATCCCAATAAGGTAAGTCCATTCTCTTTATATCCGGTTATAACACAGGCTTCCGGGGGCCCTATGATGCCCAGCGCTAATACCGGTCTGCCCTCATCGATTTCTGATTTAATAAATTGAATAAAATTTTCCTTCGTAGCATTCTTTCGTTCCAGTATCTGATACGTTCTGCCGGCGGCCTGAAATGCTCTGCAAAATGCTTCATTACGATCTTCATATATATTTCTGATGTCTACATTACCACCATCCCAGTAATCTAGGTTCCAACGCAACCGAAACGATGCACCGGTGGCAGCCATGATGTAAGCGTAGTCTATTACCTGCCCCATATAATTTAAACAAGCCTTTAGTGCTGCACAAAAAGGAGTGCATTCTTCAAAAGTATAAGCCACCTTAGGGACGCCATATAAAATACAGCTGGTATCATTTTTATCGATACGATTCATTATTTTTTCGTCCTCCGAAAAATCCGGGGTAAAACTTAAGGTCTCCTTATCTAAGTATATGGTTGGTGCATACATCCCCATCAAGAGCCTTTTTCTCCCTACTCTACAGCACCTTTTTCGAAAGTCAGAAGGAACATAATTCGTATGACGACGAAATGCCCTAGTAAAGGTATCATAACTATCAAACATATACTCAGCTGCAATATCGGTAAGATTCTTGCCTGTATGAACGATTTCAAAGGCAGAGTTTGCTATTCTCCTCATCAGAATGTACTGGGAAAGTGAAAATCCGGTACATTCCTTAAAGGTTTCTCTAATATGTCGATATGAAAAACCTACCGTCTTTTCTAAGGAGGCATAATTAATGCTTTCCTTTAATCTCGTTTCAATAAATGATGCTGTTGACCATACAAATAAATGGTGATCCATTGTTTTACCGCCTTACTTTAATTTCTTCCGGAAGATATTTTCATTATATCATAAGATATAAAAATTACTCGACGTTTTTGACCTTCCTCATCCTTCTTAAGATACTAATTCTCTTATTAACATAGGTGGTGAGTCATGAAGCATATCATTGGTTACCGTGCCATCCATAATCCAGGTATTTACTTTTGCTTTCGGAATGATTAGAGGCATGCGGTTATGGACATCCCGGATGGATTCATTAGCATCCGTAGTCAAAATAACATAGCGCATCTCATCTCCATAGTAATTGTAGATTCCTGCCATATAGAGTGTATAGGTTTCCGGAAGCCGGAACAGGAACTTTTTCTTCTCTGCGTTCCATTCATAGAAACCAGTCGACGGAATAATGCATCTCCTAGATAGTAAGCTTTCTCGAAACGTTCTCTTTTCAATCGCAGTCTCTGCTCTTGCATTGATTATCACACCCTTCTGATCAAACTTAGGAAATCCCCAGTTACTTAACGTCGGGCTAACCTCATGATCCTCTTCCCGAAGAATAGGCACTAAATTCGTAGGAAAAATCTCACCGGTCTTAAATTCTTTGCCATGAAATTTAGCATTGATTTTCTCCAGGATTTCCATCACCTCATCGCTCTGCTCTACTGTAAAATTGTATCTGCCGCACATCGTAATCCCTCACTTTCTGTCTCTGTTACAATAATTTATCGATTGTTACTCATCATGTATTTGCTAACTAAATCTTCAACGGTACTATGACCTTCTTTTACTTTTTTATATTTACTTCTATAATTTTTACTTTCGATATAACTTCTAATCAAATTATCTACTGTTATTATAGCCTTTTAC
The DNA here is from genome assembly GCA_029238935.1 of Herbinix sp. GTDB lineage: Bacteria > Bacillota > Clostridia > Lachnospirales > Lachnospiraceae > Mobilitalea. Next base: position 131,403 of record JAQZBN010000004.1, read on the forward strand.
CTATACTAGATCCTTCGTCTGTTAGAATCTCATTATCTGTTAAAATCTCTTCTTCCCATCAATAATGTTTAGTTCTATTATTATGTTCTACCGCTACAACAACTTTTTTATTTTACTATTTGTACTTAAGTTAGTTTACTTTCTTATTATCTATCATTCTTGAATAACTTTAGCCTAAGTGAATCCATAGAATTTATTCACATAACTCTTCTATTACCAATAATTCATGTTCTATGATCATCTATATCTTTATCTTTTCCATATTAAACTATGGTTTATGTTATCAAGCATGTTTATAAAAATAATTCATTATTGATCTACTATTGAACCTACATTAAATACTTCTCATTACCCAATTATGTATTCTTACCACATTATACCATTACATCTTTAACTTTGCAAACGTATGTTTGCCAGCTAAGACTTAATACTGAGACTTAATGGAAAAGTAAGGATTAAGCAAGGAACCGTTTTAAGAAAGAACACTAAATTGCCGGAGTCCCTCATAATTTATATAGGTCTCCGGCAATTTTTATCTTATATTTTATTTACCAAACCGGAGGTTTCGGCGGATTGGGCTTATGTTCTACCTTATTGCGACTGCATAAGAGCAGTAGTAAAATGATCCAACATGAATTATTCATAGAATCACCTCCTTTTTTCTATTATATGAAAGAACGCGATTTATAGTGTATTATGTCGTAAATGGTAATACAAAAGAATCATAGCTAATGATAGAAAAGAGATTTGGAAGCTGCTGGTGCTGATGGTTATTACTTAACCTTGCATTTGCTTCCCATGACCACTATCATAATTACAAAGATGTTCGTACAAAGATATCACCAAAATAGTATTCCTATGGTGCAGAATATACTCATACCCTACCCCTGACCCCCATATATTAAAATAAAAAGTGTGGTAAATAATAATGTTAAATTTTATTCAAAACATAGATCAATCTATATTATTTTATATACAGGAGCATTTAAAAAATCCTGCACTGGACCGGGTGATGGTTTTTGTAACCACTCTCGGTAATGCAGGATTTCTCTGGATTGTACTTGCTCTAATTTTATTAACTCGTAAGAAGTATCAAAGATGTGGTATGGTTCTTCTTCTCTCCTTATTACTTGCAAAATTCATAGGAGATGATGTTTTAAAACCATTGTTTGGCCGATTACGTCCTTGCAATCAGTTTCCGGAGATCCCTTTACTGATCAAAAGAATACACTCTTACTCTTTCCCCTCCGGACATACGATGCAAGCTTTTACTGCGGCAACGGTATGCTTCTATTACATTCGACCTCTCGGCATTGTAGTATACGGAATGGCCTCGATGATGGCTTACTCCCGGATGTATTTATTTGTTCATTATCCCAGCGATATTCTTGGTGGAATTATCTGTGGGATTTTCACAGCGTTCTTTACAATTAATTTTATCAAAGCAATCTGTGATTACTGTAAATTACCTGTGAAATAAGATTACGTTACTCGGTGAAACCAATTGCATCCCATGCTTCAATATTTAATACTACATCATAGTTTGCAGCCCATTCGGAATACTCTTTCGCAAACATATCATTCCGACGTTGCTCTATGATGTTTTCTTTTACCTGAATGGTTGCATCTTTATTAAAATCGGTAACACAGTACAGAATATGCCAGCCGTAATCAGTAGTAATGATCTCACTTACTTGTCCAGTTCTCAAAGAAAAGGCTGCTTGTTCAAAGACTTCGCTATAATCACTTGGTCCTTCTCCTCGTCCAAAGGTATATTCAAAGGTATCTGCTTCGGAATTAGTTTCCGCCAGAGCATAAAAATTATCAGTTTCTTTTGCTTGTTCCAGGAGGGAAGTTACTTTTTCATATGCACTTTCCTTTTCCTCGGATGTCATATCGACTTTATTTCCCTCACTATCGAAGTTTACTCCATAAATCAGAATATCTTGAACCGTGATCTGCTGTGCAGTTAAATCAGGTACTTCAGTATCTACATTTAATGTTTTTTCTTCAAATACCTTTTCCGCGAGTATATTGTCTGCATATACTCTCTCTAGCAACTCCTGCGTAATAAAATACCGGTTGATGTCCTCTTTGGTCAGGTTTTCGTAATGTTCTTTTGCATAAGCCTTTGCATCTGCCATTTCTTCTTCTGTTAGAGCTATCCCTGTTTCCTGAGCAACTTTTGCTATTACCTTTAATTCTGTAATTTGCTTTAACACTTCCTCCTTGATGGAGTCTCCAAAGGTAGTCCCATTCTCAATGATTTTGGCATCCCATACTTCCTTACCATACTCTGTTTCATAATTCTCCTGGACAGACTTGATATATACCATAGCTTCATTATAATATACTCTGGTGTCTCCGATCATAGCGATCAGCTCTCCGCCATTTTCATTTGCGATCACATCCCCAGACTCATCCTTGGCTGCTTCCAAATGGTAATAGGAGATTTCTGTAACCAGCTCACTATCCACTCCGTAGGTAATATACAATTCATTTTCGCCATCAAGATATCCATAAGTTATTGTTTGATCCGACGAATTTAAGGTTTTTGACTCTTCCTCACCAAAACGTTCCCCCAGTTTTTCCTGTACCTCGTTGATCTTCATACCAATTCCAATCTCGTATAAGGTAAGTTCTCCGGCATTGGGCAATAACTTAATTGATGTCACGTCCCCATCCGGTGCCATGACCTGCATTACATTTTCGGTCAAGTAGACTCCTTTGCTTTGTTCTTTTAACTCTATTCCGGTCCTTCTTCGAATAGTACTGATCGAGTTATCCATATAATTTGTCATCTCAAATTTATCTGCACCTGATTTGCAGGCACTTAACACCAGCATCCCAAGTATCATAACTGTAAAAAGTAATTGTATTCGTTTCCCTTTCATCGTGTTTCCCCTTTTAAACCGTAACTATATTTTTCCGTTTCACTATCCTTTTCATTGTAGTAATCCCTGTATCTCTTGTCAAGGTGATTGGCCTAATCTGCCAACATTTGCTTAAAATCTTCTAAAAGCTTTTTGATCTGGTCAAAGATAGCGATGGTGTCCACTTTTCCAGATGGCGGAGCTTTTGGTAACTGAAATGTAAAATAAGGGTTTCCTTGAGGGTAAAACTTTAATATATTCTGATATTTTGATAGTAGTTCTGGTATTTTCTCTCCCATAAGTTTTGCTTTTTGGTACATTACAAGCTTTACTTCTTCCTTCTTATGAACCAAGCTGGTAACAAATACACTATGGCAGATGGATTTGATCAGCGCAATGTTTAAGAGATTGTTCACTGCACTTGGTAAATCACCAAAACGATCCATCAACTCCTCTTGCATATCCATAAGTTCTTCCTCATTTTCAATTTCTGCAATTCTCTTATAGATATCCAGCTTATGCATCTCATTCTTAATATAAGTGGACGGGATGTAGGCATCCATATCCATATCCACCGTAGTCTCGAAGGTTTCTTCCTCGGTCACTTCACCCTTCATCATTTTTACAGCTTCATTTAACATCTTACAATAGAGATCATAACCTACTGCTTCCATATGACCACTTTGCTCAGCACCCAGAAGATTACCGGCACCACGGATTTCTAGGTCTCTCATGGCTATTTTAAAACCAGAACCCAGCTCGGTAAATTCTTTGATCGCATGCAGACGCTTTTCTGCTACTTCTTTTAGCATCTTATCTCTCTTATACATTAAGAATGCATAGGAAGAACGGTTGGAACGACCAACACGACCTCTCAACTGATATAGCTGGGATAGTCCTAAGCGATCCGCATCATCGATAATCATCGTATTCACATTGGAGATATCCAGACCCGTCTCAATAATTGTAGTTGATACCAATACATCAATCTCACCAGAGATAAAGTCGAACATAATCTTTTCCAAAGTCCGCTCTGCCATCTGCCCATGGGCAAAAGCCACATTAGCATCGGGAACCAGACGGGCTATATTATTTGCCACTTCATCTATCCCGTTGACTCTATTATAGACATAATATACCTGACCATCTCTGGCTAACTCTCTGCTGATGGCTTCCCGAATAATCTCATCATTGTGTTCCAATACATAGGTCTGGATTGGTTGACGATCAACCGGCGGTTCATCAAGAACACTCATATCCCGAATGCCAATCAAACTCATATGAAGAGTTCTTGGTATCGGAGTTGCCGTTAAGGTCAGTACATCCACATCCTTCTTAAACTGTTTGATCTTTTCCTTATGGGTAACACCAAATCGTTGTTCCTCATCTACGATTAACAACCCAAGATTCTTAAATTTGATATCAGAAGAGAGCACCCTATGGGTTCCGACAATAATATCAAGGCTTCCTTTTTTAAGACGTTCAATGGCCTTCTTCTGATCTGCTGCACTTTTAAATCTCGATAGCATATCCACGCTAACCGGAAAATCCATCATTCTCTGGACCAAAGTATTATAATGTTGTTGCGCAAGGATCGTAGTCGGTACCAACACAACTACCTGCTTTCCATCGGAAACAGCTTTAAACGCCGCGCGGATTGCAATCTCTGTCTTACCATAACCAACATCACCGCAGATCAAACGATCCATGATCTTCTTACTTTCCATATCCCTCTTTGTTGCTTCGATCGCTGTTAATTGGTCGTCGGTCTCATCGTAAGGAAAGCTTTCCTCAAATTCCTTTTGCCATACGGTATCCGATCCAAACTGATACCCTTCCTTTTGCTGTCTTTGTGCATACAAAGCCACCAGTTCCTGGGCAATTTCTCTAACTGCACCTTTTACCTTCGCTTTGGTGTTCTTCCACTCGATGGAATTTAATTTGTTTAATTTCGGCTTTCTAGCATCCGAGCCGGCATATTTTTGTATGACATCTAGGCCTGTTGCAAGAATATACAACACGCCTCCACCGCCATATTCTATTTTAATATAATCCTTTGTGATCTTATCAACTTCGATTTTTTCAATTCCCCGGTAAATACCCAGTCCATGATTTTCATGAACTACATAATCACCGACAGTCAAATCTGTAAAGCTGTGTATTTTGGTCCCTTCATAACTGGACTTTTTCCTCTTTTTCTTCTTCTCCGTACCAAAGATGTCGCTTTCGGATATAATAACTAGCTTAATCATTGGATATTCAAAACCACGGCGAAGATTTCCGTAAGCAACCATAATTTCTCCGCTTTTTAGTATCCGGTCCATATCCTCACTATAAAAAGCACTGAGATTATATTCCTGCAAATCCTCACTGAGGCGTTTTGCCCGGGTTCTGGAACCGGATAATAAAATAACCCGGTATTTATTCTTTTTCCATCGTTCCAGATCCTTAATGAGGACATCAAAGTTTTTATGATAGGAGGCAACGGTTTGTACGGTAAAATCATACTTTTTCTTGGGTACAAAGTAGTTATTCTTAACCTCCATGGTACTGACTAATACTGCATTTTTTTTATAAAGTGCCGCAAATAACTCCTTATAACCGTAGATTACATCCATCTGACCCGGGAGAATATATCCCTTTTCAATACGGCCTATCATGCCCTCACGGAATTCTGTTTCTACTGCTTCACCCTTTTCTTCTAATCTACCTGGTTCATCAAGGAAAAAAATCGTATCATCATTCTGAAAATAATCGAAGAAGCTCATCGTATTTTCATAAAAGTAATGAATATAGCTTTCAATTGCTACCGAACCCTGGTGAGCATCCAGATTCTCTTTAAATTCTTCTATAATATTATGAATTCTAGCTGATTCTTCTGTCTTAAATTGGTCTCGTAAACTTTTTACATATTGTTTTTCTTCTGCTTCAATCTTTTTTAAGCCCATAGCAATACGATTTTGGTCTAAAATAATCTCTGCTGCTGGATAAATGATAAGCCGATGCACTCGTTCAATGGATCTTTGGTTACTTACGTCAAACGTTCGAATCGAATCAATTTCATCGCCCCATAGCTCTATACGGTAAGGAGTTTCTTCAGTCAAAGGAAAGATATCAATAATACCACCTCTAACGGCAAAGTCTCCGGGATTCTCTACCTGAGCCTGTCTCTCATACCCCAAATGGACAAGGGCAGCACTGAGCTCCTGCATATGGATAGTGGAAGTTTCACCAATCTCAATCACTCTCTCCTTGATAAAATCCAACGGTAGAAGTTGATCCATACCACCATCCAGACTAATGATAATGGTTGTATCCTTTTTTTCTATCAAACGACGTAATATCTGCATACGATCTCTAACGATGGCATTTCCATGAATATCTGCGCTATAGAAAATGATATCTTTGGCTGGGTAGAGATACACATCCTTCTCGTACAGTTTATAATCCTCGTAGATTTCTTTCGCTTTCAAGTCATTGTACGTAACAATAACCTTATAGCGGAAACCTTCACTTAATCCGTACATCAAATGACATTTCTGGGAATCAATACAGCCGGTAACTTGTACCGGCAGGTTTTTTAATATAATTGTGTCCCTGAGATCATTAAACTCTTTTAATTCCTTCAGGGGGGCCGTAAATGTATTCAACGATGTTTCCTCCTGCTTGGAAATTTATTTCTTCTTATTATACAAATTCATTGTATTCTCCATACCGGATGTAAGGATGCTTTTACATACATCCGAGGTATTTTTTAAGGCTTCTCTGATCAGGCTCTGCTCCTCATCATGGAATCTGGACAGCACATAGTCTGCCAAATCCCATCCCTTTGGCTTATCACCGACACCTACTTTAATTCTTGGAAACACCTCGGTACCCAGATGTGCAATGATACTTTTTATTCCGTTATGACCTCCGGCGCTGCCTTGCTTTCGAATTCTTAACTGCCCTACATCCAAACTGATGTCATCGTAGATAACGATAATCTCCTCGAGACTGACCTTATAATAATCCACCAACTCCCGTACACATTCACCACTAAGATTCATATATGTGGTTGGTTTTACTAATATTACCTTTTCTCCCTCGATATAACCTTTTCCACAGATCGCTTTATGTTCTTTTGAATCCATTGGTATTTTATAATCATCCGATAACTTGGTTATAGCATCCCAGCCTACATTATGTCTGGTTGCTTGATATTGTGCAGTTGGATTTCCTAGTCCTATTATTATATGCATCGTACTTCCTCATTCTTACTTTATTCCAGTTTTTATCTCTTTCTACTTGTTTCTTCTATATAATAAATAACGTTATGCACAAATATAGCACATCGTATTCCTTATGGTACTCTTTATTGTATTTTCGATAATAGTATTTTTTCATTATAGCATGTTATAAATTGAATATTTAATAATTTTTGCTATGTCAATATAGCGATACTCCCTCAAATCTTACTCCAAGTTATACTATGATATCCAATTCTTGCTATTATTATATTGTTGCACTGGTTGTTGCTGCAATTGATCCTGAAGTAGCCGCTATGATTGCCATCTGCTGAGCCATCACTATGCTTGTGATACTGTTTGCTAGAGTAAGTTCTTGTTTACTATCTTTACGCCCCTCCACATAACCACTACATACAAGAGCAGAGGCTAACATAATTCGTTCCTGAGAAGAGATGGACCAAGATCCAAACCCTTTTTTGGTTTTTAGATATTCATTTATTTCAACAATCTCATCTGTGATCCGATTAATATCATCAGAGATCAGAGCAATAACACCTAAAAATGGTAGCTCTCCTCCTTTACCAAACTTACATTTCTTATTCTTTAAGGTTTGATAAACTTCAATTACTCGGTCGCATTTTATTGATGGATCCTCTTCTCCAAAGGCTAGGGTATGGGTCAATGATTGTACTGAATTGGAGGAGGAGAAATACTCCTTTAGTTTGTAGAAGCAATATTCCGCTTCCCTAACTGTTTGGTCTACCGGTAAACCCGCAAGGGCAAGCATGGTGGCAAATCCATAATCATCATAAGAGGTGATAAATCGATGCTCTTTTTTAAAGGCATCAAAAAATCTTTTCGTCATTGATATTATAATTTGGTAATCAAATGGTTCTGCCTTGAGTGCTATGAATAATGACGACATGGCAAGGTAAGCAGAAGAATGAAAGCCTTCGTTTTTCATATCCTCATAGATCTTTACCGTCCTTTGAAATACTTCTTCAGGATTTTCTACTAAGGATAGCATAACCGTTGTCATAAAAAATGTGATATCTTTAAATTGCGAAAAAACACCGGTATTTTTCTTAATAATAGTTTTACACTGGCTAATTGCACCGATATCCACACTTTTATCTGATAACGCATATAAAAGCGCACCATATCTCAAATTGGTTGCGTAATTTCCTTTAAAGTTTTGATATATCATACTATAATTATTCGCTAGTAAATCACATTTCATCCTAACGTTGTCTCTCATATTAAGAACCATACCTTTCTTTACTTTCACACAATCATTTCCATGATGCTACTTACAGCACTCAATCCTCCCAAAGACTAAGGATTGTGTACCACTTTACAAACTTGAAAATTTTTTTCCACAAAGATGCTTTTTCTTCACACTGTTATAATATATACATCGGACTAATTTCAAGCATTTGGTATTATTATAATCCTTCTACCAAGTCGTGGCAACAGTTATATCAATTAACTTTCCTTTTCTCTGTCAGAATTATGTAACCTCTTTTAAATAATAGATAGGTTCCTACAAGGTATACTATCGTTCCGAATCAAAAGAAAGGAACCGGCAATCCGGTTCCCCTTTTTTGTTCCATACACCACTTCTTGTAACTACTCTTCGAGCTCTGTATCCAGAGCTGCGATTTCGTACTTCTCGAGGATGATTTTCTGGATCTTGTCCCTAGTATCCGAATTAATCGGATGTGCAATATCCCTGTATTCCCCATCTCCGGCTTTTCTGCTCGGCATAGCAATAAAAAGACCTTTGTCCCCTTCAATCACCTTGATATCATGAACTACGAATTCATTATCAATGGTGATTGACACAACTGCCTTCATCTTGCCCTCCTTGCTAACCTTACGTACGCGTACATCAGTAATTTGCATAGACTGTGTCCCCCTTCTGTCATATTTATCGTTAGTTATACAGCGAAAGTAGAATGAACTAAAGTTATAAACTAAAGTTTTTAGAACTTTTCCCTGTTCCTAATCCTTAAGAAATAGTTTCATTTATCCCATATATTGGTTACTGAGGGTATTATAACATACTCATTTACAAAAGTGAATAATATTTACGAAAATTTTGGATTAAAATGTAACATTTTTGGCATATTTCATAAACTTTTACATAAGTTATTATTTAATGTGTTAATTTTTTGTTTTTTTGGTAGATTCGGGTATCCTCTTAGCAGAATACGAATATAATTACTATTAAACAGCTTAAAAAGCCCTCCTTATGGGCATCCTACGGTAAAATATTATTGTAATTTAAGTCAAAAAGGTTATAATAGCTAATGTAACATCAAACATTATGTATATTAAAGAATAGGAAGTGTACTATGTATAAAATAGATTTTGACAAGCCATGCCGCATTCATTTTATTGGTATCGGTGGTATCAGTATGAGCGGATTTGCAGAGTATTTACATACGAAAGGGTTTACTGTAAGTGGCTCTGACAGTGGGAAAAACAAACAAACCGAGCATCTAAAAATGATTGGTGTCGATGTCATGCTCGGCCAGAGAGCTGCTAATATCACCGACGATATTGCACTGGTTGTATTCACAGCTGCAGTTAAGGAGGATAACGTAGAATTTCAGGAAGTAAAAAGAAGAAATATCCCTATGTTAAATCGGGCAGAACTGATTGGACAGCTGATGCTTAATTTTGAAGATGCCATTGCCATATCCGGGACCCACGGCAAGACAACTACCACTTCCATGCTTTCCTTGATTTTTATGGAAGGTAATTTAGATCCTACCATATCAGTTGGCGGAGTGCTCGATGCCATTGGCGGTAATATCCGTATTGGAAATTCACAGCACTTTATTTCAGAAGCATGTGAATATACTGATTCCTTCCTGGACTTTTTTCCTACCAGAAGTATCATCCTAAATATTGATGAGGATCACTTGGATTATTTCAAAGATTTAGAACATATCAGACGATCATTCAAGAAATTTGCGGAGAAATTAAATAAGAGTGGTCAAATGTTTATTAACGGTGAGATTGACCGTTATGAAGAGATCGTAAAGGATCTTGAATGTGAGATTTATACTTACGGAATTGTAAATCCAAAGCATCACACCCTAGTAACCTCCTTTGATTATGCAGCAGACCAAATCAGCTATAATGAGATGGGTCAGGGCAGCTTCGATCTATATTATCGTGGTGAGTTCATTGATCGCATTCAATTAAATGTGATCGGAGAGCACAATATCTCTAATTCCCTTCCTGCAATTGCAATTGGTATGCAGAGTCAAATACCAATGGAACAGATAAAGAAAGCGTTATTAGCGTTTACCGGAACTGCTCGTCGTTTTGAGTTTAAAGGTATGCTCGGAGGTGTAACCGTCATTGACGACTACGCCCATCATCCCACTGAAATTACAGCTACCTTACAAGCTGCAGCGAAATATCCACACAAAGACATTGTTTGTGTATTCCAACCTCATACCTTCTCCAGAACCAAGCAACATCTGAAGGAATTTGCACAGGCTCTCTCTCTTGCCGACAAAATTGTCCTCGCTGACATTTATGCATCCCGAGAAAGTGATCCTGGGGATATCTCCTCCAGAGATTTAGAGCGGGAAATCGCACTTTTAGGTAAAGAAGTTTACTATTTTCCTAGTTTTGATGAAATTGAAAATTTTTTATTACAAAATTGTATGAACGGTGACCTGTTGATAACTATGGGTGCCGGAGACATTGTAATTGTGGGAGAATCACTTTTAGGCCAATAGTTATCCACATTATCCACAGGATTATCAACATTTTTGTTGAGAAATGCTGTGGATTATTTTTTGCTCTCCGTCTGTTCTACAAATATAGTCTTTTTATCCATTTAATTCATGGTTTCTATACTTCCACAGTTATTTTTACATTATTTTACATATTTCTTCCAAGGATTCATCCACGTTATCCACACCATCCACAAACTGCTTTATCCCTCGGAGTGCCAGAAAATAGGCTATTTTCAGAAATCTAAGCTTGTGTTATAATGTGCCTAGCATTAAGAAAGCACCAGAGGAGTTGGGTGAAATATGAATAAAATAACATTACACGCGGAAGGTATCAATGATGTAACCATTATACCAAATACCTTCATCGACCACTATATGCCGTCCGCCAACGGAGCTTATGTAAAAGTATACCTCTATTTACTAAGAAGCTTTCACGGAAAGTGTCCGGAGGTAACGATTTCTTCCATCGCCGATCGTTTAGACAATACAGAGAAGGATGTAATCCGTGCATTAAATTACTGGGAAAAACTGCAGCTGCTTTCCTTAGGCCGCAACTCCCAAAAAGAAATCATTTCCATACATTTAACTGATTTAAATAATATACAAAATACAAATGAAACTTATGAACAGGGTCCGGAACAGGATGAAATTGCCGCTAGCCTTATGACTCCGATCGAGATCCCTGCTACCCGAGATAACATAAAACAATTAGAGAGAACATCCTATCGTAATATTCCCGTAGATATTGATGCCGATGATCAAGATGAGATGATGTCAGCATCTATTCCAGAATATCACGAAAAAGTTTCTTCTGCTCCGGTTCCTAAGAGCCCTGCGCCTAGACAGACTTATTCCGCAGAGAAAACTGCACAGCTAACCAATAATGATGAAATCAAATGGATCATGCATATCGTTGAAATCTATCTCGATAAACCTTTAAAGACACTGGATATTCAATTAATTCTTTATCTATACGAAGAACTCCATTTTTCAGCAGAGTTAATCATGTATTTATATGAGTATTGTGTATCCAAGGGTAAGAAAAATGTGTCCTACATAGAAGCTGTCGCCCTTACTTGGGCTGAAGACGGGATTGATACCGAGGAGAAGGCGAAGGAAGCAACCGCAACCTACAATGATCATTACAATGCGGTATCGAAAGCGTTTGGATTAAATCGATTACCAGGTCAGATTGAACGGCAGTACATATCAAAATGGATCGATCAATTTGGGTTTTCGGATGAAATCATTACGGAGGCCTGTAATAGAACAATTTTAAGAACTCAAAAACCTGACTTTAAATACACAGACAAAATACTGGAAACCTGGTTTAAGAAGGGAGCCAAAAGCTTAGCTGATATCTCCCGTTTAGATGAAGAGTTTACGAAAGGCCATAAGCATCAGGATTCTTATCCAAAGGTAACCCCTCCTGCCAAGCCATCAACCAACAAATTCAACCAGTTTCCGCAAAGAACTTATTCTGCACAGGACTATGCCGACTTGGAACGTAAACTTTTGAATAAAGGGTTATAAGGAGAAATCATAATGGCATTAAAAAATGATCAATACAACCAAATCATGCGGGAATATGATAGTCGTCAGTTACAGAATAAGCACGATCTGGACCGTCGCAGACAGGAAGCTTTCGCTGCAATTCCTGAATTGAAGCGATTAGAAAATGAAATGATTACCCTCTCTGCTCAAAGCGGCAGGATGGCAATTTTAGGAGATACTAGTTGTTTAATGCAATTGAAGGAACAGTCGCAGTCACTGAAGCAACGACAAATTGAGTTGCTGTTATCCCATGGATATCCTGAGAATTATTTAACACTGCATTATCAATGCAGTAAATGCAAGGATACTGGTTTTATCGGTACTGAAAAGTGCAATTGTTTTAAACAAGCAATCACCGATCTGTTATACAATGGGTCCAATATAAAAACGATCTTAGCAAAAGAAAATTTTAATAATTTCTCCTTTGCCTATTATTCGGATGACTATATTGATGAAACCCTCGGTTCTTCCCCCTTATCAAATATGCAGAAGGTAGTTGCCAGTTGTAAAACTTTTATAAGACATTTTGATAAAAAAAGGGATAACTTACTGCTACTAGGAAATACTGGAGTAGGGAAGACTTTCCTAGCTAATTGCATTGCAAAGGAGCTTTTGGACAAAGGATATACCGTTATATACCTCACTGCTTTTCATTTATTTGATATCTTAGAAAAGTATAAGTTTGGGAAAGATGAAGAAAATGCATATCAAGCGGCAAATCAGTTTAGTTACATTCTTGATTGTGATTTATTGATCATTGATGATTTGGGTACGGAGTTAAATAATACATTTACAACCTCCCAACTTTATCTATGTATCAACGAACGTTTACTCCGCCGTAAATCCACTATAATTTCTACCAACTTGTCCTTGGATAATTTAAATACCAATTATAGTGAACGTATTTATTCCAGAATAATCAGTAATTATTCCATACGAAGAATCATCGGTGATGACATTCGTTTACGGAAAGCCATTAGCGAAGTTCGAGGAAGTTAGTCGAATAATATCAAAACTGTCTTGACGAACGTATCTTATAATGGTATAACTTTTAATGGATTTGGACGCAAATGATTATTTTATTTAATTTATGGAGGGAAAAGTAATGTCAAAGCAAGAGAAGATCGTGGAAACAATTCCTGTTGGAACACTTGGTATTATTGCACTCGAAAGCAGTAAGAGTTTAGGCCAGAAAGTTAATGACTATATTGTTGAGTGGCGTAATTCTAGAGAAAGTGAACACAAAGGTACCATCGCATTTTCCGGATATCAAAGAGATTCTTATTTGATGAACACCTGTTGCCCACGATTTGGAACTGGCGAAGCCAAAGGTATGATTAAAGAGTCCGTAAGAGGTGCCGACCTTTATCTGCTTGTTGATGTATGCAATTATAGTTTAACCTACACCGTATGTGGACAAACGAACCACATGTCTCCAGACGATCATTATCAGGATTTAAAAAGAACCATTGCTGCTTTAGGTGGTAAAGGCAGAAGAATTACAGTTATTATGCCTTATCTATATGAAGGAAGACAACACAAACGCAGCTCCAGAGAATCACTTGACTGTGCCTTAGCATTACAGGAATTAATCAATATGGGTGTAGAAAGTATCATTACCTTCGATGCTCACGATCCAAGAGTACAAAATGCAATCCCTCTGAATAGTTTAGAAACAGTACAACCAAATTATCAATTTATCAAAGCGTTATTAAATAATGTGCCGGATATTAAATTAGATGCAGAACATATGATGGTAATCAGCCCGGACGAAGGCGGTATGTCCAGAGCTATCTATTATGCCAATGTCTTAGGTCTTGATATGGGTATGTTCTATAAGAGACGTGACTATACAAAAATTGTAAATGGCCGTAATCCTATCGTTGCTCATGAATTCCTTGGTTCCGATCTGGATGGCAAGGATGTATTAATCATCGATGACATGATCTCCTCCGGTGAAAGTATTATCGATGTTGCTTCCGAGTTAAAGAAGCGCGGTGCAGGAAGAATTTTTGCTGCTTGTACCTTCGGTTTATTTACCAATGGATTTGATAAATTTGATGAAGCCTATAACTCCGGCTTAATCTATCGTGTACTTACTACCAACTTAATTTATCAAACTCCTGAATTATTAACAAAACCTTATTATATCAATGTTGATATGAGTAAGTATATTGCATTAATTATCGATACCCTCAATCATGATAACAGTATCAGCCGTCTATTAAATCCAATTGAACGTATCCGTAAAATTATGGACGATCATAAACAGGGCAAAGTAATCACAGATTAATATAAACTTTATATAAAGGATGTCACTCTTTCTATATTCCACAACAATCAACCACTGTTGGGATAGAAGGAATGACATCCTTGTTTTATTGGAAGCGTTATTAAAAACAATCCCAAATATAAGTTTATGGAACTGTAACTAAAAAGGGGGTTGTCATGAAGTTTGTACATGCATAAACTCCATGTACTTATACGTGAACAAACTCCTTTCTTTATAACGCATTCCATCATTAATTAAAAGTATCCGTCATGGTCTTATCATGTATTTGATCCATAAAATTATGCCAAATGATCCCTGGATACGTAGATCCTGATAAGTCCTCCACTGTCTTTGGCATATCATAGCCGACCCATACGCTCGTGGTATAATACGGTGTATATCCTACAAACCATCCATCTTTTCTCTGGTCCGTGGTACCCGTTTTTCCGGCACTTTGCGTATTCGTAAGTGCCAGACCTTTGCCTGTACCATTCGTCATGACTCCGGTCAATGCCTGTGTCATCATTCTTGCCGCCTTAGCTTTATATATAACCTTTGGCTCGGTTTGATCCAAAGCCACTTCATTCCCCCTGGTATCCATTATTTTAATAATGCAGGTTGGTTCGGTATAATATCCATCCTTTTCAAGAGCAGCAAAACCTGCTGCCATCTCTACGGGGCTTACACCAATTGTAAATCCTCCTAGGGAAGCAGCCAAACCATAATCTCTGGGATGGATCTTTGTAAAATTCATCTTTAGTAAATACGATAACCCTACTTCCGGTGTTAGTTCGTCAAACAGTTTCCAGGCAATCGTATTTTTCGATATTTCAATGGCTCTTTGGAGTTTCATTTCCCCGGCGTAGGTTCTCCCCGAATTTTTGGGTCCTCCTTTCACCGGTTCATCCACTACCGTACTGTCAAGATTATACCCTCGTTCAAAGGAGGGGGTATAGACGATAAGCGGCTTAATGGCACTTCCCGGCTGTCGAAAGCTTTGGTACGCCCTGTTTAATGTATAACCGGATAAATCTTGATCCCTGCCTCCTACGATTGCCACTATTTTACCGCTCTCATTATCAATACAAACTGCAGCCCCCTGCATCTGATAGACCCCTTCTTCATTTACCTTCGTAAACTTCTCCAAGGCTTGATCCACTGACTTCTGCAGTAGCTTTTGTCTGTTCTGATCGATGGATGTATAAATTCGATACCCCGATACAAATAGGTCCTTTTGACAACTATAATATAGCTCATTATAGGCGGTTTCATAATTTAACTTATCTTCTTTATTTTCAAATTCATTACGGAATATAAATCCTTTTTCCTTCATTAATGCACGAATAGCACAGTAATAAACGTAAGTTTCCACATAGTTGTTCTTAAATTGCTTTTGTTTACCGATCAATATCTTTTCCGCAATTGCTTTCTCATAATCCCCTTTCGCAATCAGACCATCTTCATAGAGCTGAAAAAGGATACGATCCCTTCGCTCCAAGGTATTTGTCATCTTGGTAACCGGATTATATAATGTAGGATTATTCGGAATTGCACATAAAAAAACTGTTTGTGATAAGGATAATTTCGTTATGCTTTTTCCAAAATACCCCTTTCCTGCTGCCTGTATCCCATAATAACCATTCCCAAAATAGATGTTGTTCAGGTAAAATTCTATGATCTCATGCTTAGTATATTTCTTCTCCAGTTCCTGCGCTATAAAAATCTCTTGTATTTTTCTTTCATAAGTGACTTCATTGGTCAGAAAGATGTTACGAGCTAACTGCTGCGTTATCGTACTGGCCCCTTGAGTGATTACCCCTTTGTTCTTAATGAGTGCCATCGCTGCTCTGATATTTGCTAAATAATCGACACCATCATGTTCCAGAAACTTACGATCTTCCGTGACTACCATAGCATCCTTGACTAGATTTGGTATATCCTCATAATTAAGATAGTAAACATCTTTTTCCGATCTTAAGGTTGAGATAATTCCGCCATCCGCATCGTATACAATACTAGTCTGAGCTGCTTTAAAAGTCTCCGGGGTTGATTCCCGTACGAGTGCGATTGCATCGGACTGCATTCCAAAGATGAGCTTACCGTATTGCAGATAAAAATAGAGAAACCCTGCTGCAACAGTCACGAGAAAAAGAAGGAATAATAATTGTAGAGCAATTTTAATTCTGTATCCGATTGTTTTCCTCTCTTGTCTAACTGTCCCTTGATCCATTTTCATCCGTTTATCATTCTTACGTTTATCATTCTTACGTTTATCGCTCTTATGTTTATTACTCCTAAGTTTATCGCTCTTCCGACTATCGATCCTTTGTCCATAAGTCTTAAATTGATCCGCTTTCTGTTGTTTTACCCTTTGCTGATCCATCTTTCGTTTTTGCTCCATGAAAATATCTCCCGTCTGTAAACCGGTAATCATAAACCACGTTATAGGTAACCTATATCAAATGGAAATGATACTTCTTCAATCCTAGTGTTCATTCCTATAAGACATCTTCTATCCACTTGATTATATTACATCTGACTTGATAAATCCACGTAATGATATGGTAATCCCATCTCATCTAATAATTGCTTTTCCCTGCTATGACAGCTGAACAAAAGAACCTGTTTCCTTAAGGAAATCTGTCTAAGTGCTGCTTTTACCCTTTCCTCATCATAAAGAGCAAAGCTATCATCAAGTAATAGAGGTACGCGATCTTTTCCCAACAACAAATCAGCCACCGCCAGCCGAAGAGAAAAATAAATCTGATCCATGGTGCCTGCGCTAAGCTTATCTAGGGATATATATTCGCCGTTATGGCAAGCTTTCATCTCCAGTTTTTCATCAATCTTAATATCCGTGTATCGATCTCCTGTGATTTGACTAATCACATCTGAAACCGCATCATTTAACTCCCTGCCAAAGCTATCGTGAATCTCAGAAGATAAACTATGGATTGTACTTAAAGCCATTTTTATTGCCTCTAACTCCACTTGACTTTCTTCCTGTTGCTGCTTCAGACGAGATAACTCATCTCTATTTTTTAAAAGTTTCTCTTCGTTTCCCTCCAGTTTTGATAACTCCCATCGGATCTTCTCTAATTTAACAATACTATCCTGGTACTCCTCATCCAAAGCTTCCTTACACTTTTGTGCTTCTTGTTTTCTTCGTGAAATCTCCTGAACCAGCTTATCCATGGTATCATCCTCTAACAGATCTTCCTTAATAAACTGCAGGGAATAGCGCATAATCACTTCATACAGTTGATCCTTTTTATCTTCCAGTTCATTCTTTCGGTTCCTGCCTTCCTTAAGCTGCTCCCTGAAATGGGCTTGGGCATAATAATCCTTTACCATACTTTCATATTTAAGCTTAAGCTCTGTAAGAGCACTGACACGGTTCTTATTAAAAATCCCTTCCAGTATATTCTTATAGGAAGATAACTCCTGACTGCACCTCTTTACCTGTTCCGTTATATGGAGTTTTTTCTTCTCATTCTGCCAGAAGTTTTGGTATGTAACTCCAACACTGATCAGTAATATTACCGCAGTTCCCAGTATTCCAAGGGGGTGAAACCCTGATAATGCAAGGACTGCCAGCGCCACCCCGATGAATGGAAGTGTACTTAGATAAAATCCTTTCCTCTTCTTTGTTTCCATCCGATCCAGTTCTTCCCGTAAGTCCTCCTCTGTTTCTTCCCACTTCGTCACCGCCGCTGAAAGCTTTTCCGCTTCTTTGATTTGTTCGGAGAATAGTTCTAAGGATTGTTGATCTTTTACTCCTGTTTGTACTCTACTTTCTATCTCCTCCATCTTACGATCCAGTTGATTCATCTGCATGGATAAATCCTGATAAATACGGTATTTCTCCAGAATTGCCGGTAATTGATCCATTCGTTCTGCTTCCTCGGATTCCTCCTGCTTATGTAGGTTTTTCCTTAGCTTCCCATACTCCTGTTCCTTGGACATAAGTTCACGAAGTTCTACCGCCAGTGCATCAATTTTTACTTCCGCTGCCAAGTTCTCGGTAATCTCCTCCTGTAGTTGCGCAATCTGTGATAAAATTCCTGAGCTCTCCCGTAACTTCTTTTGCTCCGATAACGAGGTGATTGCTTTTGCTACATTAACTTCCTTACTTTTTGCAATGGATAAATTTGCGATATAATTCCTAACTTGAATTGATAACTCAGCATCTGTTTTAGCTTTTAACTGTTCCATACTTAAGGTATTTTTATATGCAGATTCCGTTAAACCCGGAATCAGTTCACTGATCCTATTGTCTGTAAGCGTAATCTCTCTACCGGTCTCAAGATCAAGTATTACTACACTTTTATCATTCGCATGAAAGTTGCGAGCAATTCGATAAACCTTATCTCCTATCTCAAGATCCATACTTCCGCTATAAGCACCGGGATATTCCCAGGGAAGGTATTTTTGATATAAATCATCCTTCGAAGCTCTTCCTCGAAACCGCTCAATACCAAATAACATCCCCCTAATAAAGGTATGTATTGTTGACTTTCCAGCCTCATTTTTCCCATAAATCAAATTAATTCCGGGCTTTAGTTCGATTTCTCTGTTATGGAAACGGCCAAAGTAATTCAGTTTTAGTTTTTTTAACTGCATCTATTTCTCCTCCCGATTACTTATCCCTGGCTCCCAGCAGTGCTTCAATTCCATAATACAAAGCTTTCTTCCCTATCTCATCCTCGCCTGCGTTTTCACGAATTCTCTTTATGTATAAACCGATCATGTTATCGGTATTTTCCTGATACAATGCTTCAAAATCATAATCCGGAACCGTTCGATCCGTAACTTCAATTACATTACCCAGTTTCAATAGAGCTTCTTTATCAAAATGAACCGCTTCATCTCGGTAACCCTCTAGTATGAAATGATAGATATGCTGTTTACCGGATATATGGATCGCTTCCCTTGCCTGATCAGACAAAGACCCGTTGGTGGTATCTTGATTAACCTCCAGCTTCAGACGAATATATTGTCTTACCGAGGAAGGTATAAACGTAATCTTCGTTTGGCTTTCTTTCATATCTTTTGTAATCTCACCTAAGATATACCCTCTCTCGCCGATTTCTGTCTTATCCAGTGGCTCCAGCGATCCGCAGTACGCCATTCTATCCTTTATCATCTCCGGTTTATGAATATGTCCCAGTGCAACATAATCAAAACCAGCGTCGGAAACACGTCTCTTATTGATTGGTATATTCAGCTCGTCCCCTCCATGGGCAAGTAAGATATGAATTCGATCGTCCCTCTTAGGAAGTAAGGTATCATAGAGAGGTTCTTTGATATCCCTTGTATGATAGCTAAACCCATAAACCTCTGTGTTTAGATGGGGAAAGTAAATAGAATCTGGAGCTGCAGAAGTTATAAAAGTCACTCGGTCATTCCAGATAAACTCCTCATAATGTGATCTAGGTCCTATATAGTCATGGTTACCGGCAATGATTACTGCCATTGCTGTGGTAAGCTTGCTTAAGATATAATTTACTTCCTTTAACTCTCTAAGCAGGGGTTGTTTATGAAACAAATCACCGGCGATCAGGAGTAGGTCAATCTTATCTTGATTGCAAATTCTAACTATTTCATCAAAACTGTTCCATATTTCTTTTTCTCTTTCCATCCCCCATGGGTAATTAGAATCCGGGGTTGCACCGAGATGCACATCGGCTATATGTATAAATTTCATAGGCTCCTCCTTACTCCAGCTCTGAAGCCGTAACTGTTTTCTTATTTCTTCCTATTATATCACAGGAGCCAAACGAACCGCAAGTTAACGTTTCGAACACATATTCTATAAAATATAATCCATCCATCAAAATTTAAGTATAGTTATCATTATTATTTTGGTACCATATGCTCTCTATATTGACACGATATGACATTATGATACAATAGAACAAAGAGCTGCTGGAGGACAAAAACATGAACGAATTTTTACAAATCTTATCTGTTATTGCTGCTGTATTATATCTATTTGTCGGAGTATCTGTATATCAGCATAACAAGCATGCAAATGTATCTAAAATCTTTTTATTATTAAATATATCTTTGTTTCTCTGGTCTCTTTTCTATTCCTTTGCTTATACTTCTGAAACGATTTATGAGTTTTCTATATGGAATAAGCTATCTGCATTTGGATGGTGTACCTTTACTGCTATTAGCTTATATCTAGTCATGGAAATCACCGAGGATAAAAACCTGAAGTATTGGTTTGTGAAAGCCTTGATTATATTTCCCGCGCCTATGTTTTTATATATGACACTATTTTTATTTGGTGCAAATAAAATTCCCAGTCCATTCATTACGAATTTTTTCTATAAAGCAAATTTTCTATATAACTTCTCTTACCTTTTTGCAAGTATCATACTCTTGATACTATGGGGTAATAGAGCCAGCAGTATCAGTCAGAAAAAGCAAGCAAAGGTGATCATAACTACCAGCTTACTTTCCTTTTTAACAAATCTCATCGTACAGACCATACTACCTGCATTAGACGTTATACACTTACCTTTAATGGGACACTTACATTCCTTAATCATGCTATTCGGAGTATATTATGCAATTACAAAGTATCATTTCCTAACCATACCAACATCCTTGGTGAATAAAGAACTTTTTAATGAAATTACAAACCTGACCTTGCTCCTTGATGCCAACAGTACCTTTGTAAAGATCAACAAGCAAGTTTATGATATTCTCGGTTATACAGAAAAAGAACTTGTCAATCAATCATCCTCCTATTTATTTCAAGACCAAAAAATTCTTGATGTATTACAATCCGGTGGTACAATTACCACAACTCAACGCTTTCATGAGATCAATATTCCATCGAAAGACGGGACCATGATTCCTTTTAGTTTATCTATAACACCACTGTATGATTCTAAGCTTCAGGCCTTCCTGGGATTGCTGATTATTGGTCGCGATATAAGAGTAACAAAGCTGTTGCAAAAAAATGAGGAATTGTTCCGAACGATGGTTGAAGCTGTTCCCTTTTCCATTATCTTGTCCAGCATTAAAGATAATACAATAATCTACGTTAATAAAAAAACCGAGGAGATATTTAAAGCACACCGTACCACATTAAAAGACTCACCTGCAATGAGTTTATATCAAGATCCCGGTGACCGGATCAAACTATTTGATGATATAAAAAACGATATTCCTGTAACAGAACGAAAAATCACCTTCCGAAGAAGTGATGGTTCAACCTTTCAAGGACTGATTACGATTGTAACGACGGAATATCACGACCAAGATGTAAATCTTGGCTGCATCAGTGATATCACTGAATTAATCAATATGAATCATATGTTAATGGATCGCTCTATTCGTGACAGTTTAACAGCACTTTACAATCATCAACGGGTAAATGAACTGCTCGAAACCGCCATCTTACAGTCGAATATTACTAATGAACCACTCTGTGTAATGATGTTAGATATTGATTTGTTTAAGCGGGTAAATGATACCTATGGCCATCAAATCGGTGACAAAGTTCTCATTGAGGTATCAAAGCTGCTGCTTCAAAATGTTAGAAATGTAGATCATGTGGGTCGTTATGGCGGTGAAGAATTTATTATTGTTCTTCCAAATATCACATTATCAGAAGCCTCTCTTCTGGCTGAAGGAATTCGACTGAGTGTCCGTGATCATGATTTTGGTGTAGAGAATCTCGAGGTAACGATTAGTATCGGTCTGACTCAGCTTACTAATGACGATTCTAATACCCTTGTGAATCGAGCTGATAACCTTTTATACCAAGCCAAACGAAACGGAAGAAATCGTGTTGAGATCTACGAAAATAATTCAACTGAAATTACTGTTTCATCTTAAAATTTTGTATACAAATCATCAAGCCTTACTTACATAATTATGATATGATCTATTTACGGTACCGTTTTATTATTTCTTATTAGGCAGGTGATGCTTTTGAAAAATTTCTATATTCTTACGGATGCAATAAACTATATAGAGGATAATCTTTGTAATAAATTTACCTTAGATGACATAGCAGATTCCTGTTATTCCTCTCTCTCTGGTTTAAAAAAGCTGTTTGCTTATACCTTTCATATTGGACTAAAGGAATATATATCAAAACGAAGGATGACACATGCAGCTCATGATTTATTGAATACAGATTTAACTATTACAGAAATTGCGATGAAATACCAATACAATTCTCCGGAGGTATTTACCAGAGCATTTTCAAAAGTATGGGGAAGCTCACCCTCTGCCTTCAAAACTCAGTGGAAATTTACACAAATATTCCCACGAATTTTATTTGAATATGATGGAGGTACCATAATGAGTAGAAAAAAAGTTGATCTATCCGAATTATATGATTTATTATCAAGTCGTACCAATTGCTATGTCCTATGCTTTGATATCACAGGATTAATGCCAATCAATGAAAATTTTGGTCACGAAGCCGGTGACAAAGCGATTCTGGAATGCTTAAGAAGAATTGATTCCAACTCCGATGACGGTTGCATCTTATTCCGTATCGGCGGAGATGAATTTGTCTTGGTTACTGATACTGACGACGTCTCAAAAGCCCAAGAAATAGCAGAGAAAGTTCTTTCTTATAATGGAGCGACGATTACTTACCATGATACCGAAATTCCTCTCTCCATGTGGGTTGGTACCGTTCGGATGACTGGGAAGAATGTTAGATACAAAGAGCTCTATTCTAATTTATCCCTTGCGATCGATGAAGCAAAACTATGTCCTAATGTTTTTTATGTAAGGGAGTAATAAAGGCAACTTTCTCTGTCTGGTTCCCCTATATAGCATATAGTAATGAATAAGATAATTAAACAGTTTCAGCATAATAAATTTCTGATATCCTTATCGCTTCCTCATTAAGGAAGAATGTTAATTCTATTATAATATGGTGCATCTCCAATTGTTAGGTTTAATATCACTTGCATTTGGAGATGTATTTTTTTTCTAGCCATTTATTCATTGAGAGACTCAATACCCACAACATTCATTTTATCTTTAAAAGTTTATATACGAGAAACCTCCTATTATAAGCTTAATACACTTATTCTTATTTCAAATCGATGTCGAAATAAGTCTAATTAATTTATAAAAATCGAATTGACAATATCAAAATTATGTAATATATTACATATAAATAAAGTAATATATTACATAATTTACTTGGAGGAATAGAATGAAATTACCGGATTACGATAATGAACATTTAATCTTTGGACTCTTATTCATGTTATCCAACCAGTTGCAGGTGATTGGTGATTCATTTTTTGATGAAATAACTACGAAGCAGTGGTTTGTACTAGGAATGTTGGGAACGATGGCAGGTTACGAACCTACCTTGAATGAATTGTCCGATGCTGTGGGTAGTTCTCACCAGAACGTAAAACAGCTGATCCTTAAGCTAGAGCAAAAGGGATTTGTAGAGCTTAGAAAAGATGAGGCTGACAGCCGACGTTTACGAATTAAAATGACACCAAAATGTAATGAGTTTAATTTAAATTACGCACAAAGAAGCGAGGAATTTTTACATCGGATGTTCACTGACTTGAAGGGTCAAGATTTAGTAACAACACTACACACCTTATTAACCTTAAAAAAAAATCTAGAAGGGATGGAACGAGATTATGTTAAATAATAAAAAAACAATTGTTATATATAGCTCAAAATCAGGATTTACCAAAAAATATGCCCAGTGGCTTGTGGAGGAACTACATTGCGATTTGAAAGAAGCATCCTCTGTTTCTGCCAGTGACTTAGATGCTTATGATACCATCATCTATGGCGGAGGCCTTTATGCCATTGGTTTAAATGGTGTCAAATTGATTACGAAGAATTTTGACCTCCTGAAAGGAAAAAAACTAGTTGTATATGCGGTAGGTGCAACTCCAGTAAGAGAAGAAACAACAGAAGAGGTGCGAAAAGCTAACATCCCCACTGAACAGTTGGATCATATTGCATTCTTTTATCTCAGAGGCGGATTTGACTACAGCAAATTAACACTCATCGATAAATTTTTGATGAGCTTATTAAAGATTAAGCTTAAGAAAGCAAAAGATCCTACCACTGATCAGAAGGGGATGCTGGCCAGCTATGATCATCCTATGGACTTTACAAAGAAAAAGTATATTGAACCATTATTACAATATATATCCAAATAATGTTATTACTATAGTATTGGTCATAAATTACAATGAAATCCTATTTATAATACGATGTAACAAGTTGATCTAATTATTATTCACCCCAAATGGGGTAGAACGGAGTTTTATAATGAAACGAATATGGAAAGGCTGCCTTATTGCAGTCATATTATTTATTGTACTTATGGTTGCTATTTTTCTAATCATCACCAAAACGACTTCTAAGAAGATGGATACCTATGATGCTTTTAACTACGCAGGTCTTGATCTTGCTAGTATTGAGGATGGTGTATATACCGGTAGTGAAGATGCGGGCATTGTAAAGGCTACCGTTGAGGTAACTGTTGAGAATCACATAATCACGAAGATAGCAATACTTAAGCATGACAACGGAAAAGGGAAACCAGCGGAGGTTATAACAGAGGATATTATTCAGAGTAACAGTCTTGACGTCGATGCCATAAGCGGGGCAACCTTCTCTAGTAATGTAATTAAAATGGCTGTATATAATGCTTTGACTAAGAAATAGATACAAATTATAATACAGTTATAACCTTCTTAATATTACTATATAAATCAAAAGAGGACTGATCGTCCTCTTTTGATCAAAGCCCTCTATTCTCTGAAAATCTATTTTGTATTATCTGTGTTATTCATATCAAACTTTTCATCATGAAATACAATTGCCGTAATCTTCTCCACCAAAACCGGTTTGTCAAACATAATATACGAATGACAATATACCATTCCCTCTTCACTTAATACACCATTTTTATCCGCTCTTCCTCCCAGGGCCGAGTGGCTAAAAGCATTATTATCAAGTATAGTATCTTCATTAAAATACAACGTCAACTTATCATTCAATTCATCCAGTTGGCTGACTATGTTACCAATGTCTGAATCTTCTGGAAGTATGCCTTCTAGTTCTATACTACATGAAAATGGTGTGATGGCAATCTGTTTCATGGTAAAGCTATGATTATCTAGTATGACTTCTTTATTATAATTGAAGGATTTTGTATAATCGGCTATTGAATCAAAACTGATTACGACATTCCAATGATTATCATATAATACATCAAACCCTTTCTCCTTAGAAAAGTAGCCAAATTTATTTAATTCTATCGTAAATTGATTACCAGTAATTGTTTCTTTTCTTGCTACTGTATATAAGATATCAAATTGATTTGGCTGTAGATCCACCTCTTCTAGGGAGTAGTAATATCGATAGCTGGCATTTTCGTAATCTTCAAATAAACTCCCTCCGGTATTATCGTTAAAGCAATAGTTACCTTGGGGAAGAACACCGTTATTTAATAATACGGTATCTAATTCCTTTGCAGTAACTCTTAACATTACCGATGCAACGTTACCGGTGGCAACTGCACCAAGAACCTCAATTGCTATCTCATTCGTATCCACTACAATACCGATCGTACTGGATGAAATCTCTTTATACTCTTCCAGACCCATATATACTTGATCTTCTGCATTCTGAGAGTTCTCTTTGGTGTAAAACATATGAAAGAAATCACCGCCTGTCATCGTATTCGCAAATACTGTGACTCCGCCTGCAAGAATAATAATCAGACAAGCTAACGCAAAGCGCATTCTTTTTGTTAGAACCTTTGCTATAACTATTCTTTTCTCCTCTTCTATCTTTTGTATCTTATCTTTGATCACTTGTAAATTATCGGGGGTTGCCTCTTTTAAAGTATCATTTATTTGTGAGAGTATATTATGCTCGTTCATACTTTCCCTCTCTTTCTATGGCAGATAGTTTATTAATTGCATTACTATATTTCCAGCGTACGGTCGCATAGGGCTTTTTTATAATGCTTGCTATCTCTTTATGGGAAAAGCCTACACTGTAGAGCACAACAATCTCACGCTCCTCCTTTTTCAACGCTGACAAAAGTTGATTTAGCTCCTGTATTTGTATTATTTTTGTAACCTCATCCTCTGATGGAACTTCTGTACTCAGCTCTACAAACCGTTTATTCTCCTTAAGTTTTGTCAGTGCAAGATTTCTAGCTATTTTCATTGTCCATGCTCTTGTATTGGTTCCGTGATGATAGAGAGACGCTTTATCCCACACTTTTATAAACGTATTTTGCATTACATCCTCCGCTTCATAAGGTGATTTTGTAATGACATATGCCAATCCATAGACTGCTTTTCTCATTTCCATATAAAACTCTTCAAAGGCTTCCATATTCTTATTTGCAATTTGCCCCATCAGATAATCCATATCCTCACTATTAAGCAATATCCCACCTCCGTTTTAAATATTTACAATAATATAACATCTGAATACAGCGAAATGTTTGAAGTAATTTTTATTTATCATAACATAATTTACACGAATAAAGTTATTTCATTGAAATAGCGCAGGAATATACTATCAATTCCTTTGCTCCTTATGATCTAGTGTACTTATTTTGATTTCTATGGAAATCAAAATTGAAGATATAAGCGAATCAAAAAAGGACTGTCGCCAGCCCTTCGTAACTTTTTCTTATAATTGATCGTCAAATCATATTTTAACTTGTGTTCGGAAACAATCACTACTCAGTCACTACTTCCTATTACAAATAAATTCACGTTATTACCAAGATCAATTCCATACCAGAAGTTATTATCATTGGTATGAATGGTTTGATACCAAGCATTCTCGATCGTACTTTCCTTCAAACGATTGTAATCAAAGCCGACTACTCCAAATCCCACGACTGAGATAAATGTACCTGTCATGATTAATACGAGGCTTAACAGTATGCATTTCTTCTTAAGATGATGAATCTTCAATACACTAGTCTTTTATTATATGTTCTTCACTTACGAGCGAATCAAAAGAGCTGGCGCTCAACACCCTTTCGTTAGTTGCACATCAGCTCTTATTGTAATTTAGTATTTTATTTGTAATTTAGATTCTATTTCTAACTTAACTATTATAAAACCATGCTTCAACGAGAAATACATTTGATAGGGCATGCAAGCTGGCAAGCACCGCAGTCAACACATGCAGAATCCATTATCATTCTTTTCCTGTCATCTCCTTTTGTGATGCATCCAATAATGCACACTCTTTCGCACACTCCACAACCAGCGCACTTTGTTTGATCGATTTTTCTAGGCATAGTTTTCTCCTTAATTTATAAGCTACTATAAAGTCTGTTTACATGAGGTAGCTGTTATCTCTAGAACCCTTGTAAGGAATGGGTATTTCTCGCTCATCATGTCAAAGTACTCTCCCTCTTTTAAGAATGTTGCAGTACCTTCAATTAAAAATCCTGTTCCCATGTATTTGTATCCCATTACCTCTTTGCTTCCTAATGTTACTATAACTTTAGGGTTAACCTTAACATTTTCTTCCGTTTTGATCATTGCTGCTGCAGGAATTAAAATCTTATTACCCTCAACAATAACTAAATAACTATTCCATGTATTCGCAACATGAGCTTCATTATTTGAACATGTTACAATAGATACTACTCCTTCGTGTGCTATTACTTCATAAAATTTTTCTATAAACATTTTATATTCCTCCTTGTATTGTGGATATACATTATCGTCGACAACATCTGTCGTTAATTATATTATCGCTCTTTCAGTCGTTTGTCAATCAATTATTTATAAAGATTTTATTTGGGCATCATGAGTATCTTGAAAGAGTATGCATAATAGGCTATGATAACTATAGTTTTATTTATTATAAAGGAGTATAAACAGATGAAATTTTCAGTTGGAGTAGAATATGCATTGCATTGCTTATTATATATGGTTAATACAGAAGAAGGAAAATCTGTAGGAATACGGGATTTAGCTACATTTCAAGGTATCTCGGAAACTTATTTATCAAAGGTATATGCGAAATTAAGTAAGTCAGGAATTATAAAATCGATGCCCGGTGTGAAAGGTGGTTATGCTTTAGCTCGTTGTGCAGAAGATATTACCTTCTGGGATGTCGTTGAAGCAGTGGAGGGGAGCGAACCATTCTTTCAATGTGCAGAAATAAGACAGAACAATATCTTATTGGACAAAAACAACTTACCAGAAACCCATACCAAACACCCTTGTCTAATCAAAGTTGTTATGCTGGAAGCGGAAAATGAGATGAGAAAGTATTTAAAAAACAAGACTTTAGCATGGTTATATCAAGAGGTTTACAATAAAATACTGCCAAAAGATATGGAAAAAGAAACAATTGAATGGTTTAAGAATACGCGAAATTAGCATACAGACTTAGAAAACTCGAAGATCTCGTTTTATCTGATCCTATCAGCCTTTATCCTTTCCAAGAATGAAGGCTTTTAATAATTTTCAACTTTTTTCCCATATCTAGTTCCATCGGTAAAATACCGATTTGAGTTATAAGCGGATAATAAAGATTGCTAAAAGTCAAGTCAGAAAAAGGACTGTTGCCAGTCCTCTGATCCTTAAGACATCCTGTCACAGTATTATAATAGGTTATACCGGTAATGTGTGTCTAATAATTTAATAAAAATGTTATCGTCAAAATAATTATTATAGTTACTTATTGATTGGTAAAATTGTAGTGTGTAATTATTTATACATGATACTAATCTGTAATTATTCTGCCTGCACTTAATGGTTTACGATAGTCAATATCTTGAATTGTAACACCGTCCCGTGCATTCTTTGCATGGATAATCATATCCTCTCCAATGTATATACCTACATGATTTACTTCATCATTTTCTGAACTTGCATAGAAGATCAAATCACCTTTCTGAAGACTGTCCATGGAAACCTCTTCACATGTACTAGCCTGTTCCCTTGACGTCCTAGGAATGTCATACCCAACTTTTTTATATATTGCCTGAGTAAATCCGCTAGAGTCAACACCAATACTGATATCATTACCTCCCCATAAATATGGTGCACCTTCCGCTTGTATTGCGTATTCAACTACTGTTTCACCTAGTGAGGCAGCAGTTGGAGCTGCTTCTGAATCCGAATTCATCACTTCCATATCCTTTTCATTGGTTCCATTATCAGCCGGATCACTAACATCCGTAGGAGAAGTCGATGCATTATCTGCTATGGCATCACCCATTTCTTCTGATTGCATTAACGGCTCTTCCATTGCAGTGTTATCAATGGATGCCCGCACGTCTGTATGAGTGATTGTCGATACAATTACAGTCGTAAATACAATACATAGCAACAGTACAACAAGTACTTTTCCCGAATGTTTTTTTCTTTGATCATCCATGATCGAATGTAGTCTATATTTCATATTATCTTTACCTCCTATCATATTGATTGTATTAGTTTTAACTTTTTTAACAGCAGTATATTTTAATAAAAGCTTACTGTAATTTATGCAATCCGACCTAGTAGAATTAGAAATAACAAGTTCATCGCAGGAAACTTCACACCAGTGCTCCAAATGTCTAGATAATACATAACAAAATGGATTATACCAGTTAAGCGCTATAACTATCAGCCGAACTAGTTTCATCAGTGAATCTCTTCTTCGAATATGGATGAGCTCATGCTTCAATATAAAATAAAAATCTTTATTCGCGTATGATTCCTCTGGAAATAATATGATAGGCTTAAAAATACCAATCGTCATAGGGCTTGTAATGATAGGACATTGATAAAAAATAATTTTACAATACTGTGATCGCTCTTTTCTATCATTAAAATGTAATTCCTGAATACACAGGTTGTAATCCTCTTTTAAGTCCTCCTGGCTTATAGGCACCATAAACCTATTTATCCGCTTGCGGTATTTATTATACTGAATACCTTTTACAATCAACACGAAGATCGCTCCTAGGATCCAAAGTTGTGACAATAATACGATATCAACAATTTCTGCTGATAGTATAAACTTTAGAAAATGAGTCAAGATTTCTTTTGAACTATGATTACTGTTCCTCGTACCTAGGGTAAACTGTTTTTGTGATAGTGTATCTTTTTTTACGGTATTGTAGAATTCATTACTATCTTGTATACCAATGTCATCGGAAGCATTATTTACAGCAGATATCTGCGGTGAACTAATATAAAATAAAGCTTTCGCGTTGTCAAAACGCATTGGTATCAATAAACCGATTAACAGTACTATCCAAAGACGGTATAGACAAGCGGCAGAAAAATATCTTTTTAAAAATGGCTCCAGCAGAAACAGTAATAAGATAAATAATGCAATATTAAGAGAATTTGTAAAACAAAAAATGAATATAGCTACCATATTATTTTTCCTCTTGCTTTTTTAACCAGGAACTAAGCTCGTTTATTTCTTCCTCACTCAGTTTGTTATTTCCCGAGAATGCATTCACTAATTGAAATAACGAATTATCGTGATATCGTTCTACAAAAAGTGTTGTTTCATATTGGATATAGTCCTCCTGTTTTACGCTGGGATAATAGGTACGTTCCTTTCCTAACTTTTCGCTACGCAAAAATCCTCGCTCTGTTAATCGATTCAATAAACTGACTAATGTCTGCAATTTCCATCCTTTTTCATTGCCAAGTTGATTCATTAGTGTTGTAGTTGTTACTGGCGGTATGTTTCTCCATACCACTGACATAACTTCAAACTCAGTCTCCGGTAACCTTGTTAAGTAATCAATAGATTTCTCAATATTACCTTCCGTCTGATGATTTGTACTACTTTTCGTACTATTCTCTTTTGTCAGTTTTCCTCTCTTCATATTCTCACCTCCTATAATATTAATAATCTACATTTGTCTATAATATATAATATACAATTGTCTAGAATGATTGTCAACTACTTTTTTTATTTAGTGCACTAAGCGTCAGTTCGAGATCTTATTCCCTGTTCAATCATCAAAACACTTTACAAAATATCGAACACAAAGAGACAAATTACAATAGTATAGAGAACCAAATCTGTATCCTTCTGTTTTTTGATAACATATCTTTCGATACATTAACTAGTATTTCGCACATTTCAAGGTATCTCGGAAACTTATTTATCAAAGATATATGCGATATTAAGTAAATCAAGTATTATTAAAATTGATACCCAATGTGAAAAGGGGTATGCCCAGTGGAAAAAATATATTGACGTTGTGTCTCAAGGTAATGTAATTAGCTATTATACGTAACCATAATCTCTTATGGTTACAGCAAATATAATACCCGCAACTTTGTACAAATAAGATGTGAAGGTTAGCGCTTTATGTATATAATTAACCCTGTAACAGATTCGGTTGATAAAAATTAGTTTGATGTTGCATCCGGATGAAACTTTTTCCAAAAAACTTCAGTATTGATAGATGAAAGGAGGGTTCGAATGGACGATTGTACAGTCATAAAACGGTTAAAACAGAACAAAGAAAAAGCGCTTGAGACACTAATGGTACGCTACACTTCCTATGTTGTTTCCATTATTGTAAGAATAGGTGGCCACCTATTATCCAGCCAGGATGTTGAAGAAATTGCTTCTGATGTGTTTTATGCTATATGGAAAAGACGCGAAAGTCTTATTGAAGTAGATAGCTTGAAACCCTATATCGCGCAAATTGCAAGAAATATGACTAAGACACGGTTAAATCAAACACGGGAAGAAACGCCTTTGGATGATGATATTCTTGTCATTCACTCTGAAGACATTGACGAACAACTGATTCAAAAGGAGCAAATAAAATATCTCCATGAAACAATATCACAGTTCCATTTTCCCGATAAGGATATACTACTTGCTTATTACTTTTGGAATTATAAATTAACTGATATTGCAAAGCAATTCGAATTGCCGCTATCCACGATTAAATCAAAACTCTATCGAGGCCGCTGTGAACTTGTAAAAAGATTTGAAGAAGGAGGCTATCATTATGAAGCATGAGATTTATTTACATCAATTATTTAATACATTAAACCCAGAAGATATACCAGGAGAAGAGAATTCCGATCTAACTAATCATATCAATACCGATCGAATACTTCAACTAACCCTGGAAAAAGTACAGAATGAAAAAAAGGCAGCGTTTCCTATTCAAAGGCATTTGCTTAGAGTAGCCATGGCTGCATGTATTGTATTGTGTATCAGCGGTGCAACCGTATTTGCTGCAACAAATGAAACAGTACGTGAAACCCTTAGTGACTTACTTGGTATATCACAAACAGAAATTCTGACTGTGGGAAAAAATATAGCAAATAAAGATTATAAGCTCACAGTACACGAGATTGCTTGCGATTCCTACGCCGGTATTGTAACGATATCTGTGGAAGCATTGAGTTCAAACGCTATGAAGACTTTTTTGGATGATAATATTATAGAAAAATTAGGCCATTTAGGTTCAGTCGGTTATGGTCTTAGGGAGTTGGATGATTTACGGACTGATGATACGAGATATTTTTCATATTGCTTTAATGTAAGTAATACGAGATACCTAGAGGATGGTTTAACCTTCTCCATGATCGGAATCTCGAAAGAGATAAAGATACCAATTACTCAGACCGTAAAGTTAACAGAAATAGATATTGATGTTCCCTCAATGAATGGCTATCCTGCTTCCTATCAGAAGTTATACTATTCTGAACTAGGCTTTACTCTGTTAGGTAAATCAGAAAATGAATGGGTAAATAAAAACTGTAATATTAATCTTGAGTTTAAGGATGGAAGTACGAGTCATTTCTATCGTTATTATGATGAACAAAAGAATAACATATTTAATAGCGAAATTAGTTCCTCAGAATCTCACGCTATTAAGAACGGTATGGAAACATCCATCACAAGTTCTAGTGACGTTACAACCTATAACGACCCTATCATTGACTTTGATAGTGAATGGTTTTCAGGAAGAGGAAACTCTTGTACTACGAGTAGCGTAACTACTATATTTAGTTTCTCCAAAAAAATGGAATGGTCCACAGTAAAATCAATTGTTGTTAATGGTAT
Organism: Herbinix sp.; assembly: GCA_029238935.1. Classification (GTDB taxonomy): domain Bacteria; phylum Bacillota; class Clostridia; order Lachnospirales; family Lachnospiraceae; genus Mobilitalea. The sequence continues at coordinate 165,163 of JAQZBN010000004.1, forward strand.
TACAATCAGAATTAAATAGTATTCGAGATTGAGATCTTCGCTCTCCGTATATCATAGAAGATGTAGATCCTATTTTTTATTCATCTGACATAAACAGCCTTTATCTATTGATCGATAAAGGCTGTATTCTGGCTTTACTTATTTCATACTTTCAAAATTATTCATATCAAATCTTTCTTCATCCAATACGATTGCAGTAATCTCCACAACCGGAAACGGTTTGTTAAACATAATACAGGAATGACAATATACCATTCTCTCTTCATTTAATACACCGTAAAACATTATATAAGTACTTTGCCATATCTTTGAGTGTCTTTGGCATTTATTTTACTTCTTTCTTCGTAAAGTCAACTTTATACTGCCATTCACCGTATTTTTTGTCGTTATCAGTTATCGTTCCTTCCGTAAGAGTGATTCGCAGAACAATTGAGGTAGGGTTGTCTTCGTCGCCATGTGCATCGAACCATGGGAAGATTTTTTTCATCTTCATTCTTGTTTGCGCGTTCCTCTCATCCTTTACCCAACCGAGATTTTCAGCCGTTCCTTGAGCAGCAAACAAGTCTAACCCACAGATGGAAATCTCGTTGTTTTTCCCAATTTCCAGTATTTTATTTTTATTCGCATCTGTAGAAACATAAAACACGCCGTCTTCATAATAAGCATCAACCATACGGACAACAGGACGGGGATTGCCGACAGTGTTCGGGGACAATGCAATCGTTGCAAGAGCAACAAGGTTGTCCTTTCCGTTTCCGCAGTATTCTTCCATAAGTTTCATTGCATTTTCATACTTGTTCATGATAATTCCTCCATTTAATTTTTTATTTCCCTATGGGTTCAATTCATACTTTGCATTTCGCGATTACCTTACTAATACATGAGCAATTCCTTATTTCTTAAATTCCTTCTTTTAGCTTGATTGGAAAATATCTTTGCATTTGTTTATAGCCAAGTCCTCTTTCTATGTCTTGATAGGAAGCATCTCTTCCAGCTTCATATAAATAAGGCATATTGAACATAACCTTGCGGCCTTTGTCAAGTTCAAAATTTGTGCTTTCAATCCACCTACGAACTTTGTCTTCCACCTTGTTTATGCTCTCGTTATCTTCGTCAATACTGACTGCCATAGCGTATAAGCCTCCCGGAAAATCAAACAATTTAAAAGGGCTTACATCCTCATTGGTTACATCATCCTTAACGGCACAGATCCATTCCGCTTTGTCATTTTTAGACAGCAAAAAATCAAAACAATCGAAAATCACACTCTTGTACAAATGGCAATACTGCCACAATTGGTACATATATCCGCCTTCTTTGAACATTTCTCCCCAGGGTTGGTCGCCGCAGGTTACCGCTTTGAATCCCGGTATCCTGACGACCATGATATCAGGAATTTTTTTATCTAACTTTTCCGTTATTTCAATCAAGCGGTTTATATTGGAAGGCTTGCCGATATAATCAATGCTTATCAATTGTGTTTCAATCTCTTTCGCCTTGTTATACAGCAGTTTTATATCGCTTTTGTCTGCAAAGTTCACTTGTTCTATTTCCCGCATAAAATCCAGCACGATTTCTTTCAACTCATGCAAAAGCGCAACCTCGTCGTCTATGCTCTGTACTTTTTTCCCCAGCACTTCTAAAACTATTTCAGAACCGGAAGTGTTGAATACACGTTGAATGTCTCTTATGCTAATATTCAACTTACGTAATATGAGTATTTGTTCAAGTCGCCTAACAGCGTTTTCATCGTACATTCTATATGTATAGTCATCACTTCGGGTGCTGGACAGCAATCCCATGTCCTCATAGTAGCGCAGTGTACGGGCTGTAATGTTATATTTGCTTGACACATCTTTGATTTTAAATAGGTTGTTCATGTGTTTCCACCTCTTTTCTAAATTCTGGATAAATTTAGTATAAAGGATTCCCCAAAGGAAGAGTCAAGAGGTAATCCTATTTTTCTGTAAAAAATGTAAATTTTCTCTCTTATTGAGAAACGATATAAACTGTAGATAACATTTTCTATCAGATTTAACCATAATTTACTAGTATTCTATGGGAATTATACTCAAAAAAAATAAAATAGACAATATACATTTCCCCCACCGATAATGCCAGAATGATGTATACAATACAACACTCTGGCATGTTACGATTCAGGAAAACAATCATTCCAAAGAAGATTATGACGAAAGGGGGTATAAATATCCAGAATTGGACGCTTGCCAACATTGGGCAAAGGTTCCATCACACGCACTCAAGGATATGTTCGCAGCCGAACTCAAACAAATCATAATAGAAGAAGCAAAAAAGTGATAGAAGAAATGAGCATAGAAAATATTGAAAAATTATTACCAAGCACAAATCAAATATGTTGACTCACCGCTTGACAACCCTCAATTTCATGTTATACTAATAAGGTCGCAAATCCTTATAAATCAGGGCTTGCATCAATTTACCATCGTGTGTTCGAGACCTTCCACACGTAAAACAAAACATTAGGAGTAGCTCTTTTGTCTGATTTTATCAGCCTTTATCCTTCCCATGGATGAAGGCTTTTTATATAATTTACGTTTTCTCTGTTTTTATCTGGTTCCATCCGAAAATGATCGAGTTGAGTCAAAAAATTGAGTCAAAAAAGGGACTAAGCTCAGTCCCTTGTCATAACATAATTATAAACAGCTTTGTATACTTGCCAACTTTAGTTATCTTTTACTATAATCTTACTCCAATTTTCTAGATTATTTTCGTTCACATTAATTGTTTTCATTTGAATACTACGCTCAAATTCTATAATATCCTCTCTGGATAAGTTAGCTAGAGACCTACCTATTTCAGATAAAATACTTTCTTTATTATCTCCAAAATTAACTTGACTTGGATACTGCTTCATTTCTAAAAATTCCATGAAGCTACTCACTATAGTCATAGTATCATAATGATTACTAGATAAAATCTTAATTATCCTTTTAATTACTGTCTTTTTTTCTCTATCTGTATTTAATAGAATTTCATCAATATGATTTTTTTTCTTATTGGGGCCTCCTGCATTGACTGCTTTCCCCTCTGCAAACAAAATCCAATCATTAAGTTGTTTTTTATTTTTCACTAAATAATTTAAGCAATATTCTATTTCATCGTAATCATATTTCACAAGTAATCCGAGTAATTCCTTAAGTAATTTATTTTCATTTTCCAATGCTTATACACCTGCCTTAATTCTAAATTCTTTCATAAAGTTAGTAAAATTTACTTTTGTCCAATATCTTGCATAAGGTGTAGCTGAAATAGGCGCAGCCATTCTAGATCCTTTTGGATATGATCGTGAATATACAATTCTGCGATCAAATAAGGGAATTCCCATACGAGTACAAGTACGTACGATATCACTTACAGCATCATATCCTTCTGGTACATAGCCATCCTCTCCATTAATAACTGCACCAAGGATACTAATTTGATGATCCGTGTTTCTTTTATTAAATTTATCTATGGATTCATATAACAAAGGCAATCCTATCGTACAGATATTCTGCCATTATTGGTATTAAAATATAATCACTTATATAAAAAGCAGCTTCTGATATCGTTGACATTGTTGGAGGGCAATCCAAAATAATGCAATCGAAATTATTAATAATAGGCTTTAGCTTGTTTTCCAAAATGCTACATGCATTATTTACGGTCTGCATCGTTCTATATAATTCTAATTTTGAACAAATTATATGTAAATTTTTATTGTCTGGAACCTGTAATATATAATCTGTTACAGGTCTTATAGGTATATCATCGTTGCCTTCTTCTAATAATTCACGAATGGTAGGTATCTTCTCACGTATTATATATTGATAATTTTTGTATCCTAATAAATACTGTGATAGATTAAATTGTGGATCTAAATCAATTAGCAAAACATTCTTATATTGACTTAATGCATGACCCAAATTCATAGAGATAGTTGTCTTCCCAACTCCCCTTTAAAATTCATAATAGTAATTATTTTTGTCATTTGTATGTACTCCTTATCTCTATATTTTCACTATAATTACATTCTTATATTATTGTATATCAAAAATTTATATTTTTCCATTATTTTCTTCGTAATGCTAGACTAAATACAATATACAATATAATTATTTAGCATCACCTGTATATCAATACTATAATTTATATAAGTCACGCACATCTTACCAAAAACAGATAAGGACTGTTTCCAGTCCTCCTCCTTTTCTAGAATACACCATTCAATTTTTCTACTTCAGAAATTTTTACATCTTCCATTACATGTCCATATAAGTCCATCGTAATAGCAAGCGACGAATGCCCTAATAAATCTTTTAAATTTTGGGGATTTATCCCATTTTCTATTGCCCTAGTAGCATATGTATGTCTAAGGGAATGGCAAGTAAATATTGGGCATTCAAAACCAGCATTCCTCATTTTATTCTGTATCATATTTAATTCATTACTAATTCTATACCTCGATATTGGTGCTCCATCTGGCAGACAAAAAATATAATCATCCTGTTTACCTAACCCCTTTTCATCTGCCTGTTTTTTTATCGACTGCATATAATTATATAAATCCGTATTCATTGGTAATTCTCTAAGTGATGCCTTAGTTTTAGGTCTATCAAGATAATATCCTTGCCCTTCAATCCATATTAACGTATGATTAACATATATTTTTCTGCGTTCAAAATCTATGTCTTTCCAGCAGATTCCTTGTAATTCTCCCCTTCGCATCCCAGTCATTAGCGCTACCTTAAAAAGAGAAAACAAGTAGCTTTCTTTCGAATATTCTTGAAATACATTTTGGATTCCTTTTGTTAACGCAACACTTTTCTTTTTTTCTTTTCCTTCTGGCAGTTCTGTATATTCCACCGGATTAAATTCTATCATTCGCTTTTTCATTGCCTTTACCAAACAACCGTTCAACGTAGCTGATACAAGTTTAATCATTCCTTTTGAAAATCCCCTATCGTCAAGTGAATTAAACAGCTCCTGTATGTCATCAACACTAACTTCCTTTAACTTCTTTTTACCAATGCCCTCACGAACATAGTAATTATAATGATTTGAGTAATTGCTATACGTTCCAATTTTCAACTTCTTTTTTTTGAACGTTTTTAAATAGTAATCAAACCAATCGTTTAATGTTTGCTCCTCTTTCTTTATCTCTTTGCCCGCCTTATTTACCTCTTTTCCTTCTTTTAAATCTTGTCTTAATTTATCTAAGGCTCGCTCCAATCGTCCAACATTAGTATCATATATGTAATACGCCTCTCCTTTATATGTTAACCTACCCAAATACCTGTCTTCATTCTTTCGATATGTAATACCTTTTGGTAAATTCTCCACCTGCCTTGTTGATCTTTTAACCATGTTTTTCTTCTCCTTTCAGTGTGGGGGAGGTTACCGCTGAACCTCCCCAATGTCAAGCCTACATTGATATTTTTTCTAGGTACTTCTCTATTTTAGAAACGTTATGCCATACTCTGCGACCAACATAAACACGCGCCTTCGCTTCCTCTGATATAATATTTGCTGTCTTATAACCTGCGTTTAGTCTCCGCTGCAGCTGGATTGTATTAATCAATATTCCATCCTCTTCGTTATTGAATCTTGTCTTTCTCATAAACTATTACTCCTTTCGCTTCAGCTCTATTTCCAAATAATGACTATTGGGAAATATATCCTTTTTTTACTTGATTTATTTTTTATTACACCTATCAATATCCATACATCAAGATTAATGGGGTGAGTTGCTATCAAAACGCAAAAAAGGTATAGACCATCAAGCCTATACCTCTTACTAGTTTCCTTATAATTAATCTCACAATTCCTATATTTTCAATGTTTTCATATAATCATAATTTTCACTTTTTATGATCCTTATAAATTTTCTTAATTGATCCTCCGTTTCAATTTTAAGTACAGCACAACATTGTTTACAACCAATTCCACTACAACCAGGTAAACAATCGACTTCCGGTGTATAAGTTTCAAACTCAATCCCTTCTGCTCTATGAACTCCATTTAATAATTCTACTTTATTATGTAACTCTCTGTATTGAGACAATGTTACTCTCTCTAAATAATTGCCTCTATTATCAAAGCTATGCCCTATATGCATTATTCGCTCTTTCTTCCTATCAAAATCTAACTTTTGAAATGCCGTAATACCATTTGCATAAATAAATTCATGCAATCGAATATTATTAACCCCTAAGTGCCCTCCAATTTTAAGATGATGTTTATTCATATATCCTTCATATAATGAAACTATCTTCCCTTTTTTATCCTGCTTTGAACCCCATTTATATTCCTGATACTTACCTTTTTTCGTAGCAAATTCTTTTTTTGCCATCACTCTTTCAACCTTAGCTTTATCAATTAATACATACGCCCATATATTGGAATCCTTTGTATTGGGGTATCTGAAACTCATTAATACCATCGTATCATCTTCTACTAAATAATATATTCTATTCCTATTCTTTTCTTTATAGCCCAGATCATATTCTGCATCATTAATCTTATTGTTTAAAGCTTCTTCCATGGATACTTCTATTTTCTTTTTTACTTTGTTTGCATCGTCTGATCTATTCTTAATTTTATCCAAATATTCATCCTTTGTATAGAAATATCCATCAATTATGTCATCTGTAATTATTAAAAACTTATACAGTTTCATTTGCATGCCTCCCATAGTAATCTACTATGAAAACATTTTACCAACAGTAATAGTATTAGTCTATAGGCTCTAAAAACAAATACAGCATTCTTTTATTCAAACCAAAGAGTGGCGCTAGTGGTACTGTTTATTTTTCCATCCTCCCACCCCTAAAACTTCCATTTCTCCTCTCTCCTTATTCCAAACATCTGTTCTCATACTTTTCAAATTAATTACTTTCCCCCAATATCAACCCTTACTGCTCTATTCTACCACCCCCACTGCTTTTTACAAATGTATAGGTTTTATTACAGTGTCAATAATTATTGACTCTTCTTCCACAAACCACAGAACCAAGACCATCCTATAGAAATATTGCTGATTTATTGCTTCCTGTATATCTTAGAAGCTCTACTGCTATAATACCGTAGTAACCTTTTGCATTGGTTCATGCTCATAAAAAGAACCCTCCATGTTATACTGAAAGGCACTAATCGTCTTACTACTTTTCCTTTGAAAAATCACTCGTAGTATTAATTCTCTTTAAAATCTCATAATGCTCTTGTTGTTTCTCATTTAAACTATCGGTGTGGTTTTCCAAATATTCTACATAGTCTATCATTTCCTCAGTGACTTTCTTTTCAATTCGATACATATACTGTTTGGAATAATTCGTAATAACATAGAGTAACAATCCCCAGTCTTTTTCCTCAATGCTATTAATCTCTCTTCCACTGCCCTTGGTAAGCTTAATTGCTACCGTATCCAATATTGACTTCTTTGAATTATTTTCCTCTATTAGCTTCTTTATTTTAGCTGTATAGCTGCTTATATCCATATCCTGCTTATATAGTAATCTTTCAAAGAAGTCCTCACTTAACGCCTTTTTAAGCCGACTGAAATCAAAGACCGCACGGCTTTTCCGTGTATTTGAGTTAACAGATGCATCTCCACTATTCCTATAAGGAACTCCTTGTAACACTGCCTTACTTTCTGTTTTAAAATAATTTGTAGTCATTACTAGCTCCACGATTAGCTTTGCCAACGCTATAACTTCTTGGTCTGATCCAAATCCCGGAATGCTATTTACCTCCACTATCTTTCCATCTCGCCACATGCTCCTGACCATCATCTTTAAGTAACTATTAAACTTAATCTTAGCTTCCATAACATCATCATCCTTTCGTTTTCAAAATTAAACTTCCTTTTAAACAAACAGATCGAATACACCAGTCATTCAATACAAGCCTATAAACTCTCTGGTGAACCAATTTTCATATCCAAATCACCCATTTTTCAAAAACATCGCTGTATTGAACAGCCATAACTCAATACAACCAAATTTGTATCGAATATTTCGTACTTAGTCTTTTACCATCAATACACTGAATGCTGGGGAACAAGCATCCTCCAATAACTTTGAAGTACCAGTTTCACAGTATAAACCAAGATACCTAAAAGTCACCTCCAGCAAATTTCGAATGCACTTTTTGATATTTGGCATATCTGCCAAACCAAATTCCAAAGCTATCAACCAAAATTGCAACTGCATTTCAATGCTACCTTACATTTTATTACCTACCTTATGATTCAAATTCCAATAACCAGTTACAGGAATGCAGGTAAAATTTGATTAGAAATCAAATAAACCTATTCATAAAATTACACTCTGCATCTCAACTGTAAGGATGCACTTCGGTTATTCATATTGTAATAAATTAATATCACTAGCCTACAGGATGTGTAGTAACCTTCTTATAAATCAGTTTTTCCTCCAGAACTAAAAAGCTTATGACAGGTAAAACCACCTGCTGTACTCGATATTAATAACTAACCCTAACGAAACTTTATAAATCTCAATCAATTTATCTTCTATTCCATATTCAATAAACACCTTCACTGTAGCATTCGAATGTATCTATTAAGTCAAAAATCTGTACTTGACTTTTATTACAAGCCTATCCGAAGCATCATAAATAATAATCAATTTAACCTCTATTCCAAAACCCGTAAACTCATACACTGTAGCAATCGGTATGCACCTTATTGCTACAGCAGCTGAACAATACTTTAATAACAAGTTCATTTTTTGCATCGGTAATTTTTATTACCAATTCCCATGAAAAAAGCAGGTCTGAAAATCACAGCCTGCTATTTTTCATTAACGCTATCAATCTATATAAACTCTCATAGGAAGGATGAAAGGGGGTTCGCTTTTTAATAGGCTGCACTGTAGCAGCCTGTAATTATATATATATTATCAGTACTCAATGATGTCCTGCGTTAGGTCTAAGTTATGGAAATCTTCATCAGCCTTCATACAGAAATCCGTCATAAACTCATTAATATTTACACTGTCATCAATGGTTCTCTTGGAAATGAAAACTTTACCCATACTCCTATCAAATATTACAATTATGTAGTTGTTATCACCTATATGTATCACTTTGCAACTGTCCATAGTAATTAATTTGCCTACCATAGTATCCCCTTTCTCTACTGTAATGATTTTAAATAGTTCTCATATGAATTCATTATTTTAATCACTATCTGAAAGTCCCGAATCACGTCTTCATTCTTTTTTAGCTTGAACTCTGCTAAACCTGATTCACTAACTTTATCCCTTATCACCAATACCCTGCAAGGTAATATCTCTGCATGTAATCTTCTCTGTTTTCTTTCTTTTTTAAAATAATCTGAATAAGCATTTGAAATATCATCAAAGAGCTTTTCATTATCAGTATCCACTGCTAATGAACTTAATCTAAAGTTACCGAACAACATCTCTGTATCGTTGTTTACTATCCTTCCCATATTTTTTCCGATCTTCTCTGTTTTCCATGTATCATCCATGCCTAGCATCTCCTTTACTCAAGATAAGCCGGATAAACTTCTGCCTTATCTGTTATGTTATCTCCTAAACTCAAATCAATAATTGCATCCATAAGTTTCTTAAGCTTCTCTTTATCCAGTCCATCCTCTTTACTAAATTGCATTCTCAAATCAAAAAAAGAATTTTCCGACCCTCTAGTGACCTCATCTACTACCAAATTAGCCTTCAAATCATATCCTTTACCCATAATTTAATCACCATCCTTTAGCAAATAAACACTAGAATGTTTGGATTAAAGTATATAAGATAGTGACTTTCTGTTTATTGAATTGATTCCAGCACTGATATGTAAACGAAATTCATAAGTATTTTAGTATGAAAATTTTACTTTTCAGTTAATCCTTCAAATTGCAAGATCGATATGTAATTTATTTTCATAACCAGTAACGGCAGTTTATTGAAATATTATATAAAGTGCTGGAAGGGCATAAAATAAGACCTATCCAGTTAAGGGTAGGTCTTGTAAACAAACTTTATATCATTCTTATTCGTCGTCATACTCTTCATCCATATCTGTATCTTCATTATCATTGTTAATTTCAACTTCTACTATCTCCTGTAAAAGGCTATCATATATTTCAATTTCTTCATCTGGAAACACTCTTTCAAAGCGGTTCTCCCAACGATCCATTGCAACGACATATAACTTATCTTTAAACACAAAGTATGTTTTTATAAAATCTTCTTCTAAGTTTGAGGCATAGTCAACATGTACTATATTTCTTACTGCCTCTATACCCAGTCCGGAAAGTTCTATGTACTGTTGGTCTTTAAGATAGTACTCATCTTCTACATAATTAATCTCATAAATTTTATTTACCAGTTCTACTATACCGTCAGTATCCATATCTCGTATATCATAAAGATCCCTAAAGAGATGTGCGATATCTTCACTCGACATATCTTCTGTATTTGAAGGATCATAGGCACTTATTCGTAATTCACAATCATCATTTTCATCCATCCAACCCCTAAATTGGGTAGGCATATAAGCATGAAATCTCATTTCATCAGGATTGTAATCGCTGTTTGTTGAATCCATCCTATAGGGCACAGGAAACATAATATCATGAACTCCAAAATAACCCTCCTGCAAGTTTCTTATTTCAAGTTTAGTATCCTCTTGATCAACTTCAACTGTATCAGTGTCGGTTTCTTTTCTACCACATCCTACTGAACCAACTGCTAAGCATACTAATAATATTATATAACCAATCTTTTTTATCGGCCTAAATTTATTTAAGTACTTCACTGTAATGTATCCTCTTTTCCTTTGAAATTCTAATATTCCATATCTTAGATAGATGCCTGTCTCTATTCTAAATTATTTTATTTTCTATTGGCTGAATAATTCATCAAATATGTTATCGCTTGATTGTATGTTACTTTGTTGAAGAGATTTAATCTATTCTTACTGTCAACCGTTAAAACACCTATATCAATTAAGTAAATTAATCCTGCTTGATCATAATCCATAATTATCTTATTCTTCATACATACATCATATATATCGTTCGCGCCTGTACTTTCTCCGCCATAGTATTTGTTGCAAACAGTATTGTAAGTCATAATCTGACTTTTTTTAATGTCCGAACAGTAGTCTAAAATTGACTTCTTCTTATATTTGTTGTATTCTTCTTCATTTGAGTACTTAAGCTCATTCGTTGCATAAATCAATGACATAACTTCAAACTTCGTTATATCTGCCGCTAACACCTTTTTTGTTGTTATAAATCCTGGCATTATTGATCGGTTCGAACTATAAGCATAATCATAAAAAGGTGCATAATCTTTATTTTCAAAGTTTTTCATAAAATCTTTTTCATTTGGATAACCACTTTGATACTCAGCTATAACAGCTTTAGATCCATAAAAGTACTTGCAGAATAGTGTATAAAACTCTATTCTTGATATCCGAGCGTTATCATCAGTATCATAATTCACCAAATTATCACTTGCGTTATAAACATCATAAAACACAGATATTGCCAATTTCGCCTTCATGGAAGTTGTTTCACTATTATCACAAATCTTATATTTCACTGCCAGTTTAGCTAAAAAGTCTCGATATTTGGGTTCCATTAGAAGTTTATAATTATCTGTCAGAACCCAGTCTGCCCTATAATAATAGCTTCTGGGATAAAGAACATCACCACTAATTTTATTGAATATTTCTTTTACCATATCTTTATACTTAGGGTTCTGTGTATGATTAAGCTTATTCTCAGACAATTCTCCATAAGGACTTACAGCATACATTTTATCGTTTGATAAACTGACAGAACCACCTATGACTGGCATGCCATCTATTATATCACTATCAATAAAGTATGCCATTCTTTTTGTATAATTAACATATCCACCTTTTACAGTGGCAATTTGAAGATTAGAATAGTTAAAATGTTGAAATTCTGCTCCGGCTTCTTCAAGTTCCTGCCTTGTTCCGTTGTATCTGTATACTAATACCTTATCATCAATACGATTTTGAAAAACAAACTTGCTCTTTATGGCAGGATTAATCAGTAATGGAGAAATTTTTGCTGTTGCTTCTTCTTGCTTTTTGGCTTCTTCCTCCTGTTGCTTTTGCTGCTCTTGCTGCTCTTCAATATTCTTCTTTATGTCTTCTTGTAACATATCTAAAACATCTACCCATTCTTCATTAGAATCAATTGTATTGTCCTGCGTTTCAGAAGCTTGTACCAACTGGTATTGTGGCATGATCATTACCATACATAAAACAATCAATAAGAATCTTTTTTTCATTTTTTCCTCCCATGTTTAAATTAGCTTCCCTTATAAACATTATACTTCCTATTTTAGACATAATCTTACTTTATTTTGCATTGTTTTTCAAATGTTTTTCCACTAATTAACTTTATTGTAAGTTCAACCCATTGAGTGTATTATATCCGATATGTTATTTTGTTTCAACTATAAGTTGTACCACTAATACCTATGGTTGAATAAAATGAAGTACACTTGCATTATTGGAGGTGTACTTGCATGAATGATCTTGGAAATCGTATTAAACAATTAAGGTTAAATAAACAACTTTCCCAGCAGCAATTAAGCCAGCTAATAGATTGTACTTCCAGTTCTGTATCTGCTTTTGAACAGGGAACCCGTAATCCCTCTATTGATACGCTCAAAAGTTTGTCTAGGGTGTTAGGGGCATCAACTGACTATCTACTTGGTTTAAACACTAAAAACCGTGATCCTAATCTTATTGATGTATCTGCATTAACTGAAAGTCAACGTATAGCCATCAAACAATTAATTGAATCAATTAAGAAGAAGTAAGTCTGTCATAAGGTTATGATAGATTTACTTTTTTCTTATCCCAGACCATCAAAACTACTTATTGCATTCTCTGTAAGAACCGCAACAACTTTCAATTCCTTCTTAAGTATACTTATTCCACTGATTGCAAGCTCAATGCTTGTTATTTCTCCTCCCTCCAGAGCTATTAACATTATGTCAGTGAGATCCACCAATTCTTGGATAGCAATATTGATTTCATTCATTTTATCGGATAGGGATTGATTGTTTGGATTACTCATTGCCTTCGTACCTCCTTTCCGCTCCCTTTGTCATATATTTTTCCTATCAAAGCATTCTAACGCTGAACCGTAGCCGGAACCATTGACGATTTGCAAGGGAAATCATTCTGTCAGTTAGTGGAACTGCTGCCTTTGCCATATATAATCTTACTGGTGTACCCGATAACATAAAGAAAAGGTAGGACATACAGACTTTCATCTGCACATTCCTACCTCAATTAAACAATCACTATTTATATAAGTAACAAATCGGTAAATAATTGATTTTATACACAGTCTATACCGTCATAATACAATTGCACATTTTCCCTCACCAATTGCTTTCCTTTGCTCATTTATTTATTAAGGTAGCATATTTTTTTGTTCGTATTCTTCGCTTATTTATTGGGGGATTATAATTCATTTTCAACCCAATGCCTGTGGGGAAGCATATATTTTTTGGTATTTGGTATTCCGCAAATAAAATGCACCTTGGTTTCGTATCCTCAGTTTCGAATATTCCCATGGTGCATTTATCCTAAAATTGTGGTAACAGGTGGTAACATATTTGCTCTTAATCGAAATAGACCCACATCACATTCCGGCTGTATCAAATTTTCTAACCTTATAAACCGTTTCTCAGCAATATCCATTTCCTAGTCTGTACCTATGATTTTTATAATGCCAAATTTTATTTTATTCTTAACCACCAATCATAGGAAACCCAGATTTTTTAATTCAATGTACCAATGAAATCTCTTCCTTTGCCACCAAAAATTTTTACACTGCCAAAACCACTTTTTCACCTTTTTCATAACCCTAAACCTTAAATTACAAAGTCTGGGCACCTCTACGAAGCATACTCATATTTATCTTTAATTTCTTACAGGAAATCAATAATTTTATCACCATTGATTTGCTCCGACTCATAACGCTTCTTATATCTGTAGTAAGTACCTTTTGCCATTTTCAATTCTCTCATTAAATTGAAAGGCTTAATTTCACCCCTAAGTGTACGTTCATATTCTCTACTAAACTTATCAAAATTCATAACAGCAGGACGACCGTACAAATGCCATTCCCCTTTATCCTTCATTGCTTGAATGCCCTCTCTCTGGCGCTTTTCCCTTTTATGCATTTCTCCTTCGGCTAAAATTGTGAATATATCAATGAGCATATTATTAACGCCCTCTAAAACCATTTTAGCCATTACATTATCCAGTCTGCTAACATCCATAAAAGATGTTGGTAGTTCTAGAATAAGTACACGAATTTTATTATCTTTAAAATATTGCAACTCTTTCAATGTATCTGCTCTGTTACGACCAAGCCTATCTACCTCTGTTATAATTAGTATATCATCACTTTCAAGTACTTCCTGTTTTAATAACTGATAAGACGGTCTATTAAAATCCTTCCCTGTTTGCTGATCCGTATAAACCTTATCCTTATGCAATGAAATTCCATTATCTGAGCAGTATTTTCTTATTTCATTAATACCACGATCCAAATGCTGCTCCGTTGTACTTGTCCTATGATATCCAACGTATTTCATATAAATCAATCCCTTCTATATTTCTATTTTATTTACACTATATATTTACGAAAGAGTCTCAAAATGAGTCATCAACCTTTGGAACCAGTGTAAAAACTCTGTGCAATCATATAAATCCCAACACTTTAGTATTATGGAAGCATTCGAGCAAAGTATACATTTTGGATCTTCTAAAGTGCGCTTTACATATAATCAACCTTCATATCCTCCGCCTCGTAATCTTCTATTTATTGTCTTGGCTCCCAACCGTAATGCCTATACACATAAAAAATGCCCCGGATTTTCTCCAAGGCAATTTTATTAAAATATATACTTATACGTTTGGCAAAACCGTAATTCCGTAATTATAATGTATCCAACCTAAACCATTAACTTTTTAACCTATTATAAATAGTCTTTACGCTACACCCTAATTCTTTTGCTGCAAGTACCCTGCTTCCGTTATTATTTTTCAAAGCTCGTAGTACTCTTTCTTTCGTAATCTCTTCTTTGTAGGCTATTTTCTTGCCTTTTCTCAAATCCTCATAATGGTCATCCAGCTGTAACCCATCAACAGGAACAGTATTATATATGATCTCTTTCCTATTCTCTTCTCTGACTTTTTCCAGTTCTTTCAGCACCATATACAATGCTGACTGTAATCTGCTCTCACTGTTTAGCCGATTATGACTTATCCCCAGCATAAACATTCTATAGTCCTCCCAGTCCGTCACTGTCCTGCTGTCTAAATCTAACATCTTTCTAAGTTCCGTTTCATAATCCATACGTTATACCTCCGATTCAAATTTATACTGCAAAAACAATTTACTTTATACCACTTAATCTTCTACCTGTATTAATACAAGCTACTTGTCCATATATCAGAAGTAATAACGTTCCTATATGTTATGACCGCTTGATAGGTAAAATAATATTTTACCGCCAGTCTATAAATTTCTTTCCCTTTGCCTATCATCTTCATCCTTCAGCAATTATTACAATACAAACAAGCAGAGTAAAGCCCTATGTTTGCATTGAACATCCATCCCCTGTGCACTAATTTTTCCTTCCCTCTGCCCATCGTTTTTGTCCTTTAGCTATCATATCACTTGACATAAGCAGAATATTACTCTTTGCTTGCACCATACCCTCCTTCCCAGTGTACCGATATCTTCCTCCCTGTGCACCGTATTTTCCATCCCTTCGTACCATCTCAGCTTGTAATTGCTATATCGCATATTTCTATTTGCTTTAAATTCTTTCATTACTGCATAGCTCTTAATCAGTATGTCAAACCGGAAAATTTATAATTTACCGCCAGTCTATATACTGTCCTCGCCTAAGCTAGACTTTATGTGATACTTGTAAACATAACAAAAGAAACAGGTAGACATTATCCATCCGCCTGTTTCCTGTATACGCTCCCTTTGTACCTTACATAATTATAACTGCTCGATCCTATTTTCTTTTCTGCTGAATCGATACACATTATTGCTAAGAATATCTTCCCTGGGCACATTATTCTGGTTTACTTCGCTTACCATACTCTTCAAATCCTCAACCCTGTAATCATTGCTTGTCACCGGAACTAAAATTATTTCATGTAGTGAACTTGGAAGTATAAACAGATCATACCCTGTTTTCTCTACAAACTCTTTCAAAACACCCGGATAAAGTAATGTGGCTGCACCATAAATGCCTGTATTATTGCTTAATACATACATTCTCGGTTCTTCCCCTGTAGGAATATTCAAATCCTTCAGCTCCTGACAATCTTCCATGTCCTCCATTCCAGTGTTCAACATACTTAAAATGATCTCATTCATATCTCGGATGCTTGCCGGAAATAGCTTCATGGTATTTTCAAGTGCAATCTCATACATATCATCCACCGTAGTACCAATTCTCTGA
>JAQZBN010000041.1 GCA_029238935.1 Herbinix sp.
CGATCCGGCAACACTGGCACGAGATTTAAAGTATCTGTGCGGTAGAGGGTATGAGATGAAAAGAGTGCAGGCGGTGGATCAGTTTGGGCATAGTGTGCATGTGGAGACCGTTGCATTACTTTGCAGTAAAACCAACTGTCTACATTAATAAAATAACAGCTATAATTTAGTTTGCCTACCATATGCCAACGTTATTATTTTGTGGTAGGCAAACTTAAATTAACTGCACTCTCAAATATACCAACTGTCATTTCTGACATTTTTTCTGTGGCATTAACATACGTGTCCATTGTAGTAGCAATACGCGAGTGACCCAATCTCTTTTGCACATCTTTCATATTAGCACCGCTTTCAATTAATATGGTTGCATGAGTGTGTCTTAATGAGTGAAAATTAAACTGTATTCCAAGGCCATAATTTATTACCCTCGAACAATATCTTGATAAATCAGGATTAACAAGTGTGCCATTTTCTTGTGTGCAAATAAATTCTATGGCATCATCGACAATCTTGTGTTCCACAGAATTATCAAGTCCATATATATTTAAATTTTTCCGTTTATAATATTGCATGTAATAGCAACCATACTTTAACCTATTCTCTAATTGCCATTTTCTATGCTTTTTAAGTGCCTCTAACAGCGTATCACCTATGGGTATTTCACGATATGACGTTGCTGTCTTTGGGGTCTCCAGATACCATTTTTTATCCATATGTTTAACTAAAATTCGCTCAATTTTAATCTTTTTATTATCTAAATCGACCATGTCCCATGTAAGCCCAGTGCATTCAGAAATTCTTGTTCCTGTATAGAAACAGATCATAAGAATAATGTAATATTGGTTGCTATATGGGAATCTTTCAATTATGGTGTTAAATTCTTTTGCTGTGATTATTTTATGGTCCGTATCAGCTTTCTTGTGTGGGCACTTAGGAAGCTTAACATACATCATTGGATTTATTTTTATAAAATGGCCAGGCTCTACAGCATAAAAAAAAGAACCGGACAATACACCGTGTATATTACTCAAATAATTTTTGCTAAGTCCGTTAGAATATAACTTATTTAAATGTTGTTGCAATATTTGCGAAGTGATAGAGGTTAATTTATATTGCCCCAAATACGGCTTTATGTGTATATCGATAATGGTTTTATATATTCGTTGTGTATTTGGCTTGCATTCAATAGAGACATAGTTACTGTACCAATAGTCAAGGTAATCAGATAGCGATATTTGACTTGGTTCAAAAAACATACCTGCGTTGTTGTATTCTTGTAATGCATTTCTAAGCGCTGCTTCCGCTTCTTTTTTTGTTCTTCCACCAACGCGCTCAATGCGTTTACGCTTTCCATTTATTTCTGCAGCTTCGAAAGAGTAATACCATTTTTCCCCTCTCTTCCTTATATGACCCTCCATAATACCTCCTTGAATTGTTATTTTTTATTGTTACGCATAAAATTTACAAAATTAATAATGCTAGAGATTTCATCCTCTGTTAGCTCATTATCTTTAATATCTAATTTATCCAGAGCCTTGTAGAGAGATGGTGTTTTAACATCATCGTTACGCTTGTCGGTCCATCCCATTAAATAAGCAGGGGTACTTTCCAATGCATAAGCTATCATTTCGATTTTATCAGATGGAATATTAGTAACAATGTTGTTTTCGTATTTGTGAATTGTTTGCTTCGTTGAATCAATGTGTTTTGCAAGTTCCTCCTGAGTTATTTTTTTCTCCTCTCTCAATTGTTTTATTCTGTCCCCTATCGTCATGGTTGTTCTCCTTCTTATTTAATGTAAATTTATGTGTATATTATATCATATTAATTATATAAGTCAACAAAAAAATAACTTGACAAGTTACTATATGGTGATATAATAAAAAGTAACTTAATAAGTTACAAAATTCAAAGAAAGGAGACACCAAAATGGTAAAAGTAAACGAATTGCGCGGAATAATTTATAAAAATGGATTATCACAGTGCAAAGTAGCAAAAAAACTCAATATTACTCCTCAAACATTTTATGACAAAATGAAAAAGGGGGTCTTTGGAAGTGACGAGATTAGCATAATGATTAAAGAGTTAAATATTGATAATCCGCTGGATATTTTTTTTGCAGAAGAAGTAACTTAACAAGTTACTAATTGGAGGTGGCAATATGGATGATACATTGTATACAGTCAAAGAAGTTGCGAAGATCATACGCACAACTCCAGCATATGCATATGAACTTGTAAAAAAGGGTTATCTTCCAGCTTTAAGGCTTGGCAGTATAAAGGTTAGAAAACAAGCATTATGCGAATTCTTAGAAAAGAACGAAGGATATGATTTATCAGACTTAAACAATGTTAAAAAAATGCAATACATAGAAACAGAAACCTAAAGTTTAATAAATAAGGAGGACAAGCTATTGAATATTGAACAGAAAACAATAACTTCCATGGAAGTAGCAGAAATGGTAGGTGATAAATGAAAAGCATATATGTAATTGAAAATGAAAATGGACAGGTTAAAATCGGAATTTCACAAAACATTGAATCAAGAGTTAAAACACTTTCAAGACAGGGTGGGTTTGTTGTCAAACGTTCATATCAAACCGAAAAGTGCTCTAATCATTACAACTTAGAAAACATCATACATTGTTATTTGAAAGATTCAAGAAAGATTGGCGAGTGGTTTGATGTTAATTATGACGATGCAGTTAATTTAGTTAAAAGTATGTTCTCGCTATATGCAAAGTTTGAGGACACAAAGAAAGACTTCTCTGCTATGGCAGATAGATTCATCGACAAAATAATCGAATTAAGTTAGGAGGAATTTTATTTGAATAATCTTGCAGTAACAGAATTTAAAGAAACAAGAGTTTTAACAACTCAACAATTAGCAGAAAGCTATGAAACAGATAGCAAAGTGATTTCGAAAAATTTCACAAGAAATCAGGATAGATACCAAGAAGGAAAACATTACATATTGTTACAAGGCGAAGATCTAAAAGAATTTAAAACAAATCGTCAATATGACGAATCGTTACTTCGAGTAAATCAGCTTTACCTATGGACAGAAAAAGGAGCTTTTCTTCATGCAAAATCATTAAACACAGATAAGGCATGGGAAGTATACGACGAATTGGTGGAAAGTTATTTTAAACCAGTTAATATATTTGCCGAATTAACAACAGAAATGCAAGCCTTAATCATGCACGATAAAAAAATCCAGGCAGTAGTGCAACATATTTCCGACACTGATAAAAGGGTGGACAAGCTAGAAAATAACATGGTGATTGATTATGGTCAGCAATTGGTATTGGAAAAGAAAGACCATTTCAACGTAAACAGCAGGAATAATATACCTAAGCTAAAATTTGAAGAAGCATGCGTCTATATCAGAAGATGGCAACCATGTACTAATACAAGGATACTTATTGATGATGTTAATTCTCAGATAAATATTGCATAGAAGGGAGGCAAGCTTATGAAAATAGGAGACAAAGTAAAAGTTATAGCATTGGAAAAAGTTGATACCGACGAAACTAATATTCAGGTTGGGTGGACAGGCACAATAAAAAATACGCATTGGGCGAATGATGGCAGTAATGATGATGTTTTTGGAATAACGTTTAATGAAACCTTAACAACATCAAATCCATGCAGCAATTTAAATCATTGTGGAACGTATGACATGTGCAGAGAACAATTAGAACTAGCCGATTCAGTGGAGGGCAAGCCATGATAAAACGCAATCTAAAGTATTTCTTCGGCTTTACTGGTTTCTTATCCATAACAGCTGTAATTGGCAGGCTGGGAAACCTAGAGCGAGACCTTATAACGCCACTGAATGCAATATTAAGCTGCATCGTGTTGTTTGCGTTTGTCGGATTAAGTTACATATGTTATAAGGTTTTAGATTCAATTTATGACAATTAGAAAGGAGCGGATTATCCTGGTGTGTCAGCATTAAGCAGAGGATACCACCAACTGGCTACGAATGTCCGCATTGTACAAGCAGAAGAAAAGCTCGACAGGTATTGGAGTACCAAGTCGAGCCAATAAATAAAAGTTCAAGTGCATTATAACACGGCAGGAGAAACATGTAAATGAAATTTATAGAATGTGAACATTGTGGCGCGTCATTGGACTTTGGCGAAAAATGCAGCTGCTTTGACGAAAAGGAAATCAAATTGAATCAGCTAATGGCATTATTTACGCAGTCTAGTGATGGTCAAATAACATTGATGACAGGTGAAAATATTGGAATACATAGTTGAAAAATTTATTGATGGAGAATGGTGGTATGAGGGCAGAGGAACTATTGAATATGTTAATCGCATGATTGATACATTCTTGTATAATCACATCCTTATTCGCATTAAGGAGGCTTAGTGTGTCGGATAATGAATTAACAGATGACGCCTACGAGAGTGAGATTGATAAATATAAGCGCATACATAAAAGGCATCAGAGAGAATTAGAAAATATTGAAATTAAGAATTTACCATTTTATCAGGAGGATGAAAATAAATGAATGAAATGCAAATAGTAATAAGTCAAGAATTAGGAGTAATCAAAACTAACTTTGATGAAATAAAAACCGCTTTATCAGATCAGATGCAGGTTTATAACGAATTAGAAGTAACTGAATCTAATAAAAAGGAAAGAAAAAATGATATTGCAACGTTACGCAAAATGATAAAGGCAGTTAACGAAAAGCGCATAGAGGTTAAAAATGAGTGCTTGAAACCGTACTTATCATTCGAGGAAAAGGTAAAGGATTTAATTGAAATAATTAACACACCTATTAACACGCTTGATAACCAGGTAAAAGAGTTCGAAGAAAAACAAAGACTAGAGAAAAAAGCGGAGATCAATAAAATTTTTGATGAATTAATTGGTGATCTACAAGAAAATATTTCACTTGCCTCCATCTATGATGATAAATGGGAAAACACAGCAACCAGTATTAAGTCTATCAGAAGTGATATTATCGGTAAACTTGAATCCATAAGACAAGCGGTAGGTATCATTAAAGGCATGATTACTGATAAAACGGATGAAGCCTTAGAAATGTACTGGCATGACTTAGATTTAACAAAATCCATTGCTTACATAAACCGCTATGAACAGCAAAAGAAAGAAATTCAAGCACGTATGGAAGAACAGCAGAAGCGTGAACGAGAGAGAGAGCTTGAAGCTGAAAGAGAACGTATAAGACGTGAAGAAAGAGAACGTATCGCACAGGAAGAGCGAATAAGGGTAGAGGAAAGAATAATGGCTGCAGCACAGCAGGCAGCACAGATAAAAGCTGAACATGAAGCCATGGAAGTACAAAAACAAACAAATGCATCAAGATTATGTGTAGCTACTTTTAATGTTGAAGCTACGCCAGAAGAGTTAAAACAAATTGAAATGTATCTGCAAAGTATTGGAGTTGATTACGAAAGGGTTGATTAATTAATGAAATCGAATCTTGAAATTTATGACCTGTTTAGAGTGGTGCCAGAAACAGCCAAAAAAGAAATTAAAGGCGGCAGAATGAATGGCAAGACTGACATTAACCCTATGTGGAGAATAAAGGCTTTAACCGAACAATTTGGCCCTTGTGGAATCGGGTGGTACTACAAAATAGTTAATAAATGGCTTGAACGTTACGAAAGTGAAATAGCCGCCTTTGTAGACATAGAAATGTACATAAAAATAGATAATGAGTGGTCAATGCCAATATCAGGTACTGGCGGCAGCATGTTTGTTGCAAAAGAAAAAAGTGGTCCTTATGTATCTGACGAATGTTACAAAATGGCGACAACCGATGCAATATCTGTAGCATGTAAACAATTGGGCATAGGAGCCGATGTTTACTGGCAAGCAGATAAGACCAAATATGATAAGAGCACATTAAAAGAGCCTGAAATAATTACAGCAAATGAAGCAGTGGTTTTAAAAAATCTTTGCATTAATAAAGGGCTAGACGTAACAAAAGTATTTAAGGTGCCAGTGGAGCAATTAACGAAACAGCAATATGTAGAAGCTATAAAGAATTTAGAAAAAATTAAAAAATAGGTGATTTGATGGAATTTACAGGTCAGATTAAAGGCATAACAAATGACTTTGTTACAGGAGAATTAAACATTATTTTTTCCGCAAATGAAAAGTCACTAATATTGCCAGAGTATGAAAAATTAAAAGACTGTAAAAAATTACGCATTAAGGCTGTCCAATACAGAGAAAAGCGAAGCTTAGACGCGAACGCTTACTTATGGGTACTACTTCAAAAGATAGCAGAGGTATTACGGACTGATAAATGGTCCGTATATCTCCAAATGCTTAAACGATATGGCCAATTTACATACATAGTGGTTAAGCAAAATGCTGTTGATGGAGTTAAAAAGCAATGGCGAGAATGTGAGGAAGTTGGAGAAATTAATGTAAATGGAACAGAGGCGGTACAGATGCTTTGTTATTACGGTTCCAGTACATACGACACAAAAGAAATGAGTGTGCTAATTGATGGAGTAGTTAGCGAGTGCAAGGAATTAGGTATTGAGACACTTTCACCGGATGAATTAGGACATCTAAAAGCATTGTGGGGTGTTGAATGAAAAAGCTATTTAGTGTACTTACAGATGATTTGGAGCATTGTTACCTGTGTGGGAGTAATGTAGTAGCCATCCATCATGTATTCTTTGGCTCAAATAGAAGTAAATCAGAGAAGTATGGGTTTATACTTCCATTGCATCCTAGATGGCACACAGATAGCAATGACGCAGTACATAGAGGCAATAGAAAATTAGATTTACAATTTAAACAGTTGGCGCAGACTTACTACGAAGAAAATATAGGGTCGCGCATCGACTTTATATTAGAATTTGGCAAGTCTTGGCTATAGAGTAACTCGTTAACCTACATAGTTGTTTAGTATTGCATATCACGAAACATACTAAAACCTCTTTATCCAAACCAGGGTAGTAGCCATGCTATCCTGGAGAAAGGAGAACAATGAATAGTAAACAAAAAGGTGCTCGCGGAGAACGTGAGCTTGCAAATAAATTAAAAGACTATGGTTATGACACACGCAGAGGTCAACAGTATAACGGATTAGAAGGTGATGATGTGGTTGGATTACCTGGTATACATATTGAATGTAAAAGGGTTGAAAAATTGAATCTATACAATGCTATGGATCAATCCAAAAGAGATAATAAAGGCAATAGTAAGCCTGTAGTATTTCACCGAAAAGATCGTTCTGAATGGTTAGTAACAATGACGTTTGATGATTGGATGGAATTATATAGGGAGTGGTCAAATGGCAGAACGTAGAATGTTTGCGAAAACAATAATTGATTCAGACGCTTTTTTAGAAATGCCGCAGTCCTCACAACTTTTATATTTTCACTTATCAATGAGGGCAGATGATGATGGTTTTATTAATAAGCCTAAGACAATAATGCGAATGGTTGGATGTAAGGATGATGATTTGAGGATCCTTATAAGCAAAAGATTTATTATTCCTTTTGATACTGGAATAGTAGTGATAAAACATTGGAAGATTCACAACTACATACAGAACGACCGATACAATGAAACCAAATACAAAGAGGAAAAAGCACTTCTTTCGCTTGACGAAAATAAGGCATATAAACTCGAAAGTAACGAATGTATACAGAATGTATCCACTATGGATACACAGGTTAGGTTAGGTAAGGATAGTATAGATAAGGATAATATAAAGAATAGTAGTCGTTTCACTCCACCAACACTTGAAGAAGTAAAAAAATATTGCAATGAACGCAGTAACAACGTAGATGCAGAACGCTTTATTGATTTTTATTCTTCTAAAGGATGGATGGTAGGGAAAAATAAAATGAAAGACTGGAAAGCATGTGTTAGAACTTGGGAAAGAGATAAAAAAGATAAATCACAAACCAATCCAATTAATCAAAAAATTCATAACTTCCCGGAGCGAGAATATACCGGTTCCGACTACGAAACAATGGAACAAAAATTATTAAACAGGGGGCGATAAATCAATGGGAATAACCAATAAACCAAAAATTAAAGTCAATGTAATAAATACCATTACCAATCAAATAGTGGTAGAGGGCGGTACTATAAACGATGCAGCAGCCTATACAAAAACAAGCTACAAAGGAATACAAAACGCAATTATTAGAGGTGGGCGCGTAAAAGGTAAATTTATGATTATCAAGACAGGCGAGTTTTTCTACGCACAGGAAGAACCGGTAAAAATTAAATACGATCCACTGCTTGAAGAATGGGACAGAGTTGCAAGCCATCCAAGGCTATGGAAATCAATTAATGCAAAACTACTTGGCACTTATGGCAAGAAATTTACAAAGGTATAGAAAGGGTGAGTTAATGCGAGATTTAATTATAGATTGTTTTGCCGGTGGAGGCGGTGCTTCCGTGGGAATCGAAATGGCATTAGGTAGACCAGTAGACATAGCAATTAATCATGACCCAGATGCCATAGCCATGCATGAGGTTAACCATCCGGATACGTTACATGTCCAGGAAGATATTTTTAAAGTAGATATCTTAAAATACACAAAAGGTCAACACGTATCTTTAATGTGGGCTAGTCCAGATTGTACAAGCCATAGCAAGGCAAAAGGCGGCAAGCCAAGAGAAAAAGGATTAAGAATTCTTCCTTGGGCAGTATATAAACATGCCAAGGCGATTTTACCGGATGTAATCTTAATGGAGAATGTAGAAGAAATACAGGACTGGGGACCGCTTGATAAAGAGGGATACCCAATCAAGGAACGCAAAGGCGAAGATTACAATAAATTTATTAATGCAATGAAAAGCCTGGGGTACGAGTTTGATAGCAGAGAGTTAATAGCTGCTGATTATGGAGCGCCGACTACTAGAAAACGGTGGTATGCAATTTTTAGAAGAGACGGAAAGCCTATTGTATGGCCGGAACAAACTCATAATAAATTTGGAGTAAATGGACTTAAGAAGTGGGAACCAATTGCTAATTATCTTGATTTTACTAACTTGGGTAAATCAATTTTTGAACGTAAAAAGCCACTGGCAGATAAAACTATGAATCGGATTGCAAGGGGAATGGATAAGTTTGTATTTAATAATCCGGAGCCATTTATAATGCAGATTGGTCAGACGGGATTTACACAAGATAGAAATCGTTCGGTACACGACCCACTATCAACCATAGTAACAAAGAATGAGCACTGCTTAATATCACCTTGCATAGTACCTATTGGATATGGAGAACGTGAAGGACAAGCGCCAAGAGTAAATGATATTGAGTCTCCACTTGGAACCATTGTAACAAGCGGAAAACATTATCTATGTTCACTAATGATTATTCAATACCATTCAGAAACTACAAAGAAAGAGGTCAGAGGGCAATCAGTAACAGAGCCTATTATGACAATCGATACATCACCAAGGTATGCATTGGTAGCGGCGTTCCTTACAAAATTTTATAAAAGCGGTAGCGGTCAATCGCTGCTAGAACCAATACATACCATCACGACCAGTGCGGGACATTTTGGACAAGTTTCAATTTTTGCAGTTGACTATAAGCAATTAATAGAAAATGGTGTTGATACTGAAACAGCGCAGAAATGTACCTGGGTATCACAATTTATCATGGAATATTACGGTTGCGGCATTGGGCAGACAGTAAACGACCCATTACATACAGTTGTAACTAAGGATAGATTTGCATTAATTACTGTCATGGGCAACGAATACGCAATATTAGACATCTTCCTTAGGATGCTCGAACCAGAAGAATTAAAACTAGGAAATGGATTCCCAAGTGATTACATTATAGATTTTAAAACAAAGGGCGGGAAGCCATATCCAAAAAGTAAACAGGTAGAACGAATAGGAAATAGTGTCGTTCCTATTGTGTCACAGGTTCTTGTAGAAGCAAATTGCAGTAACTTAAAAGTA
Organism: Herbinix sp.; assembly: GCA_029238935.1. Taxonomy (GTDB): domain Bacteria; phylum Bacillota; class Clostridia; order Lachnospirales; family Lachnospiraceae; genus Mobilitalea. Next base: position 9,945 of record JAQZBN010000041.1, read on the forward strand.
GGCGAACGCATACCAAACATGAGCATTGATGATAGTCAACAACAATTAAGATTTGCATAGGAGTGACTTATGGTATTCAGCAAGGATAAATTTTTAGAAAATGCGCCCTGTGGAATCAAAAGGCAATTGCATGATTGTATTGATATTTTAGACGGGAGAGAAGTTTTATTTAAAAATGGCGAACAGTTCGGCATTATACCGCAATACTTTTCTAACGGTCAAGAATATTGGCTATATCCAGTTTATAAAAGTTGGTGCACAGATGAACAATTACCAGGTCAAATGTCAATTATGGATTTTATAGGAGGGTGATTAAATCGGACTTAGAAAAACAAGCTATCGATATACTTAAAAATTTTTCGAGTGATGAACCGTATCAGCTTGGATATAGCGGAGGAAAAGATTCGGATGTAATCCTCCATCTAGCGAGAAAAAGTGGTGTGAAATATATAGCAGTACATAATCACACGACAGTAGATGCTCCTGAAACGGTCTACTATATAAGAGAAAAGGTAAAGCGTGGAGAGATAATTGTTGAGTATCCAAAAGAAACGATGTGGCAACTTATTGTAAGGCACAAGACACCACCCACAAGAAAAATGAGATACTGTTGCGCTGACTTAAAGGAATACAGTGGAATCGGTAAAAAGGTAATTACAGGAGTAAGAAAATTTGAAAGCAGAAACAGAAGCGAGAATCAAGGGATTATTACATTTACTAAGCCTACGAAAGAAATTAAAGGTTATGTTGATGGAATTAAACAACATAAAAGCATTATAAACGGACAGATATCGATTGATGGCACAGAAGAAAATAGCAATAATGTAAATTTTCACTTAACAAACAAAGGGGGGGGTGATAGTTCTAAATTACGAAAATTCAGAAGCTCATAGAGCGGTTGAAAATTGCTATCGGACAAGCAAAACACTTATAAATCCAATTTTGAATTGGGATGACGAATATTTGTGGTGGTACATTCGACATGAAAAAATAGAAATAAATCCTCTTTATAAAAACGGATTCTCTGGAGGATGCGGAAGAATAGGATGCATAGGGTGCCCAATGAGTGGAAAAGGAAGAGAAGAAGAATTCGCTAAATATCCAAAATATAAACAATTATATATAAACACATTTGATAGGATGCTTAAATATCGCGACCAGTGTGGATGTAAAGATGTTATTGGATGGAAAAACGCGCAAGGAGTGTTTGATTGGTGGATGGAGGATAAAAATATCGAAGGTCAAATGTCAATCAACGATTTTATAGGAGGTCAAAATGAACAATAAAACAGGAATTACATACAAGCCGACAGACAATTATATATCACAACCATTGCCTACAAAATACGGTACTGTGATGTTTGAATTTAAGCCAGTACAGTTAGACCAAAGTTGGGTGGCGGTAAATAATAAACCAAAAGATTTTTTATAGCAAATAAAGGAGGATATATGAAAGCTGTAGTTGATATGAAAGAATTTAAACGTGTTATTAAAGCATTAAAACCTTTCACAAGAATAGACCAAGAGAAGATGCAATTTATTTATTTGGAAGTTAATAGCGAAACACAAGAGATTAGGGTAGAAGCGTTAGACGGGCACAGAATTGCGGTGGAATACATAAGGTGTCAAGCAGATGAAAACTTCATTGCATATATAAAACCGTTTACCTTCATGAAAACCGATTGTAACAAGGTTGAAATCATAAAAGATAGTAACATTGTGATGATAGATATGCTTAATTATTGTATTCGCGTGAAACAACCAGAAGGAGAATGGTATCAAACCAAAAAAATGATTGCTAACTACGAATCAAAGGAAGTTACATCAAGAGTAGGTATAAATACAGATTTGCTTATCGATGCATTAAAAGAAATTAAAAAAATGCAAGCGGAAGAAGCCAGGTAATACTTGAATGCAGAAACAAAAGAGACCCTATTATTATTCGCGAGGAAAAAGACAGAAGAAATATAAGAGTAGTTCTTCCAATGAGTTTTCCAGATGAGGTATAGGGATGAGCTGTAGCACATGTAAGTACGAAAAATTAAAAGCCGAAGAGCACCCATGCAAAGAATGTGATTGGGAGTACATGAATAAATATGAGCCTAAGAAAGAAAATGAAGGAGATGTCAAGGATGAATGATATTAAAACTGGAGATAAGGTTGTAATGAATGATAAATACTGGGTTGCAGATAAAAATAAAGGGGTAGAATTTACCGTCAAGAGCGAGCCATTTGACTTATGTGGAACTGTATGTGTAATGTTAGAGAATTACCGCGGTGGATATGCATTAGATGGATTAACGAAAGCTGAGGTATAAGAATGAGTGATTTAATCAGCAGAGAAGCATTGTTAAAAAAGATAGAAGGTAAAAACTCTTATTCGGTCAACACAGCAACTACAAATGAGATAATGAAATCATATGCCTATGCAGATTGTATTTGCATTATAGAACACGAACCAACCGCTTATGATGTGGACAAGGTAGCGGAGCAGTTAGAAGAGGAGCACAAGACAGCATTAATAATGTCAGATAAAAGTGAATTCTTTTTAGGCCAACTATCACTGTTAAATAGAGTTATTCCATTATTGAAAGGAGCTGTCAAGGATGAATGAGTTAGAAAGAGCAATAAATTTACTTAAACATAGAGCAGAGATTATCAGAGATATGATTGCATACAATATGAACTTTGAGCCAAAAAGTGATAATTCAAGCCTTGAAGAACAGAAAAAAGCAATGGATGTCGCAATATCTTCACTTGAAAAGCAGATACCAAAGAAACGATATATTAAATTTCCGTGTTCATATTGTCCTACATGTAACGAAAACATAACTGATGAATCACCAAATTATTGTCCTAATTGTGGTCAATCAATAGATTGGAGTGTGGAAGAATGAATGATATAGAAAAAGCTATAAAAGAATTAGAAATACAAACAAGGGCAACAACATGCACGGTATCAATAAAGTCCTGCTGCTTAGCAATCCAAGCACTAGAAAAGCAGATACCAAAGAAACCAATAAATGAAAATGATGAATTTAGTATATTTGATTGTCCTTCATGTGGAAAAACCATTGTTTATTTGGATGATAAAACAGTACATAAACATTGTTTGATATGCGGTCAAGCCATAGATTGGAGCGTGGAATATGAATAATCAAGAGATTGAAAATTCGATTGCAACGCTAAAAAAGTATCATGATTTATTACTTGAAATATATGCAGATTATTCGGTATACAGCAAGGCAGAAAACTACAGCGATAAGTCGTTAGAATTAGCATCAAGAGCGAATTCAGTAAGAAACGCGGTCGGAACTGCTATCGCCCATATGGAACATCAATTAAATGATGGTTGGATTCCAGTAAGCGAGAAATTGCCACAAATTAACGAAGATGTGCTAGTTGCTTATGAGAACGGAGATACTGCAATTGATTTTATACAAGAAGATGGTAATTGGTTTTGGGAAGATATAGAACAATCATTAATAGTCACAGCATGGCAACCACTGCCAGAACCATACAGGGAGGTATCAGAATGAAACCAATATTATTCTGCACCGAAATGGTTAAAGCTATTTTAGACGGTAGAAAGACGGTTACAAGGCGGTTAGTTAAAGAAAAAATCATAAAAGGATTTGATTATAAATGTGATGGTACACCATGGTATTACATAAACGAAAAAGAGGAATGCTGGGAAGTTGAAGATGTAGGACCTTATCAAGTCGGAGATATTCTCTATGTAAGAGAAGCATGGCAAGAAGTATTTGAAACAGAATATATGGATTTTGATGAAGGCCGCGAAATTAAAAATATACATGAAATTATAACTAACTTTGACAAAATTGAAAAGTTTGAATGTGGGTTATCAGGAAATTGGGCTCCGACAAATATTCAAAAGAGAATGAAATATTTCGTGTTTAAGGCGGATGATATTAGATATTCAGATGAAAAATATAGTTTAAGATGGCACCCATCCATACATATGCCGAAAGAAGCAACTAGGATATTCTTGAGAGTGACAGATGTTAGAGTTGAACGGTTACAGGATATGTGTATTGCAGATTGCGTTCATGAAGGTGTTTATACTGGGATTTCGTGGATGGTTGATGCAAAACCAAATTTCATAAAATTGTGGGATTCCACCGTAAAGAAATCAGACCTTGATAAATACGGATGGAACGCAAACCATTATGTTTGGGTAATAGAATTTGAACGAATAAGCAAGGAGGAAGCTTATGCAAATGGAAATTAAGTTTAGGGCATGGGACACGAACGTAAAATCAATGTTTTCATGGAAACAAATGTTATTACGCTGGAATAGCTTTTCTATATTGACATGTCCGTATCTCGTACCAATGCAATACACCGGATTAAAAGACAAGAACGGCAAAGAAATTTATGATTGCGATATCTGCATGGGAACGCGCGGAGGTTCCAGTTATATATTCACAGTCAAATGGGATGAAGAAAATGCTAGATATTTAGGGCACACAACTAATGGATATATATGCTATGTAGGACAAGAGCCGGCAGTAGAGGTTATCGGAAATATCTATCAGAATCCGGAGTTATTACAGGGGGTATCGAATGAATAAGGAAAAGCAAATTATTGAGACAATCCAACATAAGGCATGGGGAGTGAATAAAACCACGCGCCCCGTATATGGACAAGGGCAGTATGATATGGCTTATGAGATATTAGAGGAAGTACAAAAAATTATCCAGTCAGAGCCGGAAGAATCAAAAGAATGCCAAATACTCCACAATCAACTAATGGAAACAGAAAAAGAATTACTGGAGATACGTGTCCAACGTGACTACTGGCACCGAGAAGCACTTAAATATTGTGCGGAACTTGGAGAGATAAGGATTAAGTTAGGGAGTAAGTAGTAGGGGAAATTATCATTTAGAGAGGTAAAAAAATATGAAATGGAATGTAAGTGTAGGAATGAATTTGTCTATCAATTATGATGACATTGAAGCAGATAGCAAAGAAGAAGCAGAAGAAATAGCTAAGGAAAAAGCAAAAGAGGATATTGAATATAATAATTGTAATGCTGATGAACCTATTGTTTATTGCAGCTATGAAAACGAATAATAGCTAAACTAAAATAGCAATTATCATTTGGGTTAGAAAGTAGGTGTTATATGAAAATACCAAGTAACCGAAAAGAGAAAGTAAAATTCTTTAGAAAAAAATTAGGATGTGAAATTGCAGATAATTGGCTAAGTGATAAATCAGATAAAGAAGTTAAACGGTTATTTGAACTATATTATCCAAAGATGAAAGATAAGGAAGATTACAAAGAATCAGAAATTAAAGTAACTTGTATTCGCTGTGGGTGTGAAGTCATACATCATCATGAATGTAATTGTGGTATGGATAGAGCAGTTTTCAGTGAAGAGGACTGGAAAGATGATATTGATTCCAATTCTGATAGATTACAAGGTGATGAAGAATTTATGAAAAATGAATTTAAGTTACTAAGCTAAATTAAAATTTATCCAAGTACATTGACAACTAAATATTGATTAGTAGATAATAGTAATAAAAAGGAGTGTAAATACATGACTAATTTTGAATATATTAAATCACTTGATAGCGAATATCAATGTGCTGATACATTGGGGTATTTCATTTCTCAGCACTACAGAGAATTTATTAAGGCAGAATGTGAATTTAATGGGTTATTGTTGCTGCAATGGTTACAAGAAGAAAGAAGTGAAATGACGGATAGTTTAAAACACGAGATAATTTTCAATGAGTTCTGCAAGCTCCATGGTTATGACGGTAATTACACTTACAATCCATCGCAAAATGAATATGAGATTGTTATTACCAAGAGTGATGATAAAACCAATAATAACGCAGGAGCATCACTGGCCATGGAAGAATACCAGGAATTAACCGAAGAACAGTTTGAAAGCATACTGACTATGCTACATACTGGATTCCAGGCAAAATTTAATAAGTAAACCACAGACTACTAATCAATATTTGGTTAGTAGTTTTTATTTTATAAAGGATGGTGAAAAATGACACTAAGAGAACTAAGAAATAAAATATACAATAAATATAAGCCAGGGCAAACCATTAATATGCGGATGCGTGATGTAAAGGACGAGAAAATATTAAAAAGAATCAAAGCAACTATACTTAGATTTTATCCATATCATGTACTATGCAGGATAGGCGGCAAAAAAGAATGTTTTACATATCATGACGTGGACAAGTTTACAACATACAATAAGGGGTGAGAGATTGACGGAAAAAGAATTAAATCAGCTCCATTGGATAAACAAAGAAATCGGAGTGTTAAAAAAACAGAAAGAGGAACTAGAATCACAATCCTACTGCAAGGGCCAAGAAATTACTGGTATGCCATTTGGAAGCGGGACGACTGACAAAGTGGGCAACAGAGCCATAGCCATACAAGAAATAAACGAACTGTACGAGATTAAGCTAAAAGAATTATATGTTGTAAGAGGCAGAATAGAAAGGTACATAAACACAGTAGAGGGCGCCGAATTAAGATTGATATTAAGATTAAGATGCATTAATAATCTTTCTTGGGAGCAAATAGCAATCGAAACGGGATACGAGAGGACGACAGTATCAAAAAAGTATCGTAACCATTTTAAATAAAATTTCCCACATTTCCCGTGTCAAATAAGTATAATTATATTATGGGTTTTGGTTATTCATTCATAGCCGACACCTCCTTATTTGGTAATTTCGAGTAAATTACATACTGTGGAGCCATTACCGTACAGGACAAGCCGAGCTGTTTAAGTTTAGTAACGGCATGGATTAAAACAAGAGTAACGCATGTTAGGGTATGCTCCTAACACTCTTCATAATTATAAACAAGGCATAGCGAAAAGCTGTGCCTATTTTATTGCAAAGAATGGAGAGATAAATAATGAAAGAAATATGGAAAGATGTAGTGGGACAGGAAGGAAATTATAAAATCAGCAACATAGGAAGAATTTTTAGCATCAAAACCAATAAAATAAGAAAGCCATGTTCTGATAAAAACGGATATCAATGCGTTGACCTTTCTATCAATGGTATAAAATATAAAGCAAAAATTCACAGGCTAGTAGCAACGGCGTTTATTGAAAATCCGTTAAATTTGCCGTTGGTTAATCACATAGACGAACACAAAGCAAATAATACAGTTGAAAATTTGGAATGGTGCAACAATCAGTACAATATAAGATATTCGCAATCTAAAAAAATAAGAGGTATAAATATTAAAACAGGAAAAGCAATACTTTTTGAAGCACAAATAGATTGTAGAGCAAAAGGATTTGACCACAGAGGAATTACTAGAAATATTAACGGAATAACAAAACAATACAAAGGGTACGTATGGGAATACACAAAATAGATACTCATGCCACAGATTGAGCGAGTATCACAAGAAAGCACTTACATAACGGTAGGTGCTTTTTTATTACAGAAACGAGGTGATTCCATGGAAATAATTAAAGTTATAGTAGATAAGCTGCCAACGTCTTGTATAGCTTGCCCATTATCTACGCTAAAGAAATGTGGTAAAGATAGCTTACAACGAGGGACTTCGGGGAGCGTATTCCATGAGATGAAGCCTGATTACAGATGCTTGCTAAGAAAAGGTAATTAGCCTATGAATATAGAATTTGAGATAAAGCAAAACAGCAGAGGATTTATAGTGGTGCGTAAAGGCGGATTATATAGCCAACATTCGCATCATAAGACATTAAGGTCATGCCATGAATTAATAAAGCTTATTAAGTGTGGTAAGTTACCTAAGAGCAAATACCTACGCGGATCGTGTCAGAGGTTATTAACGGAAGAGGAATACCAACAGTTAAGAGAGAGCAAGCAACAGTATTACAATGTGAATAAAGGATGTAGATAGTATGAACTACAAAAATAAAAGATGGGCACACAAACGAGCAGCGATATTAAGGCGCGATAAATACTTATGCCAAGAGAGCAAGAGATATGGCAAGGCGGTTGAAGCTACAACAGTACATCATATCTATCCTGCAGAGTTCTACCCAGAGTTAGCACATGAGAACTGGAACTTGATATCTCTTAGCGGAACTAAACACAATGCCATGCACGATAGAGATACACATGAATTAACAGAGCTTGGCAAGCAATGGCAAGAGAGAGTAAAAGATAAATATGAAACGTGGGTAAGTAATAAAGGAGGGATGAAGCTTGAAACAATTTGAAGTAATAACAAAGGACATTGATGCGTTAGTAAACTTTTTGGCGCAAGAATACAAAGGCGCAAATAATGGATGCGCTGGATGTGATAGGTATAACGAATGCAGCGGGAGTGAAACATGCAGAAAAGCATGGGAAGATTTTTTAAATAGCGAAATCCAATCCCCCCACCTAAATTATTCTAATTAATAATCCCTAGGTACCGGCGGTTGGAAATGTTTCCAATAGAGCGAGCAATGAAAAACTTTTTTTCGTAACCAAAGAATTGAGGTGAGTATATGCCAGGCAAGGCGATTCGTAAAGAATCTATCAAAAAAAATACAATTGCAGACATGAAGAAACTTGGCACATATAAACCAGAGTATGAGCCTATTATTGACATTTATTGCGAACTAAGAGAACAATATGAACTATACACAAAAGAACTTAAAGATAAAAAATATAAGTGCGATGAATTTACAGCTGCTGGAGGAACAAAAAAGTCAGCATTAGTGTCAACTATTGAAACATTAAGAAAAGACATACTCCTTTTTTCGGACAGATTATGCCTAAATCCAAAGGCCATGCAAAGCGAAAAGCCAAATGGAAAGAAAAAAGTATCACGATTAGGAGCAGCGCTAAGTAGCCTTGAACAAAAATAGGAAACCGCAGTATAAAAACTATGATGTTGTTATGGAGTATGCCAATAGCATAGTTGAAAAGCGAAAGTTAAATTGTATCGAAGGTATCGAAGGCTGCCAAAGGTTTCTGAATGATTTAAATAATTCAGACTATGACTTCAATCCAAAGGATGCAGAGTTTGTTATTGGAATAATTGAGAAAACTTTTGTACACGATCAAGGCGAAATGCTAGATGGCACCCCGTTAATGGGAGAACCTTTTTTGTTAGAACCTTGGGAAAAATATATAATATATAACTTATTAGGTTTTTATCGCAAAGGAACCAGAATAAGACGTTTCAAAGAAGCATTTATTTACATACCGCGTAAAAATGGTAAGACAAGATTTGTAGGAGCATTATCATGGGCCCTTGGATTACTGGAAAGAAAGTCAGGTTCTAAAATCTATATAGTAGGAGCAGCGCTAGAGCAATCACTGCAAAGCTTTAATTATATAAACTTCAATATTCGCGAAATGGGCGAAGAAGAAAGTTTTAGAATCCTTGATAACAACCAAGAACATTCAATAAAAGGTGATTTAGGTGATGGCTCTATTTATATTAAGGCGCTAGCAGCTAATCCGGATAGGCAAGATTCATTAAATTGTAATATCGGAATTGCTGATGAAGTACATGCCTATAAAACACCAAAGCAATACAACATTATCAAAGAGGCTATGAAGGCATACACCAATAAATTGATGATTGGGATTACAACCGCCGGAGATAACATGGCTTCTTTTTGCTATCATAGATTAGAATATTGTAAAAAGATATTAAAAGGCATAGTGAAAGACGACGCCTACTTTGTATTCATTGCCAAGGCAGATGAGGATAAAGACGGAAATGTAGATTATACAAATCCTGCTGAACACGAAAAAGCCAATCCAAATTACGGAGTAACTATTCGTAAAGAGGATATGATTAACGATTCGCTGCAGGCACAAAATGACCCGCAACAGAGAAAAGACTTTCTCGCAAAAAGTTTAAATATCTATACATCAGCCATGAAAGCATACTTCAATATAGATGAATTCAAGAATTCAGACGCAAAATACAAATGGGCATTAGAAGAACTTGCTCGATTGCCAATTAATTGGTTTGGCGGTGCTGATTTATCAAAGCTGCACGATTTAACAGCAGCTGCATTATACGGAGAATACAAAGGGATTGACATTATAATACCTCATGCATGGTTCCCGGTAGTGGCAGCACATAAAAAAGCGGACGAAGATGGGATACCGCTATTCGGATGGAAAGACGATGGATGGCTTGATATGTGCAATAGTGCAATTGTTAACCATGCTGATATAGTAAACTGGTTTGTTAAGATGAAAAGACTAGGGTTTAAAATCAAACAAGTAGGTCACGACAGGAAGTTTTGCAGAGAGTATTTCTTAGGCATGAAAAAAGCGGGATTCAGCATAATTGACCAACCACAATATTTTTATAAAAAATCAGAAGGCTTCCGGCATATCGAAGCAAAAGCCAAAGAGGGGAATCTTTATTATTTACATTCAGATGCGTTTGAATATTGCGTTCAAAATGTTAGAGCAGTAGAGAAAACTGATGATATGATTCAATACGAAAAAGTAGTACCAGAACAGAGGATTGATATATTTGACGCCTCTGTTTTTGCATGTGTAAGAATGCTTGAAAACATGGAAAAAGCTAGTTCAGCTAGCGCATGGCTAAATGGCGGGAAAAAGGAAGGTGAATAACTTGGGGAATATAAGAGATTATGCCAACATAGTTAGGGCAAGGGCAGAGCCGGTAGAAGAAAAAAGAGATACATCTTCCATAGGGTGGTTTTTATCAACCGATGCATACGACACGTTATGCGTTCCAGGGTATACGACGCTTGCAAACAACCCAGAGGTTAGAATAGCAGTAGATAAAATTGCGGATCTGGTATCATCAATGACGATTCATCTAATGCAAAATACCGACAAGGGAGACGTGAGGATTAAAAATGAATTGTCAAGAAAAATAGACATCAATCCATATAGCCTTATGACGCGTAAAACATGGATGTATAACATCATATACACAATGCTATTAGACGGGAAAGGGAACAGCGTAGTTTACCCCAAAACAAAAGACGGGTATATTGATGATTTAATTCCTTTAAAGCCATCAAATGTAAGATTTATTGACGGTGACAATGGTTACAAGGTAGCATACGGGAACCAAACATATAACCACGATGAAGTATTGCACTTTGTTATTAATCCAAATCCAGAAAAGCCATATATAGGGCAAGGTTATCAAGTGGTGTTAAAAGATATTGTTAAAAATCTCAAACAAGCCACTGCCACAAAAAATGCATTCATGTCAGACAAATGGAAGCCATCTGTCATTATTTCTGTAGATGCAATGACGGAAGAATTTACAACCCCAGAGGGTAGAGAAGAAGTGCTTAAAAGGTATGTAGATGATACCGGGGGCGGAAAGCCATGGGTTATACCAGCTGACTTAATTAAGGTTGACCAAGTAAAGCCATTAAGCCTTACAGACTTGGCTATTAATGACGCAGTAGAACTTGATAAAAAAACAGTTGCAGGGATTATAGGAGTTCCTGCTTTTTTTATGGGAGTTGGCGAGTTCGATAAAGACGAATACAACAACTTTATTAAAACTAAAATTATGTCAATAGCCAGAATCGTAGAACAGGAGCTTACAAGAAAGTTACTGATTAGTCCTGACTACTACTGGAAATTAAATTCAAGAACTTTATATTCATACGACATTAAAGAACTTTCAGAAGTAGGCTCGAACCTTTTTGTAAGAAGTCTCATGTTGGGCAACGAGGTTAGAGGATGGCTTGATCTCCCACCGCTTGATGGGCTCGATGAAAGGATTATTCTTGAAAATTATATACCCGCTGGAATGATAGGGGACCAAAAGAAATTGAAAGGTGGTGAAAATAGTGAGCAGGGACAAAGTTCAGACTAGGAGTTATCAAACTGAATTCAAGGCAACCAGAACAGAAACAGAAGAAGACGGGATGTATATAGAGGGCTACTTTTCTGTATTTGGAAAGCAAACAGAATTATGGCCAGGAGCATTCGAGGAAATTGATTCAGCTGCATTTAATAATACTCTAGGCAATGACATAAGAGCATTAATTAATCATGATACAACTCTTGTATTGGGCAGAAACAAAGCCAATACATTGCAACTCAAAACGGATTCTTATGGGTTATGGGGTAGAATTTCAATCAATCCGAACGACACTGATGCGGTTAATCTTTATGAAAGAGTAAAGCGTGGAGATGTAGACCAGTGCTCGTTTGGATTTAATATTGTCTCGGAAGAAACCGAGTGGCGAGATGATGGTTCAGTCAAGTGGACAATAAAAGAAATAGATCTCCATGAAGTTTCGGTTTGTACATTCCCGGCATATGAGGAAACAGGTGTGCAGGCAAGACAAAAAGAGGTAGAGCAGCACAATGAAAAGCAATTGGAACAACGTAAACACAAATTGAAAGAGAGGTTCAAAAAATGGCACTAAGACAATTAATGTTAAATAAGAAAATCGAGCAGAGAAAATCTTCCTTAGCTGAACTAGTGGAGCAAGAGGGAAATTTAAAGACACGGTCAACCGAATTAGAGGCATCATTGGAAGAAGCCAAAACCGATGAAGAGATAGCTTTAGTTGATGAAGAAATCACCAATCTAGACACTGAAAAGGCTGACCTGGAAGAAAAGAAAAGCAAGCTCGAGGGAGAAATCGCAGAACTCGAGGGAGAATTAGAGGAACTCAATGCGAAAGAGCCTAAAGGAGATCCTGAATCAAAAAGAAGCAAAACTTTAACTCATGAAAGAGAGGGTGGTAATTACATGGAAAGAAATAAATTTTTTAAAGGAATGACTAGAGAAGCGGTAGAAGCATTAATTCAGAGAGAGGAAGTAAAAGACTTCTTACAGAGAACCAGGGAATTTATTAATCAAAAAAGAGCAGTAACTGGCGGCGAATTAGGTGTTCCTAATATTTTACTTGGAATATTAAGAGATAATATCAATCAGTATTCAAAATTAGCAAAACATGTATTTGTTAAGTCTGTAAGCGGAACCGCAAGACAGACAATTGCAGGCACAGTTTCAGAAGCAATATGGACTGAAATGATTGGCAAGCTCAATGAATTAGGAATTGTATTCAACCAGTTAGAAGTAGATGGCTATAAAGTTGGTGGATATATCCCCGTACCAAATTCATTACTCGAGGATTCAGATGATATCGCATTAGCTGATGAAATAATGACCTACTTAGGACAGGCAATCGGATTGGCACTTGATAAAGCAATTCTTTATGGCAAAGGTGTTAAAATGCCAGTGGGTATTGTGACTAGACTTGCAGAAATAGCGCAGCCTGCATATTGGGGCACCAAAGAAAAAGCATGGACAGATTTACATGCGTCAAACCTTTTGCTTATTGACCCTGCAGCCAACACAGATGTTTTATTTTATAAAGATCTTATTTTAAAATTAGGCAAAGCAAAAGCTAATTATTCAAACGGCCAGAAGTTCTGGGCAATGAGTTCTAATACATTTGCAATATTACAGGCAAAGGCATTAACGATTAATGCAGCTGGCGCAATTGTATCAGGTCAAAATGGAACAATGCCAATCGTTGGCGGAGCAGTTGAAACATTGGATTTCATTCCGGACAATGTTATTATCGGCGGATATGGTTCATTGTATTTACTTGCAGAAAGAGCAGGTGCTACATTGGCGCAGTCCGAACATGTACAATTTATCGAGGATAACACTGTATTTAAAGGAACTTCTCGTTATGATGGCAGACCAGTATTCGGCGAGGGATTTATTGCTATTAATATTGACCAAGAAGTCGGAGCGGTAGCACCTACAGCAACCGCAGTAACATTCGCTGCTGATACAGCTAACGCCTAGGAGGAATCCGTATGAAAGTAAAGGCGCTTAAATTATTTGGTGATGGCAAGCGTCTCTACAAAGAGGGAGAAATAGCAGAAATGACCAGTGCAGAGATAGATATTTTAAATTCTATCTCTGACAGCCCTCTTGTTGAGATAATCAGCGGACCAAAGAGCAAAGGAGCTGATGAAGATGGACACATCAACAATACTGGAACTAGTAAAGGCAAGGCTAGGAATAAGCACGACAGTTAGAGACATTTATTTAACTGCAATAATTGAATCCGTAATTAAAGAACTACAAGACGAAAAAGGTTTAGTTTTGAGCGAAACCAATATGAATCACATAATGTTTATTGTTGACTATGCAGAATATCGTTATTCCAACAAGGGTAATCCAACAATACCAAGACATTTGCAATTTAGGATACACAATCTAATGATCCATAACAAGCAGCTGATAGTAAACAATGTATATACAGTAGATACATTGCCAATGATTCCGGAAGAATATACGGTTTATATTTTAACTGACGGAACAATGCAAATGTATATAAATGGCACATGGACTATTGTAAGTATGGTTAATAGTGTATGGGTGGTGGTGTAGATGTTTAATGATGAAATTGAACTAGGAAACTTAATCGAAACAATCGAATATGGAGAGGTTGTCAAGTCAATGTCATGGGAGAAGAGACTTGCCAATCAATTAAATGATAATCGTTCAGAATTTTACCAAGGAGCAGTTGCAGGTTTAAAGCCTGAACTTACATTTGAAATTAACGATTTCGAGTTTAACAACGAGGAATACGTGAGGTTCAATGGTAAAGTTTATACAATTATCAGAGCATCTAAACAAGGAGATATGAGAGAACTTGTTTGCACTGCTTATGTGGGAAGTGAAGTCTAATGGCAAAGAAAAAGCCTTTTACATTTGAATCCAATCTCGACAAGATAATTGTTAAGATTGAAGAAAAACCGCAGAAAGTAATGAACACCATAGGACAAAACTTAGTTAAAGAAATAAAGTCAACTACAATGAAATCACAATTCCACCAAAGACGGTCCATATTAACCAAGACGTTAGGATATTGGGCAAGAAAACAGGAAAAGGATTTGCAGATAGGATTTAAAATGTCTATCCACGGCATAGTCGGAAGAATGATTACAGGCGCAGAACAAGACCCTATTAAACCTGTGGTAGTAAAAAATGCAGAGTTAATACAGCAAATGATAGCTGCGGCAATAGACGAAATCAATAAGGAATAGGAGGGATTAAGTGAATACAAATGCAGTAGCAGATTCGCTATATAATTATTTAATATCAAGGCATCCGCGTGTATACCGAAATAAAGCACCACAATCCCCAGTGCCTCCTTATGTGGTTTATCGCGTAGAGAGCGTGGTTAACTCTTACCCGAGTGAAGATTTATACCTTAATATTGACATATACGAGGATGTAACTAGATCAGTTAGGGTTATGGAAGATTTAGTGGATAGCATTGACAATGGATTAAACCATACGGTTGTAAACACAGATACACTAAATATGCAATTCGAAAGAGAACAAAGACAATATATTAACCCAGAAGAACTCGTATCATCACATCTTATTAACTTAAGGTATGTTGTGCGAGCTTATTTTAAATAGCGAGGTGATAAAATGGCAACAGCAGAAAAGATTTTACTAGGCTATGGAGTTGTTACGGTGGGCACTACGCCAATTGGACTTACAAGAGGTGGCAGTGTATTTAATGTCGAACGAACATATAGACACATCCAAGCCGATGGAGATATGGGAATTGTTAAGGGTAGAACTGTAATTGATGAAGAAAATGCAAAGCTTACAGTAAACGCTCTTGAACTATTTAATGCAACGGATATGACAAAATATTATCCAGGCATGAGCGTTACTCCTGATATCGAAACCACTCCAACGAAGCACACAATGACTTCTACGCTTAAAATTGTAGCAGGTGATTACAATGATGTTAAGTGGGTAGGCAAAACAAAAGACGGTAAAGCAGTTACGATCATAGTAAAAGATGCATTAAACTTAGACAACCTGGAATGGAAATTGGAAGATAAAAACGAAGTTGTTCCGTCAATTGGTTTTAGTGCTACATATGATGAAGCAGCAAAAGAAACTCCACCATGGAACGTAGAATATGCAGTTTAGAAATTAGGGTAGAGAAATCTACCCTTTTTATTTTATAGGAGGTATATATGATAACCAGAGGATTTAACCTTGAAGATGTTTTTCTAATGTCTGAAATTATAGATAAAATGGGATTGGAAGCCGATGTTGATAAAATCACAAAACAAATTAAAACATCAAAGCTAGAAAATAAACAGGATGCCGCCAAGATTGGTAAAGAAGTTGCAGTTGCAATAGGGCTAGATTTAGTTACTAAAATAATTCGGAGTTTTCACAAGGCCAAGAATGAGGTTGTGCAGTTAATCTCAAATCTAACCGGAATGAAACTTGAAGAAGTATCAAAAATGAGTTTAAAACAAATCAAGGAATTCTTTGCCGAACTTGTTAATCATGAGGAATTTGGTGATTTTTTAAATCAAGCAGGGGAATAGACAGAATAGACACAGAAGATCTCCTGCTTAAACGATATAACAATATAGATTATGTATTAAAAATGCCATTAAGTAGAGCCATACGCATCATAGAAAAAGCCAGAGAAGAAGAAACAAAAGAATATTATTACAGATGGTGGCTCGTACGTTATCCGTATTACAAAGAAAGCGACTACGAATCTTTTGATGAATTTTACGATAGAGCGAGACCGAGAAAAATAATTATTGACACACGAAGCAAAGAAGAAATCATGAACGAAATATCAGAAATCGAAGAAAAATTTAAAGAAAGGGGGTAGACCATGGAACTCTTTCGTTTATTTGGAACTGTACTTATCGATAACAAAGAAGCAATCGATACATTAAAAAAGACAGATAAACAAGGCAAAGATACTAAGCTAAGCCTTGATAAAATAGCAGATGCAGGTGCTAAAATAACAGGAGCAGTAGCCGCAGGAACAGGAGCAGTATTAGGTGGAATTACAGCACTTGCAAACGGTACCGCAGAAACAGCAGACAAGTGGGATAAATTGAGCCTTAGAACCGGTATCGCAGTAGAAGAACTACAACGTTGGGGATATGCTGCAGGTCAATCAGGAGCAGACATAACGGTCCTTGAAACTGGCATGAAAAAGTTATCAGATACAATGGTGGATGCGCAAAATGGTGGAGCGGCAGCACAATCAGCATACGAAAAACTGGGAATAAGCATGTCAGACCTTGCCACTATGTCACCAGAAGAAACCTTTAATGAAGTCATGTACGCGCTCGCAAATATGGAAGATGGCGCGTTAAAGAATAGCATTGGCAATGACCTATTAGGTAAATCCTATACGGAATTAAAACCATTAATACAATCCGGTGCAGACGGAATGACAGATTTAAAAAATCGAGCTGATGAACTTGGAATTGTAATGTCCGAGGATGCTGTTTCTAATGGAGTTGTGTTTGGCGATACGTTAGCGGATGTAAAAGGTAGCTTAGACGGTGTAAAAAATGGAATCATGTCCGAATTAATGCCACAGCTTACAACAATGTTGCAATGGTTTCTTGATAATATGCCACAAATCAAAGAAACCGCAGGTACAATACTTGGCGGCATAGGTGATGTAATAGGTTTTATAGCAGAAAATTCCAATATACTCATCCCAATCTTAGGCGGTCTTTTAGGGGCATTTATCGCGTTAAAAATCATTAGTGTTTTAAGTGGATTAATGGCGGCATATACCGCATTTA
This sequence comes from Herbinix sp., assembly GCA_029238935.1. Taxonomy (GTDB): domain Bacteria; phylum Bacillota; class Clostridia; order Lachnospirales; family Lachnospiraceae; genus Mobilitalea. The sequence goes on from JAQZBN010000041.1 coordinate 27,547, forward strand.
CCACAAGTGCTACTGGTGCGCAACTTAGTCTTTCTGCAGCCATGATGGCAAACCCAATTGGATTAGTAGTGGCGGCTATAGCTGCTCTCATTGCAATCGGGATAGTCCTTTATAAGAACTGGGATACTATTAAAGCTAAGGCTAGCGCGTTATGGGACGGCATTAAAACAACTTTTGATAATATCAAAAAGAAAATATCAGATGTTATGGATGGAGCTAAGGATATAGTGTCAAAAGCCATTGAAAAGATTAAAGGATTCTTTAGTTTTGAATTTAAATGGCCTAAATTAAAATTGCCACACTTTAGTATAAGCGGTAAACATCATATTGCCGCGGCTACAATGAAAATTGCAGCCTAGTATTGAACAAAATCGGTGAAAGCTAAAATATTTTTATATTGCCTCCAATAGTAAAATGTGGTATAATACAATTATACGAAACGGAGGAATAAAAAATGATTAAACAATGCACGAAATGTGGAAAACACAAAGACTTAAATGAATTTTATAAAGATAATAGGGCAAGTGACGGAAGAAGAACTATTTGCAAAGAGTGCAATAATTCAAAATATGAACTTATATGTGAATATTGTGGAGTAAAATTTAAATCCAAGGAGAAAATCGCTAGATTTTGTTCAGTGAGATGCAAATGCAATTCTTTAAGTCAGGGCAAAAATGTAACGTTTAAATGTGAATTGTGTGAAAAAGAAATTACAAGACCACTAAGCCTATTCAATAAGTCGAAACATCATTTTTGTAACGAGTGTTTTCAAGAAGGAATAAAAAAATTTAAATTAAACGACAAGGCTCATACAAGGAAAAGAGTAATTTTTAAATGTGAAATATGCGGAAAAGAAAAAGAAGCCATAAAGTGCCATTACGAGAAAGGCAAACATCATTTTTGTAGTGATGAGTGCCAGAGAAAAGGATTAACAAAGTATTGGGCAGGAGAAAATTCATCGCATTATGATGCGAGCATTGATTCTGAATCTAGAGAAAGAAAGAGATACGGAAAAAACGCTTATAGTTGGCGGCAAGAAGTATATAAAAGAGATAAATTTACTTGTCAATGTTGCGGTGATAATGTTGGCGGAAACTTAAACGCACATCATTTAAATAGTTATGATTGGGATAAAAGAAATAGAGCCAATGTTGAAAACGGAGTAACCTTATGTAAGAAATGCCACAAGGAATTTCATTCTGTTTATGGTATGGGAAAAAACACTAGGGAACAATTTGAATTATTTATTGCTTCAATTAATCAAAAAATATCATGCTAATACCGAGGTAAGCTATGAAACTAAAAAGTCTTAGCCACCGTAGAGCGTAGGGATTGAAACTGTGCAAACAGAATAAAATATCCCCAAGAGTGTTCAACACCTAAACGTAAAGTCGTAGGTGAAAATGTACGCCGATCTTATAGGAAACTATAAGAAGTAGAGGATAAAAAGCCTTTACGATAACATCAATGAGTATGAATCCGTTAAAATGGCTAGAAGAGGGCACTCCTAAGCTGAATGTAGAATGGTACGCAAAAGGCGGCATCTTTGACAAGCCTACATTGTTTAACACGCCATACGGGCTAAAAGGCGTTGGAGAAGCAGGTCCAGAAGTGGTTGCTCCACTTAGTAGCCTAAAAGAAATGCTAGGTCTAAATAACAGCAGTGATAACGATTGGATTGTGGAATTAATAGATGCAATTGTTCAATTAGCAAGCAGACCTATTGCTATCAATGGAAAAGAAATAGCAAGGCAAACAGTAGACGACATGAGTATACTGTTAAATACTAAAAACAAATCTGGCGCAAGGAAAGTTGGGGTGTTGCGATAATGGAAATATTATTAAATGACACGTACACCTTAAAAGATTTTGGAATGATATGCGAACCTGGACACGTGAATCCATTGACCCCTACTTTCGAAAATAAAACCATTGCCATACCAGGTAAACACGGATTATATAATTTTGGTTCGGAAATAAGGGAGCGCGTATTTCAGATTCCATTAATCATGATAGAAAGAGATAGAACCTTGATGCAACATAAAATGAGGGATTTCATCTCTTTTTTATTTGATGTCTATGGAAAGCCGAAAGATATAAAACTTTCATTCGATTATGAGCCAGATAAATATTACATTGTTCAGTGCGCTTCACAAATTGATGCCGAAAGAGCAATAAATACTGGCAGAATGTCTATTGGGTTAGTAGCATACAATCCCCATGCATACAGCCAAGTATATTCAGACGAAATCACATGGGGCAGTGAAGTTATTACGTTCCAGTCAAGCTATTTGCTAGGTCATAGCGGCTCTAATGGGTTAGTAAATATAACAGGCGCAACAAATCTAAGTGTTATAGTTGATGGAATGGCAGTTAAGCCGGTGATTGAGATTACAGGCAGTGCAACAGACCTAGTCATTAGTGCAAATGGGTATACAATATCACTTGGGACATTTACAAATGCTTCATGGGTGATAGATTGCGAAACATATACAGTAATAAAAGACGACGCAGGAACGTTTATATCTAATTTTCGTGATTTTATTTTAATACCAGGTGATAACAATATATCAATCACCGGGACGGGAATTAGCTTGTTAATTAGAATCAAATCAAGAGATAAATACATCTAAATACTTAAAAACTTACATAATACAACAAGGAAATTATTGCAATTTTAATTCTGATGTCCTATAATTCACAGTATAGGGGGCATATAAATATGAAAAGTAAAACGATTAAAATTATTATTGCAATAGTATTCCTACTTTTGTTAGGAGGGAATATTATAATGGCGAATTTATTATTAACAACAGACACGCTTGCAGAAGGAAAAGATAAGATTAACGCAATAATCCAAGATGCAGAAGAAGCGGTTGCAACAGCAGAATCAGCTAGCGTGAAATCACAAACTGCTTTAGATGCTGCAAATGCCGCACTTGCTAATTCGGAATCTACCCAAACACAACTTAATCAAATTGTAATAGATGGAGATTCTTCCGTTGAGGCAGCGCAAGCAAGAGTAGATGCTTCTGGATTTGCATATGGCGTTTTAAAAGAAAGATTAGATACAGAATATGCGAAAGTTAATTCGCAATTGGCAGATTTTGTGACAAAGAAAAGAACTTTTCACGCAAACAGAACCATAAACAAATTAAAAAACGGAGAAGCAGTTACAATAGTATTTTTAGGTGATAGTATTACAGATGATTTTTATGTAGCAAATGGACACGTTGCTCAATTAGAGACATGGTTAAACGGTTTGTATCCGGGATTGGTTACAGTAATTAATGCAGGAGTTGGCGGAAATAATATTAAGCAAATGTGGGATAGATTGTATTCGTCAGTTCTTATAAACAATCCTGACCTAATAATTGTTTCAAGTGGTACGAACGATAATGACGGTGGTGCGGCAATATCAACATCATTATTCAGACAGTATTATGGAGAGTTAATAAAAGAAATTTTGTCTACAAACGATATTGATGTTATATTGAGAAGTTCAACTCCATTAATGGATGAATCAAGAAATATAGTCTTAGAAAGCTTTAATAAAATAACAGAAGAAACTGCAAGGAAATACAATTTAGGATTTTATGATGTATATTCTATGTTTGAAAGTTCTTTCGCTGATGGTAGCATTGTTCAAGCTGATATAAATTTAGACGGTACACACTTGAATGAGTTAGGACAAACTTATATAGCTGAATGGTTTAAACCTTATTTTGTGCCAACCGATTTCATTGAAACACCTTCAAGTTTATATAATATGCTAAATGGCCTTGATGGATTTAAAGTTTATAATACTGGTGCTGTACAGACAACCAGTCCTAGTACTATAGGTGGCAAGTTCTTTTATTTTAATTCACCAAATAATTATGTTTCGACGGAATTTGATGGGGAGGAAGTAACCATTGTATATACTTCTGGTGCAGCATTAGGGCAATTTGTCGCAGAAATCGATGGGGTATCACAAACTTTAGTTGATACATATAATCCTTCTACAGTTTTTAGAAATTCAATAACTTACAAATTAACACCTGGTAAACATACATTAAAGATAATTAATCAATCAACAAAAAATGCTAGTTCATCAAACACATTACTACATATACAAGCTATAATATATAAAAACACACAATCTTTCCCTGATAAAAACATTCCTATTTTTGTTGATTTTGCATGGGTGTATCAATCGGTTGAACAAACATTAACAAGTGGCTCTCCATATCTATTAATTACAAATAGCAGAGTGGATGATACAAAACTCCTAACGGTAAGTTCTGGAACGTTTACGTTTGCAAAATCTGGCGTATACGATATTTTGTTTACAATGAAGGTTATTGCAACCGAAAATGCAGACATAGTTGTAAGGCTAGAAGTGAATGGAAGCATGAACAAAAAGTATGTTTATGACAAGATATCTTCTGCTATAGGAACTCAAAGCAAAACCGTAGATTTACACGATATATTATCATTAAACAAAGATGATTATATTAGAGTATACATTACGGTGGGTGGTGTAACGCCAAAAATCACACCGAGTTTAAAAGTAGTAAAACTTTAATTAACAATCGGAACATATTGCGACACAAGAGATTATCTTAACAGGTAGTCTCTTTTTAATTGAAAAGGGGTGATGAATTGATTGTAGTAAAAGATACGAATGTGAATGATATAGGTATTTTAGAAAATGCGTTCGATACTCCAACAGAAAGAAATGTGAATGAGGTATGGCAATTTTCTTTTAGTCTACCGCTTAACGATATAAAAAATGAGTTGTGTAGCCATCTAAATTATATTGAGGCTATTGGTGACAGCAGAAGAAATTACGGACTATACCGTATTATGCCTACAGAAACCGTAAAAAATGCAAGCAATGAAAGCATAACATACTCGTGTGAACATGTTATATCTACATTGTTAGACGATGTCATGGATGGATATTTTCAATATAGCGGATATTCGACATCACAAGTCATACAGAACATTTTAAATCTGCAGGAAACGGAACGTTGGGTATTAGGTGAATGTGATTTTAATTATTTTTATGAGTATTCTTTCGAAAATGAAAATGGTCTGTTAGCTCCAATATTGAGCATCCCAATAGCCTTTAATATGCCTTATGAGTTTACATATGATACCACTGTTTATCCGTGGGTATTAAATCTAAAGGCGGTATCCGATGATGTTAAATCCGAAATCAGATGGGGCAAGGACATGTTGGATTTTAACAACATATCAGACCCAACCGATATTGTAAATTATTTAATACCAAAAGGGTTTGGCGAGGGCGTAAATCAATTAACAATCGAACGTGTCAATAGTGGACAAAAATATTTAAAAGATGATGCATCTATAACCAAATGGGGTAAGCGGTCTTATATTTGGATTGATAAAAGCATGGAAGACGCTACAACATTAAAAGCCAAAGCGCAAGCACTTCTTAACCAATGGAAAGAGCCTAAAATATCATTTAGTGTGAACGGTGCTGATTTATCAATATTGCCTGAATACGCACACGAAAGAAGAATGTTAAATACAGTAACTAGAATCATAGTTGAAGATAAAGAATATTCGGCTAGAATCGTAGGCGAAAAAATATCTGATTTATCGAAAGAATATGAAGTTTCATATCAGATAAATAATAAAATTTCTAGCATTGCAACTACCCAAGCTGAATTGGAGCGTAAGCAACAAGTCAATGAAGCGTATAGTCAAGGTGCTACAAATATGTATAATTTTACTTACCAAGACAACTGCGATAATTTAATTCCTGCTTACATTCCCTTTATTATTGATAACGATGTTGTAAACGTAAATACTTGTGAACTAACTTTCCGAACAAAGAAATTTCGCGGTGATTTTGGAATTATAGAAACTGAAAATCAATCAATTTCAACCGATAGCACAACTGTTAGCGGCACTCCATCTTCGCACTCACATGGAATAACAATTCCAGGGCATACGCACTTTGCCAAAATAGGAATAGTTGAGTATGAAGTAAATATCACGAGCGTAACTATAAAAGTGGATGGTAACACAGTGGACTTTACAGGAACTAGTGCAGACAGACTAAATATCGTTTCATATTTATCAAAAGATACAGATGGAAAAGTCGCAAGAGGAAGACACGAAATAGAAATATATCCAAACATGGCAGCAAGGGTTGAAGCAGATATTATATTAAGAGTATTTATACAGAGCCGATTAGGTGGAGTTTATTAATCCGTTTATGGCTCTTTTTAAAATTCACATGATGAGAGGTAGATAAATGTCAGATACAATTATAGTTGCAGTAATAAGTCTTGTAGGTACCTTGGGTGGGTCTTACATGGGGGTAAAGGCCAGTAATAAATTAATTGCTTATCGCATCCAAGAGCTAGAGAACAAGGTAAATAAGCATAACAATATAATCGAGCGCACGTTTAAACTGGAAGAACGACAAGCGGTCACAGACGAACAAATCAAAGTAGCCAATAACCGAATCAAGGATTTGGAAGAAAAGGAGAAGTAACCATGAAAGAAAAATTATCAAAATTAATTAACGTAAAATCAATTATTACTATTGCATTAACTGGAATATTCGCGTTTTTATCTGTGCGCGGAGATATCACAGGAGAGCAGTTTTTAATGATTTTTACTACAATTATTGCTTTTTATTTTGGCACTCAAACAGAGAAGAAAAAGGATGGTGAATAACAATGAAAATAGCATTAACAGTAGGGCACTCCATCCTCAAATCAGGAGCCATCACATCTGCAGACGGTACCAGGTTTGGCGGTGGCAATGAATATAAGTTCAATAAGACATTTTCAAAATATCTCTCGAAAGCATTGCGTAAAAACGGTCACGAGGTAGATGTTGTCATTTGCCCAGAGAAGAAATTTACAAAATCCACGCAAGAAAAAAACTACAAATTAGACATTGTCAACGATGAAGAAAATGCTTATGATCTGATTATTGAACTACACCTAAACGCATCCGATAACTCTAACGCAAAAGGCGCCGAAGTATTATACATATCAGAAAAAGGCGAGGCTTATGCAAAACGCGTACAAGCTAATTTAAGCAAGGTTTTTGATAATAGAGGGATAAAGTTAAGGACAAACCTTTATATGTTGTCACAAACGAAGCCAGTGTGTATTATGCTAGAAACTTACTTTTGTACCAATAAGAAAGAATGGCATTATGCGAGACTGCATAAAGGCTACTTGGCCAAATTAATCGCAGATGGAATAGGATGATAAGAATACCCCACTACCTTAATCGGCGGTGGGGTTATTTTTTATTCAAATAATTCGTTCATTAACTTTTTAATACTATCTCTCCTTTGGTTTGTTTCTGATATATCTATCTCAATCTTATCAACAGATATCGTTAAACAATCTCCCTCTTTTGATTCTTGCGGAATCTTTATTCTTTCAATATCTTGCATCGTTCCATCTTCTAATTCAAGCACAGCATATTTTCCTTCGAACCTATCAATTATAGCTTTCATAACTAAACATCTCCTATGGATTGCATATTTCACATGGTGTCAAGCCTTTACTTAATACATCATCTAAAGTAGTCTCTATTTTACTTTTCAGCGCAGAGCAATTCTCACGATGATATTTTTTACCTGTTTTTGTTACATATACAATTTGGCTGTCATTTTCAATTGCCTCGTGTTCGAAAATGTCCGCATCTATTGCGACACTCTTTCCGTTGCTCGTTGCAATAATGGTCCTGCTTTCGTCAGTACGATAAATATCAACGCCATGGTTAGATAACATATCAAGCACCGAATCAGTAGGGTGCCCGTAGTTGTTTTTGCCAACAGATATAACTGCACTATCAGGGTCTACAGCATCAATTAATTCTTCGGTCGTACTGGAATCGGAACCATGATGTCCTACCATGAGTACATCTGCACTTATATCAATTTTATTCTTGATTATATCATTAATAGCCTTTTCTTCTGCATCTCCAACAAATAAAAAACTGGTATCTCCATTTTCAAGCTTAAGCCCAATCGAAGAATTATTATTATCACTGTAAGTTTTATTCGGTGCAATAATTGTAAACTCTGCGTCCCCAATTTCATATTCAGTTCCAACTTTAGGCTTGGTAATTTTAAGACCTTTCTTTTTAATTGCTAAAAGCAGGTTTTCATATGTTTTGCTTGTGTGCGACTTATTAGGCATTATAATTTTGCCTATGGTGTAATTATTTACTATACTGATTGAGCCACCTATATGATCTGCATCTGGATGTGTTAAAATTAAATAATCTAACTTTTTAATTTTCTGCTTTTTCAAGTAGTCAGCAACAGTATTTTTTTCTCTCCCCGCATCTATAAGCATATATTTGCTATTTGATTCAATCAAAACCGCATCTCCTTGTCCGACATCAATATAATGTACTTTCATTGTGTTAGACGATGCAAAAACCTGTATACTGAAAACAGATACTATTGCTATTGCAAAGATTAATAATAATGCGCTTACCCTTTTAATTGATTTCATTATATTCCTCCTTAGTTATTTATAAGTAAAATAATACCATTACATACAAAATCATGCAATACTTTCTTTAGAATATAATAAAAAATAAAACCCTGCTTGAATAAGCCAGGGTAATGTTATTTTTTCCGAATATTTATAAGATACTGCCGAAACTCTTCCAATTTTAACATTTCCGTTGCTGTTAACGCGTTGTCTAAATTAATACCTAACAACCATGATATCGGAGCATCCAGAGCATCAGCCAATTTATATAGTTCTGTTAAAGTTATTTCTCGCTTGCCAGTTTCCAGGTCGGAAAAAGCGGACTGGCCTATATTTATTGCCTGGCAAATATCACTTTGCTTTAACCCTTTATTTTTACGTGCTATGTATATTTTATTACCTAAACTAACTTTATCGTACATGCAATCACACCTCTAATGAATGATAGCATACCAGTATATGTCAATCAATACTTAGCAAACTAATATCTTGATGCAAGATAATATATCTATAAGACAGATATATTGTAAATTACAAGGCGACAAAATGGGTATAACTAGATTGTAAATAGTAAAATACGGAAAACATACCATTATTTACCATGGTTAAATTTACATAAAACTCTTGCAAAAACATGGTCCTGTTTTATACTTAAATAGTAAACAAAAATTACGAAAAAGTATTGCAAAAATAGAACACATGTTCTATAATATTTCTACAAGGAATGAACGAAAGAGGGTCGAGAAAGGAATGGTTAATAGGATGGAGAAAGGTTTGCAAGAAGAATACGCAAAATTCATTGCATGGAGGTGCAAGATCGCGGAAGAAAATGTGCGTGAAAAGGCTAAGAATGTTGGGATGCATAATGAGCCAGACGACCTTTTTATAACGACTATGATTGAATGCTACAAATGTGGATTTATGGACAGAGACAAATTATCAAATATCGTAGTGTAATTAATTAGCCACCTGTATTAGGTGGCTAAGCTTTTAATGTTGGCAACGCTTACATTTTGTCTACATTCTTCACACACCAACAGCATTTGCTATATATACTATAGAATACCATAAATAACGATATATTGCATTGTATCGTTTTTGCGCTATAATTTAAATAATTATATAATACTAAAAATAACCACAAGAAACTAATAATTATATGGTATACACATAGTGTGCACGTGGAGACGGTCTGTTGTCTACAAAGGGTGAAAAACGAATCATAGACGATTCGTATGTAGAAACTCTTGAATTTACGCACTTTGGGA
>JAQZBN010000042.1 GCA_029238935.1 Herbinix sp.
AGACCAGGTGGTATGCCTCAGATGGTATTTGAATATATCCTAAAAAAGAATAATATTGATCCAAAGACAGATTTAACCATAATTCAAAATATTGATTTTGGTTTAACAGCACAGGCATTTGCATCGGACACCGGTGATTATACCATTGAGTTTGAACCAGCAGCTACTGCACTTGAACTAGAAGGAACCGGAAAAGTAGTAGCATCCCTTGGTGTAGAAAGCGGTAAGGTGCCTTATACTGCATTCTCAGCGAAGAAGAGTTATATAGAGAAGAATTCCGATATTATTCAGAGTTTTACCAATGCAGTTCAAAAGGGTATGGATTATGTTGCATCCCATACACCGGAAGAAATTGCAAAAGTAATTCAACCTCAATTTGCAGAGACAGATAAGGAAACGCTTGTAAAGATCGTTACCAGATATTATGAACAGGATACATGGAAAGAGAATTTAGTATTTGAAGAAGAAAGCTTAGATCTCTTACAGGATATTTTAAGTGAAGCCGGTGAATTAGAAGCACAAGTTCCTTATGACAAGATAGTAACAAAAACATTTGCAGAAAAAGCAGTCGATAAATAAGTGTAAACTTCGTAAGTGAAGCATAATTAAACTAGAATCAAAAAGTGGCTGTCACTGGGAAAGGTGGCAGCCACTTAAATGTTTTCTTTCTGTATAATCGGATACCGACAATACGTTGGAAAACCAACGGATAAAGTTCGGTATCCTAGATAAAGCTCTTTTGTCATATCATTAAATTACAGGATCGGAAGTAGTATCAGCTTCACTTTCATCTTCGTAATCATCCTCATAATCATCAAAATCATCTTCAAAATCCTCAAGATAATCCGGTGTCATATAACGATAGATTGCATATGCGATTGCAGCTACTGCAGCTACAGCACCCATGATAGCTAATATTAAGATGATTGTATGTTTCTTTTCCTCCATTGGATCTTTCCGATGGATCAATTCTCCAAGCTTTACTGCACTAAGAAATTCATCAATTTTATTTCCCATACAAAACACTTCCTTTCTTTGATTAGTAACAAGTGAATTAATATTCATCTTGTTTATAAAATGATCCAAAATGATTATATCATAAAATGGATTGTTTTACTATATTTTTTGGAAACATTAAATATTTTAATCAAATTAGGCTTTTTTTATTCAACTTTTATAAGTTTTGCAAAGGTAGAAAGAAGTTTTTTAGTACCTGCCGGAAAATCAACGGTTATCTCATAATCCTTGCCACCTTGTGTAATATCAGTTACTAAACCTATACCGAATTTAATGTGTTTTACCATATCACCAACACCATAATCAAGAGTTCCTAGCTGATTTCCGGTAAATTGTTTTGGATCGGGTACTGAGTATGGCTTATAGGCTGTCTGTGATTGACTGCGATTACCATTGGCAGAGGGTTTTTCAAAATCAAAAGATTTATTATGATCAAAGGTAAAATCAACATCCTTGACTGCAAAACTACGTTGCGTTCGATTAGGAGTAGCGTTAATTTTTATTAAATATCTTGGTATTTCATTCACAAAGCGGGAGGGTTTATTAAACTGTGTTTCACCTCGAAGCATACGCTGCTTTGCAGCAGTCAGGGAAAGGAACTTCATTGCACGGGTAATTCCAACATAACATAACCTTCGTTCCTCTTCGATCTCTTCTTCCGGATTATCAGCATGGATGGACATGTACCCTGGGAAAATACCTTCCTCCATGCCACATAAGAATACATAGGGAAACTCCAAACCTTTCGCACTATGAAGGGTCATCAATACGATATTATCTGCATCTTGGTTCAAATTTTCAATATCGGATACTAAGGCAACTTCTTCTAGGAATCCACTAAGAGAAGGTTGTTCTGCTGTTTCCTCATAGGCAGTCATCTTATTGACAAGTTCGTCAATGTTTCCGATTCGATCAATCGCATCTTCCTTGTTTTCTTCTTCTAATTCTCTTAAATACCCGGTAGCATCGAGGATGTCATCAATTAATTCCTTCAAAGAAAAACCTTCAGATCTGACTCTGGATTTTAATCCTTCAATCAGGCTGACAAAGGGAGTTATTTTTGAAGCAGTTCTTCCAAGTCCAGGGATATGTTCGGAACGGGTTAATGCAGAATAGAAGCTAATGCCCTGTTCTACAGCATAATCATTGATACGATCAATGGTAGTCAAACCAATTCCTCGTCTTGGGGTATTGATGATACGTTTAACTGCAATACTGTCTAATCCATTATCAATGGTTTTTAAATAAGCAAGGATATCCTTTACTTCCTTACGAGCATAGAAGTTAACACTTCCGATAATTTTATAAGGAATATTACGAAATACGAGCTTTTCCTCGAATAGACGGGATTGAGCATTCATTCGGTAAAGAATGGCAATATCATTGTATTTTGCATCACCCTGATCTACCAATTGTTTAATGGAGGAAGTGATGTGCTCTGCTTCTTCAAAGTCGGTCTCAAACTGAGTGAAATTAACCGGTTCTCCTTCTTCATTTTCGGTCCAAAGGGATTTGTCTTTACGACCTTTGTTATTACAAATTACTTCATTGGCAGCATTTAAAATACTCTTCGTGGAACGGTAATTCTGCTCCAATTTAATTACTTCGGTATTGGGAAAGGCTTGCTCAAAGTTTAATATGTTATAAATATTAGCACCACGGAATTTATAGATCGACTGATCATCATCACCAACAACACATAAATTATATTCTCTTATTCCCCGTTCATTCGTACCGGAGGCTAATTGACGAATTAGATTAAATTGTGCTGTATTAGTATCCTGATACTCATCGACCATGATATAACGGAACCGATTCTGAAAGTAGTTTAATGCATCAATATTGGTTTGAAATAATTCTACGGTCTTAAAAATCAAGTCATCAAAATCCAAAGCATTGCTGGCCTTCAGCCTTTTTTGATACTCAGTGTAAACCTGTGCATACTTCATCTGTTGAAAGCTACCTTGAGCACGAAGTGAAAATTCTTCCGGACCGATGAGTTCATCCTTTGCTTTTGATATGATAGAAAGAAGAGCACTTTCTTTTGTGTTCTTCGTATCGACATTTAAATACTTACAGACCTCACGCATCAAGGTCTTCTGATCATCGGAATCATAAATTGTAAAACTTCGTTCATAACCGATGGTATCAATGTAACGTCTTAAAATACGTACACAGGTTGAATGAAAGGTGCTGACCCATATACTCTCGGAACCAAAGCCAACGATCTTATCTACTCTTTCCCTCATCTCACTGGCTGCTTTATTAGTAAAGGTGATTGCCAGGATATGCCATGGGTTTACGTCTCTATGCTCGATAAGATAAGCAATCCGGTGTGTAAGCACTCTGGTTTTACCGGAACCGGCTCCTGCCAGAATAAGAAGAGGACCTTTATCGTGCAATACCGCCCGCTTTTGTTCCGGATTTAACGTATCATATATACTCATGTTTTTTACCTGCCTGTCCTATGTATTCTTCTATCAAATGCAGTAAAACTGCAAACATATGTTTATTATAGCATGGAAGAGGAGTATATTCAAGGAGAGCATCATTTCATCAAAGATAAAATATGGGCTGATTAATTAGTAAAAATCGTAAAATTCGATGAACAATCTAGAAAATAATGCTATCCATCGGTTTATTTTTGCTTTGACATATAGTAACAAATACTATATAATGGACATGTGAGGTGATTGCATTGGATATGTCCAAGGAAGAGTATATCAGAAGTTTGATTGATAGTCTGAAAGACATCAAATATATCATGCCGGATGATATACCGAATATAGATTTATATATGGATCAGGTAACAACGTTTATGGACAAACATTTGACATCCTCCAAGCGTTACAGTGAAGATAAACTTCTGACTAAGACGATGATCAATAATTACACCAAGAATGAATTGCTACCTCCTCCCAATAAGAAGAAATACACGAAGGAGCATATGTTCCTTTTGATATTTATATACTATTTTAAGAATATCTTATCGATCAGCGATATACAGAGTATCTTTAATCCATTGACTGAACGGTATTATGGAGAAGGATCCAAAGTAAAGCTAGAAGATATCTATGAGGAGATTTTCCGACTGGAAAAAGAACACACCGAAGCTTTTACTAAGGATATTATCCGTAAGATGACAAAAGCGAAGGAGTCCTTTGCTGACATTGACGATCAGGAGGATCAGGATTTTCTGACGATGTTTTCATTTATCTGCATGCTTTGCTTTGATGTATATATGAAGAAACAGATTGTGGAAAAATTGATTGATCACAGTATGACCGGTGATAAGAAAGATCGCTCCAAAGATGTTAAAGAACCAGTAAAGAAGCCGGATGGTAAAAGTGAAGCTTCCAAGAAGACGAAAGAGTAAGTTCAAGATCTAAGCAATGACGGCAAATGTAACATGATTGAGAGAATTTATTTTAAGACAAAATAAAGAGGGTAACCATTTCGTATGGTTACCCTTTATTTAATCAAATGAATTGGTATACCAATTCATTTTTATTCAACTTACGAACTAAAATATTCGGATCGTTCATTGTTAATTATTATTTTATTTCATTCATATTCATATTCGGGTAACTCGAGTGATTTAATTCATAGGTAGCAAAGCTTATTGTTGCTGCAAACTGGTCTCAGTATCCTTCATCCGCGCAAATACCATATCATAGCCATCATTACCGTAATTTAAAGAACGGTTTACTCGGCTGATTGTAGCTGTGGAAGCGCCGGTCTTCTCTGCAATTTCAAGATATGTGTTATGATTGCGCAGCATTTTTGCAACTTCAAAGCGTTGAGATAGAGAAAGTAACTCATTCACGGTACAAATATCCTCAAAAAATATATAACATTCTTCCGCATCTTTCAGACTTAGAATAGCTTCAAACAAATGATCTACGGCAGAGGTTCTGATGTTCTTACTCATCGATTGGACTCCTTTCATCCGAGGTATTTCTTTATGTCAAGAAGATTGCTTGACAAGTTTTTTCACACAGTATAATTTTAGCACTCTAAAGTTATAAAGTAAAGAGTTTTTTGCAATACAGTAAATTAATACCATAAATTTTTATATTATCTCCACCAAAACGGAGTATTCGGCGAGCAGGAACGGCAGGAACGGCATGATGAGCAGGAATTAAAACTGCGGCATGGTCTGCTACCACAGAAATAGGTCTTGCGAGCAAAGCACCGGTCTTCACGACAACCACAGGAATTCTCACGACAGCCACAAGAATTATTATGCTCACGGCAACTGCAAGAATGATGCTCACGACAGCCACAAGAATGATGCTCACGACAACCACAAGATTCTTCTCTAACGAAACAACGATCCTCTCGACAACCACAGGAATTGAAGAAATTATTACATCCAAACATTGAATAACACCTCCTTTCTACTATAATTTATGCAGCGAAAGAAAAAAGGTGATTTATGTAAGAAAAAGTAATGAAAGAAAAATAATCCTCAGATTATGGAGAAAACGAAGTACTATTACCTTTTTGTTTCTTTTATTTTATAATGCAATAAAGTATAATTTGTTATATAAAAATAATTCACTGGATAGGATATAGTAACTTGCTAATATACCTTATAGAAAAGAGGGGTGGATATGGAGAAATACGAGAAGGTAGGTACTGGTCTAAGTGGTTTTGACCAGGTGATTGATCATCTTCGATTGGGTGATAATGTAGTATGGCAAGTGGATTCGGTTTTAAGTTATAAAAAGATGGTTGATCCTTATGTTTCGCGGGCTTTATCAGATAATAGAAGAATTGTTTATATTCGTTTTGGTAGCCATAATTTCATTCTTGAAGAAAATCCAAATATCTATGTTTATGAAATTGATCCCTCTATGGGTTTTGAAAGCTTCGCGACCCAAGTCCATAACATAGTGAAACAGGAAGGACGGAAGGTATTTTATATATTTGATTGCTTAACGGATCTGTTGGAGTATTGGTATTCTGATTTGATGATTGGTAATTTTTTTAAAGTAACATGTCCATATCTTTATGAATTAGATACCATTGCTTACTTTGCAATCATTCGTAATGTGCACACATATAGTACGATTGCAGGAATTCGGGAAACTACCCAGCTATTATTGGATTTATATCAGGTGAACGAAAAGTATTATATTCATCCCTTAAAAGTATGGCAGCGATATTCACCGACGATGTTTTTTCCCCATTTGATTAAAGATCAGGAGGCCATCTGCATCACTGCCAGTACGGAAGCAGCAGAATTGTTTTCCAGCATTCATCGTGGGGAGGAACGGTTGGATTTTTGGGATGTTGTATTTAAAAGAGCGAAAGAAGTATTATTAAAACCTTTGGATCAACAAGAAGCCACGAAACAGCTATTGATGAGTATGATTATTGGAAGTGATTCGAAGATGTTTCAGCTTTGCATACGCTATTTTACACTTCTTGATATCTTGGAAATTGCTACGAGAGAAATTGGTACTGGTTTTATAGGAGGAAAAAGTGTAGGAATGCTTCTTGCAAGGAAAATACTTAGGAAGGAAGGGAAGGAGCGGTTTTCTCCATATTTAGAACCTCATGATTCCTATTATTTGGGTTCCGATATTTTTTATACTTATATTGTTCAGAACGGTTGGTGGAGACTGCGAACGAAACAAAAGACCCAGGATGGTTATTATAAATATGCACCGGAATTAAAGGAAAAACTGTTACATGGCAGCTTTCCCGTAAACATCCAGGAACAATTTGTTCAAATGCTAGAGTATTTCGGACAATCACCAATTATCGTCAGGTCCAGTTCGTTATTGGAAGATAATTTCGGTAATGCATTTGCTGGGAAATATGACAGCATCTTCTGTGTAAATCAGGGAACACCGGAGGAACGTTATGAGGCCTTTGAACAAGCGGTTCGAACGGTTTATGCCAGTACAATGAATGAGGATGCTTTGGCTTATCGAATGAATCGGGGATTGTTTGAGAAGGATGAACAGATGGCAATCTTAGTACAGAGGGTGTCCGGCGATTATTACGGTGAAAATTTCTTTCCTCATATTGCTGGAGTAGGAAATTCATCAAACCTGTATGTATGGGATAAGAATGTGGATATGGATGCAGGTATGTTACGTTTAGTTTTTGGTCTTGGTACCAGGGCGGTAGACAGGACGGAAGGAGATTACGTTCGCATTGTAAGTTTGGATGATCCGATGCGAACCCCATTGATGAATTATGAGGATAAGAAAAAATTCTCGCAGCATTGTGTAGATGTTCTATCTTTAAAAGAAAATATATTAACTAACCGGGAAACTGATGATATTATTTCGGAAAATATTAAGGTTAACAGAGATCTGTTTGCTGGAATTGATTATCAGACCGTTGAACGACTGCGGGAACGGGGGATTACAAATCGAAAAACTCCTTATATTCTGGACTTTCAAAAACTTCTGAAGCAAACGGAGTTTCCTGCACTGATGAAGGAAATGTTATCCGTACTATCCAAGGTATATGACTATCCGGTTGACATTGAGTTTACAGCAAATTTTAACAAAGAGATGTACTTTAAAGTAAATCTTTTACAATGCAGACCGTTACAGACGAAGGGGTTAGGAAAATCAATTACTATGCCAAAGTTAACGAATACGGATGATTGTTTATTTGCTTCGAAAGGAAACTTTATGGGAGGTAACGTCCATCTACCCATAGATTATGTTATCTATGTTCATACACAGGAATACCTCAACTTAAATGAACAGAGTAAATATACCGTAGCCAGGCAGATCGGTATGATAAATTCTGCTTTAAAGGGGAAATCTATGATGCTGATGGGTCCGGGAAGATGGGGGACTACAACTCCTTCCCTTGGAGTTCCGGTACATTTTACAGAACTATGTAATATGTCCGTCATTTGTGAGATTGCATCTACTGAGGCAGGGTTTATGCCGGAATTATCCTATGGAAGCCATTTCTTTCAGGATTTGGTGGAAGCCGGTATTTTTTATATCGCTTTATTTAATGGTCATCCAGAAGTTATTTTTCATCCGGAACGGTTTTATGAACATGAAAATCTACTTGAAACAATACTACCTGGTGCAAGTCAGCTAGCCCATGTCATTCAAGTAACTAAAATTTCTGGGCTTGAGATATTTTCCGATATTATTACACAAACATTAATATGTAGATGATTAGATAGAGGGTGGATTGAAAAATCACCCTCTGTTTTCTGTTTCTAAGAGAATTTTAATTAAATTCAGATTTATCCTAGCAATAATTACATGATTTTGCTTAGTATGGAACATACTATGTTGGAGACATGCAAACTTTTTCGAAGGTATAGGAGATGAAGAAATGTTTAAACATGAAAAACAATTATTAAGGGATGTAAAAATTGATGCTCCAAACCCTAATTATGCTACGCTGCTCCAGGAACAGCTGGGAGGACCACAAGGTGAATTGAAGGTTGCTTTACAATATTTATCCCAAAGTTTTCGCATCAAGGATGTCGCAATTAAGGATCTATTTTTAGATATAGCAGCCGAAGAGCTTAGTCATATGGAGATGGTAGCTACAACAGTGAACTTACTAAACGGACACGACTTAGATGCAATGAATGCCACGGTTGGTAATGTGGAAGCCCATGTACTAACCGGGTTAACACCGATGCTATCAAATGCTTCAGGTCAACTTTGGACCGCAGCTTACGTAAATGAAACGGGTGACTTAGCTGCAGATCTTCTGTCTAATATAGCAGCAGAACAGAGAGCAAAGGTAGTGTACGAGTACCTTTATAGACAAATTAATGATAAGGGTGTTAAAGATACCATTGACTTCCTGTTGAATCGGGAAGAAGCTCATAATGCACTTTTCCGTCAGGCGTTTAATAAAATTCAAGACACCGGTTCCTTGAAAGATTTCGGTGTAACCGAAGATTCAAGACTTTATTTTGATTTATCAACTCCAGGTAAATATTTCGATTTAAATAATCCAGAAGCACCAAGCTTTGAAAATAATAACGGTGCCAATAATGGTGCCTGACCCTGTTAATAAACTGTGAATAAATTGTAAACAAAAGGGCAGTTTCGTTAACAGTGCCTGACCCCAATAAGGAGGTTTTTCGATGAAAGCAATCGTTTATGAAGGAATGAAAAACTTAAAGGTGGAGGATGTCGCAGATCCTAAGATAGAAAAAACAGATGATATTATTGTAAAAGTAACATCAACTGCAATCTGCGGTTCGGATCTTCATTTATTTCATGGTTTAGTACCAAATATGCCTAAGGGCTTCATTCTTGGCCATGAGACCATGGGAATAGTGGAGGAAATAGGTTCCGAAGTTACAAAGGTGAAGAAAGGGGATCGAGTTATCGTTCCGTTTCCAATCGCCTGTGGACATTGTTGGTATTGCCAACATGATTTATGGAGTCAGTGTGATAATTCCAATGCCCATGGCGAAGCTGGTGCGATCTTTGGTTATAGTGATACCTATGGTGGCTATGATGGTGGCCAGGCAGAATATTTACGTGTTCCTTATGCTAATGTAGGACCAACTGTAATACCTGAAGATTTGGCTGACGAACAGGCATTATTTTTAACGGATGTATTACCTACATCCTATTGGGGGGTGGAAAATGGAGGAGTCAAAAGCGGCGATACCGTCGTTGTCTTAGGCTGCGGTCCCATTGGTCTGAATGCTATCAAATGGTCCATCTTTCAAGGTGCAAATCGTGTCATTGCAGTAGATAATGTTGATTACCGATTAGAACATGCGCGAAAATATTATGGGGTTGAGGTTATTAATTTTGAAGAGCATGATGATACCGGTGAATACATTCATGAGATAACAAGCGGTGGAGCAGATGTAGTTCTCGACTGTGTTGGACTTGACGGTAAGATGACTACATTTGAAAAAATTGAAACGATATTAAAGCTCCAAGGCGGATCAAAATCGGCTATTGAAATGGCTACACAAGCCGTAAGAAAGGGTGGAACCGTGGTCTTAATCGGAGTATACGGAACCAGATATAATATGTTTCCTTTGGGCGATTTCTTCAGTAAAAATATAACGCTAAAGATGGGACAATGTCCGGTGCATTCCTATGTCGATCCCATTCTAAAGTTAATCAGAGAGAAGAAATTTGATCCTACAGATATCATAACACACAAACTTTCTCTGGATCAGGGTGTCCATGGATATGAGATCTTTGATAAGAAAGAGGATAATTGTATTAAGGTAATCCTGAAGCCTTAGTGGTAGTTACTAGTAATGATAATTTGAAGGTAGGTGACAGTATGGCTCATTTACTACAGAATATGGCAGGTATGGGAGACCTGACAGAGCAGGTGATAATAACTGACTTTCTGATCGCTTCCAAGAGTGCGAATAAAAATTATGCGGCCGCCATTGCTGAGACTACGACTCCAGAGGTAAAAACACGTTAAAGAAGCAACTTGATGATGCTATTAATACCCACGATCGTATCTCAACTTATATGATGAACAAGGGATATTATAATGCATTTGATCCAAGACAACAGATGAGAATTGACAGAGAAGCATCGGAAACCGTTTTAAGTATGGGACAGCAGGATTAATAAAATATAATAAGAAGGGGCAGGAATAGCCCCTTTTGCTATATATAAATTGAGGAGGTGTTTATTGGTATGATTTATCAAATGGTAAAGGGTTTATCTAAAATTACTACTTCATCATACAAGGTATTACCGGATATAACCATATTAAAATTTACAGTAGTAAATGCTTTTTTGGTAGGAAATAAAGATAATTGGATATTAGTGGATACCGGTCTGGAAAATTCGGCTGATTATATTATAAAAACAACAGAGGAACAATTTGGCCCCGAAGCGAAACCAGCTGCAATAATTTTAACTCATGGGCATTTTGATCACATTGGATCCGTAAAGCAATTAGCAGAACATTGGAATGTTACTGTATATGCCCATGAAAATGAAATCCCCTATCTTACGGGGACAAGGGATTATCCACAAGCAGATCCTACAGTAGATGAAGGACTCATTGCTAAAATGTCGGTGTTCTTTCCACATGAAGGGATTGATTTAGGTGATAGAATTAAGACATTACCTTCTGAAGGTAGAATTCCAGGTATGGAGGAGCTGGAATGGGTGCCTACCCCAGGGCATTCCCCAGGTCATATCTCCTTGTTTCGAGTGAAAGATAAGACATTAATCGTTGGTGATGCCTTTACGACCACGAAACAGGAGTCCTTCTGGTCGGTACTTACACAGAAGGAAGAAGTGAAGGGACCACCTGCCTACCTTACAACGGATTGGGTAGAAGCAGAAGATTCGGTAGAACGTTTGCGTTGCTTACAACCGGAGTTGGTGTTGCCGAGTCACGGAGAACCGCTAAAGGGAGATGAGCTAAAAAACCATTTAATCATGCTGACAGAGCATTTTGACGAAAAAGCGGTACCAAGAGAAGGTAGGTTTACAAAGAAGTAATTTTGTTTTTTGATTGACATCCAAGGATACAACTTTTATAATGAAGGAAAATGAATATGGATTTCGGGAGCTTGTGTGCAGGCTGAGAGGAAACAATAGTTTCGACCGTACCTGATTTGGGTAATGCCAACGTAGGGAATAACATTTTAGTAAGTCATGGGATGTGCCTCGTTGGGTACATCTCTTTTTTTGTACCTAAATCCCTAGATCTATTTATTTTTCTCTGTTCATGTACATACCTAACAAATAGGAAGTAATCCAAGGATGACTGAGTATGAACAGAAAACCAATTATTTTTAATGATATGATCAGTCGGGTGAAAGACTGACAGGAGAAAAAAATGGAGGTACAAGATGCAGTATAAAACACAGATGGAAGCAGCAAAGCTTGGTATCATAACAAAAGAAATGAAAATCGTAGCACAGAAAGAAAGAATGGAGGAGGAAGCGATACGAAAATTAGTTGCCTGTGGAAGAGTTGCGATCCCGGCAAATATGAATCATAGCAAACTAAGTCCGGAAGGCATCGGAGAGGGTCTCCGTACCAAAATTAACGTTAACCTTGGTGTATCCGGTGATTGTCCAGGCTATGAAAAAGAATTTGAGAAAGTGAAGTTGTCCCTTGAATTTGGAGCAGAGGCAATCATGGACTTAAGTAATTATGGAAAAACCAATACCTTTCGTAAACAATTGATTGATTATTCACCTGCTATGATTGGTACGGTACCGATGTATGATGCCATTGGTTATCTGGAAAAGGACTTAATGGAAATCAAAGCAAAGGATTTTCTTAATGTGGTGGAAGCACACGCAATACAGGGAGTGGATTTTGTTACCATCCATGCAGGACTAAATAAAAGGGCAGTGGAAAGTTTCAAAAAATCCAAACGCTTAACTAATATCGTTTCCAGAGGTGGATCCTTACTATTTGCGTGGATGGAGATGACGGGAAATGAAAACCCCTTCTATGAATACTACGATGAGTTATTAGATATTCTCTATCGATATGATGTCACCATTAGCTTAGGGGATGCACTTCGTCCGGGTAGCATCCATGACAGCACTGATGCAGGGCAGATTTCTGAGTTGGTTGAATTAGGTGCATTAACCAAACGCGCATGGGATAAGAATGTACAGGTATTAGTGGAAGGTCCGGGGCATATGGCAATCAATGAGATTGCAGCAAATATGACGGTGCAAAAACGTCTCTGTCACGGGGCACCCTTCTATGTATTAGGACCCTTGGTTACTGATATTGCCCCCGGTTATGATCATATTACCTCGGCAATCGGTGGAGCAATTGCTGCAGCCAATGGTGCAGACTTCTTGTGCTATGTAACTCCGGCAGAACATTTAAGACTTCCGGATCTAAGTGATGTTAAGGAAGGTATCATAGCATCCATAATTGCTGCTCATGCTGCAGATATTGCAAAAGGAATTCCTTACGCAAGAGAAATTGACAATAAGATGAGTGATGCCAGAAGACGAATTGATTGGGAGGAGATGTTCTCCTATGCAATTGATGGGAAGAAAGCAAGAGAATACTTTGAAAGTACTCCACCAACTGATAAACATAGTTGTTCCATGTGCGGAAAAATGTGTGCTATGAGGACAACGAATAAAATATTAAACGGTGAGAAGGTAGAAATACTATAAATAATAGTTTCTGTGATAATGAAGGAAGGATAGAACCAATAAAGGGAGAGTATTAGTCGATAACAATTAGTATAAAGTAATACAACATACAGAAAATTAAAAGGAGTTTCCATATGAAATACGATTATATAAAAACAGTAAAACAAAAAAACCCCCTCGTACATAATATAACAAACTATGTAACTGTAAATGATTGTGCCAATATTTTATTAGGTTTAGGAGCAAGCCCAATTATGGCGGATGATATCGGAGAGGTAGAAGAAATCGTATCCATAAGCAATGCATTGGTGATTAATATAGGTACATTAAATGATCGAACGATTGCTTCCATGATCCAGGCAGGTAAGAAAGCCAATGAGAAAAACATACCGGTTATTCTGGATCCGGTAGGAGCTGGAGCATCGAAATTACGTACGGACACAACGTTTCGTCTGCTTAAGGAATTAAAATTTTCAGTAATTCGTGGTAACAGCTCTGAAATTAAAACTGTTTATTATGGAAGTGGTACCTCCAAAGGAGTCGATGCAGACAGTGCTGACATCATTACAGAAGATAATATAGAAAATGTGATCTCTTATGCAAAAGCATTAGCAAATCAATCAGGAGCAATCATTGCGATTACCGGCGCAATTGATATCGTGGCAGATTCGAAGAAAGCATATGTCATTCGGAATGGTCATCCACTGATGAGTAAGATCACTGGAACTGGCTGTATGTTAACCTCAATCCTTGGAGCAATGTGCGGAGCAAATCAGGACAGTATGCTAGATGCTACAGCAGCAGGCGTATGCGCAATGGGAATCAGCGGTGAAGTAGCGGCAGAACGAATGGAGAAATACCAAGCAGGGACCTCCTCTTTAAAGATGTATTTAATTGATACCATGAGTACAATGGAGGAAGAATTATATCAAAGTCGTGCTAGGTTTGATGTGATTTAAATGAGCAGATATAAATGATAATAACATTCTTATTACCTTAATTAATTATAGAATTCGGAGGTTTCCATTGAAAATTAAGAAAGAAGACATGCTACTCTATATTGTGACCGACCGTACTTGGTTAGGAGATCATACATTAGCAGATCAGGTAGAAAAAACCTTGCAATCCGGTGCTACCTTTCTACAATTACGGGAAAAGGACTTATCTTATGATGAATTTGTAGAACTAGCTTATCAAATTAAAACCATTGCAAACCGTTATCATGTTCCCTTTGTAATCAATGACAATATTGATGTAGCACAAGCAGTTGGTGCGGATGGAGTACATATTGGACAAACCGATGAAGATATCCTTAAAGTCAGAGACCAGCTAGGACCTGAAAAAATCATAGGATTATCGGCACATACCACCGAGGAAGCAATTCTTGCTGAACAATTAGGTGCAGATTATATTGGTGTTGGAGCAATATTTCCAACAAACACAAAATTGGATGCCAATGCCGTAAGCTATTCTACCTTACAGGATATTTGTAAATCAGTTACGATCCCGGTAGTAGCCATCGGTGGAATATCAAAGGAGAATATCAGTAAATTATCCGGTAGTGGGGTTGATGGAGTTGCAGTGATATCTGCTGTATTTGCTCAGCCTGATATCTCATATGCAACGAAGGATTTGCTTGAACGGTCAAGGCAAATGGTATAAGTAAAATCAGAATCAGTTCATATCAAATGGTAAAAAATCAGAAGGAATCAGATCTTATGTGAGCTGTAGATGATAGTAGAGTAGGTTATTTGAAGGAGTGTATGCAATGAAGAAAATACTTAGTATCGCTGGATCCGATTGCAGCGGAGGTGCAGGAATACAAGCCGATATAAAAACAATCACTGCACATAAAATGTATGGAATGACTGTCATCACTGCTTTGACTGCACAGAATACAACAGGAGTGACCGGAGTTTTACCGGTTTCGAAAGATTTTGTTGGAATGCAGCTTGATTCGGTGTTTACCGATATAGTTCCGGATGTTGTAAAGATAGGTATGGTATCACAAAAAGAAATTATAGACATGATCGCTGATAAATTGATACAATATCAAGTGAAAAAGATTGTACTTGACCCGGTTATGATATCAACCAGCGGCAGCAGATTATTACAGGAAGACGCGATGGATGCATTAATCAACAAATTGATGCCTTTGGCAACCATCATAACTCCCAATATCCCCGAAGCGGAATGCTTATGTGGGTATACTGTTAAAACGAAAGAACAGATGCAGCAAGCGGCTAAAGACATCGGAAAGCGATATCATGGAAGTATTTTGATCAAAGGCGGTCACCTGGAAGAATGCAGTGATGATTTACTGTACTCCGAGGGAACCTTTCACTGGTACGAGCAGGAAACGATAAAAAATCCGAATACCCACGGAACCGGTTGTACGCTATCATCTGCCATTGCATGTAATATGGCTGAAGGTATTGCGATAAAAAATTGCATAAGAAATGCAAAAAATTATATCACCGGTGCACTTATGGCCAATCTGGATTTAGGAGCTGGCAGAGGCCCACTAAATCATAGTTGGAACTTCTAAATAGTAAATAGACTATATAACATATGATTTGCATTTTTTAAGACTAGTGTAATAATAAATAAAGTTGTAATGATATATGCGAATGACAGACTTTCATACAATTTCGCTTTATTATTTGACAAAGTATAATGAAAGATACCTCGAACGAAATATTGGATAAATAATCTCTCTTTACAAAGCATGGAAAGAGAGGAAGATAATTCGTAAGCATGATAGACTCATTATGAAAGGAGGTAGTTACATGGATTGGCTAGAACGAATAAATAGTGCAATTGATTATATTGAAGATCATCTGGCAGAAGAGATTGATTATACAATGGCTGCAAAGATTGCCTGCTGTTCCACATTTCATTTTCAAAGGATATTTTCCTTTGCTGCGGATATGACCTTAGGGGAATATATTAGACTACGTCGTATGACTTTAGCTGCTTTTGAATTACAATCAAATTCGAACAAGGTGATCGATATTGCGCTAAAGTATGGATATAATTCTCCAACTGCATTCACCAGAGCATTTATCAGTGTACATGGAGTTACACCAAAGTCAGTAAGAGAAAGAGGTATCCAGTTAAAGTCATTTCCACGGATTACCTTTCATATGTCTATTAAAGGAGGAAAAGAAATGAATTATCGTATCGAAGAAAAACCAGCAATGCGTTTTGTGGGCAAGAAGGAAGCAATCTCAACTCTAAATGGACAGAACTTTGTCCGTATCCCTAAGTTTTGGGACGAAGTATGTAAGGATGATGGATTTGATTCCATTTATGAATTATCAAATGGTGAACCTTCCGGAGTTTTAGGTATTTGTGCTAATTTTAGAGTAAATGAGTTTGACTATTTTATTGCTAGTTCATCAGAGAAAGAAGTACCAGAGGGAATGGATGAACTATTGGTGAAACCAGGTCTTTGGGTAGTGTTTACCTGTGTTGGGTCAATGCCTGATGCGATGCAGGATGTATGGAAGCGGATCTATACAGAGTGGTTCCCAGCTTCCGGTTATGAGCATGCCGGTAGTGCGGAAATCGAATGGTATTCCGACGGAGATAGTTCGGATGTAAACTATATAAGTGAGATCTGGATACCGATTGTTAAAAAATAAATACGAATCCATAGATTTCAATGTAAAAGAAACATGATATATCCATAAAAAGAGCTTCTTTTCATAAAACATATCCAATGTGCTAATGCGCTAACTAGTAGTCGTGGTATATGCTAAGAGAAGAAGCTCTTTTATTTATGATAAGTATCATATGACCATTAATCTGATCCGATTATCACCAAATTAATTGACGCAATCTTATCCTTAGAACCGGAGGATATTATGACAATTATATCATCCTCAATTTGTTTATCAGGAAAAGTGTAGTTTAAGAGAGCGTCACAGCTTCAGCAGCTGCAGCAATCTTATCACTATTAGTAGAACCTTTGTTGTTGTGAAAATATGTCAAGATTTCTTCAAACCATAAGGATCCTAAGTACAGTACGACGGATTATTGAATTAACGAATTTATTACATAAATAAATGTATAATTGATCTCCTTCAATTTCATAATAATTACATTGGATAACAATTCCATAGGATAATTGGAGGTATTATATGATAGACCTTATGGAGATAACAATTACGCAGTTGTCAGAACTGTATCAAAATCATGATATATCTGTCAAAGAAGTAGTTCAAGCATATCTGTCCAGAATTGAAAAGTTCGACCGGGGAGAGGACGGATTAAACAGTATTTTAGAGATTAATCCGGAAGCAATCACCATAGCAGAATATCTTGATGAGCATCAGGACGAATATCATAGTAATTTGTATGGAGTACCTATCATTTTGAAGGATAATATCAACACAGCAGATCAAATGCATACTTCGGCAGGCTCGCTTTCCTTAGCCACATCCATTGCAGCGGAAGACGCCGACTTGGTAAAGACCCTACGAAAAAGTGGAGCAGTAATTCTGGGGAAAGCCAATATGACGGAGTTTGCTAATTATATGACCATGGGAATGCCGCCTGGTTATAGTTCCAGAGGAGGTTATGTTCACTCACCATATCAGAGAGACGGGGATCCCTCCGGTTCTAGTACCGGTTCTGCGGTTGCGGTGACAGCCAATCTATGCACCGCATCCATTGGATCAGATACCTCAGGATCCATTGTGTCACCTTCAATTAAAAATGGAATTGTAGGGTTTCGACCAAGTATAGGTTCCTTTTCTCAGAAAGGATTATTACCCATAAGTTTTTCTTTGGATATGGCAGGTCCAATGACACGTACAGTCGCTGATTCAATCATCATATTTTCAGATCTTATGGGAAAATCTATTCCAATTGATGAAGTTTCCAGTCTCAGTGGAATGATGATTGGTATAAATGAAATGGAGTTAAAAGACATCTCGGCTGAAGAAATGAAAAAAGCGGAGAATATTTTTGATAAGCTAAAGCAGGCAGGAGCGCAAATAACCTCTGTTCAACTACCGGTAAGAGCCAAAGCTAATTTAAAGACAATTCAAAAATATGAGTTTAAATATGCTATTAACAAATATCTATCAGAGTTACCAAAAAATTCAGATAGAAAAACGCTGAAGAGTATTATTGAATTTAACAATCTGCATGCAGCAGAAACATTATTGTTTGGACAAAGCTTATTAACCGATGCACAGGAAAATACCTCGGGTTTATTAACAGAGGCTGATTATATTCGTTGTTGTAAAGATCGTAACATGGTTAAAGATCAGCTACAAAATATCTTATCGAATGTTGATATTTATGTGATGTTGAAAGAAAATTTAGTACTCCAGTATGCAGGATTACCTGTCATCACATTACCTTGTGGTCTTCATAATGATGGAATGCCTTATGGAATATTCCTAACTGCCAGGACTGACGAGATATTATTAAAGCAAGCGCTACAAGTAGAACAAGTGATAGGAAGTAGAGTGGGACCGAAGGGATACTCCTAGTATATTATATATATGAGGGGAACAATAAATTTTTTTGCCGGAATCCGTAGAGTTGATTCCGGTTTTTGGATTGAATAGACATAATAGTAAAATATTGTTATAATAGATCTATCTTTATGTTTTATAGAAAGATATCACGTTTACAAAAAGAGGATCGATGAGGAGGATACGTATGTTTCAGGTTGGAACCGATTGGAATCCGTTACAAGCACACTTAAAAGAGATTATCTTAAAGAAGGATAAATTCAGTGAGACACAGCAATTGTTATACCAAATGCATTCCTTCGTGCATTGTAACGAAGTATATGATGGCAAAAAGACAACCTATATGGATGAAATATGGGACGGATTAGACGATAAGACATTTCGTTTGATGCCAACGAATAAAGATGATACCATAGCATGGAATATCTGGCATATTACTAGAATAGAAGATTTGACTGCTAACCTTCTCATAGACAGGGGAAAGCAAGTGCTTGATGCAGATTGGCTAACAAGATTAAATACTAAGGTAACCGATACCGGTAATGCAATGACGGATGACGAAATTATTGATTTTAGCAGTAAAGTAGACAAAATAGAGCTAGAAAATTATCGGAATGCGGTCGGCAGAAGAACCAAAGACATTATCAGCAGGCTTATGCCGGAGGATATGAAGCGTAAGGTTGAGGAATCCGGTACTAAGCGTATTCTTCAAGAGGGAGGTGTTACCGAGCAGGGAGATTCTATTTGGCTCCTTGATTTTTGGGGAAGAAAAACGGTAGCGGGTATCATTACGATGCCAATCACCAGACATCAGATCGTCCATCTAAATGATTGTAGAAGGTTGAAGGAAAAGTGCAAGCGGATTTGATTTAGAAATAACCTTTGGAATAAAATCTTGTATTAATAAAGTATATTTATGGGCTGAAGGACGATAAGAGTATATATAATTTGATAATTTAGATTATACATTGAAGAAATTATCATCGAAATATTGTGTACATAGAAACTAATTTATATATGTAGCATGCAGCAGGAGGGAACATGAGAAGTCAGGAGATTAGAAAAATTGCACCGGAGATGGATCCGTTAAAAATTGGTATGGGTTGGACCTTGGAGGAATTAGAAAAACCTCAGATTATCGTAGAAAGTACCTTCGGTGACAGTCACCCCGGCAGTGCACATTTATTAGAATTTGTACAAGAAGCGGTTATGGGCATTAAGGAAGCCGATGGAAAAGGAGCCAGATACTTTACCACTGACATCTGTGATGGAATGGCTCAGGGTCATGATGGGATCAATTATTCATTGGTATCAAGAGATATGATTGCAAATATGATTGAGATCCATGCAAATGCAACACCCTTTGATGCAGGAGTATTCATTGCCTGCTGTGATAAAGCGGTACCAGCCCATCTCATGGCGATTGGACGAATTAATATACCTTCCATCATTATCACAGGTGGTGTTATGGAAGCAGGTCCGGATCTGCTAACCTTAGAGCAGATCGGTATGTATAGTGCGAAATACCAAAGAGGAGAGATAACGAAAGAACAACTTACCTTTTATAAACACCATGCTTGTCCCTCCTGTGGAGCATGCTCTTTCCTTGGTACAGCGTCGACGATGCAGATCATGGCAGAAGCGCTTGGATTGATGCTGCCAGGCAGTGCATTAATGCCAGCAACCAGTGAAGATTTAAGGAAGATGGCAAGAGAAGCAGGAATTTTATCTGTTACCTTAGCAAAGAACGGAATTGCTCCCAGAGATATGATTACAATGAAATCCTTTGAAAATGCTGTGATGGTTCATGCAGCAATCTCAGGATCTACAAATACATTATTGCATCTGCCGGCGATTGCTCATGAATTTGGACTGGAGCTGGATGGGGATAGTTTTGATCGGTTACATAAAAAAGCTCATTATCTGCTTAATATTAGACCAGCAGGTGCATGGCCGGCTGAATTCTTCTATTATGCTGGAGGAGTGCCTGCAATCATGGAAGAAATCAAAGATCAACTTCATCTGGAGGTATTAACCGTAACTGGAAAGACCTTGGGTGAAAATCTGGAGGACCTAAAGGACAGCGGATATTACGAAAAATGTAATCGTTATCTTGAGAAATATGGACTTAAAAAAGAAGATATCATAAAACCGTTTGATCAACCAATCGGAAGTAATGGAACGATAGCCATATTAAAAGGGAATCTTGCTCCTGGAGGAGCTGTGGTAAAGCATTCAGCGGTTCCAAAAGAGATGCATCGTGCTGTTCTTAAGGCAAAACCCTTTGATTGTGAAGAAGATGCGATAAGTGCAGTTCTTAAGAAAACAATTCAACCGGGGGATGCTGTTATAATCAGATACGAAGGACCGAAAGGAAGCGGAATGCCCGAGATGTTTTACACGACCGAAGCAATCTCCTCTGACCCAGAACTGGGGAAATCGATTGCTTTAATCACAGATGGAAGATTCTCCGGAGCATCGAAAGGACCTGCTATAGGGCATGTATCTCCAGAAGCATCGGAAGGCGGACCGATAGCATTGGTGGAGGAAGATGACTTAATAGAAATTGATATTGATCAGCGTATTCTAAGAGTAATCGGATTTCATGGAGAAACCTGTTCAGAAGAAGAGATTGAGAAGGAATATGATCGAAGAAAACAACAATGGACGAGAAGAGAAGGTAAATACCAATCCGGCGTGTTAAAATTATTTGCAGATCATGCAGTATCACCGATGAAGGGTGGATATATGGAGTAGGGTAATGAAGGGTTGAATGGTTACGATAATATATAAGTGAAAGAGTACGAAAGTAAAAATTATGTGTTTATAAATGATATATGATGCAAGTGATAAACAATGTAAAGTACATCCACGGTAAGCATCAATTAATGTATACAAGCTACATAATATGGGTAATTCAATTAATTAGAGAAAAAGTAAAAAATGAATTCATCCAAAGAGATAATACAAGGGAGAGACTCATATGCAAAAATTTAGTGAAGTACCTTATCAAAGACCAGATATGGTACAGTTTAAAAAGGATTATCGCGAATTGGTTAATGTGTTTGAGAATGCAGAAAGCTTTGAGCAAGCAAAAGAAATATTTTTCGAACTGCAGGAGATGGAGAGTAGCCTGTATACAACCTATACGATAGCATCCATCCGTAACACAATGGATACAACGGATAAATTTTATGAAAAAGAAATTGCATTCTTTAATAAGGAATTACCGAAGTTAATCTCTATCCAGAAAAAATACTTAAAAGTACTACTAAAAAACCGATATAGAGAGCAAATGGAAGCTGAGTTTGGTCCTCATCTCTTTAAAGATGCAGAGGTAGAGCAAAGGGTACAGAGCACGAAGATCGTTCAAGATTTGGTAAAGGAAGCAAACCTTAGTACAGATTATCAGAAAACTGTTGCTACCTGTAAGACGAATTTTAGAGGAGAAGAGTGCAATTTCTATGGACTACTGAAACATATGGAAAGTCCTGACAGGGAGGAACGTAAGGAAGCCTTTCATGCTTGGGCTAAGATGTATGAAGAGACTGCACCAACCCTGGATGATCTATATGATAAATTAGTAGCTGTGCGTGTAACAATGGCAAAGAAATTGGATTTTGAAAATTATATTCCATTGGCCTATCTTGGAAAACACCGCATGGATTATACTTCAAAGGAAGTTGAGAAGTTCCGTGAACAGGTGCTTAAGGTAATTGTCCCAGCTTGTGCAAAACTTAGAGAACTTCAAGCAAAGCGGATTGGAGTTGAAAAATTAAAATATTACGATGAAATGTTTATGTTCCCGGATGGAAATCCTGATCCGATTGGTAATAAAGATCAGATGGTTGCATGGGCAAAGGAAATGTATCAGGAATTAAGCAGTGAAACAGCAGAATTTTTCAACTTTATGGTGGAGCATGAACTTTTTGACCTAGAAACTCGTCCCGGAAAACATATGGGTGGTTATTGTACATCACTGTCTGAATATAAAGCACCTTTTATCTTCTCCAATTTTAACGGAACCTCTGCGGATGTTGATGTATTGACGCATGAAGCAGGTCATGCATTTGAAAGCTACACAACAGCAAGATGCCAAAAGATTGCTGCTTATCGACATTCCACCAGTGAAATCAACGAGATCCATTCCATGTCAATGGAACACTTTACATATCCTTGGATGGACAAATTCTTTGGAGAAAATGCAGAGAAATACCGCTATGCACATCTTTGCAGTGCACTTTTGGTTATTCCTTATATGATGTGTGTGGATGAATTCCAACATCGGGTATTTGTGAATCCCACGATGACTGCCGATGAACGCCGCAGTGTATGGCATGAAATTGAACAGAAATACATGCCGTGGAGGGATTATGATGGTGTGGACTATATGGAAAAGGGCGGTTTTTGGATGCAAAAACAGCATATCTTCTTATATCCATTCTATTATATTGACTACGCTCTGGCTCAAATTGGAGCTTTCGAGTTCTATAGTAAGATGAAGAAAGACCAGAATGAAGCTTGGAATGATTATCTGAAATTATGCAGAGCAGGTGGAAGTACGGGGTATTTTGAATTACTAAAGATAGCAAACCTATCCAATCCATTTGAAGAGGGAAGTGTTGAGAAAGCAGTATCCAGTATTTTGAAAGAGATTGAAGAGAGTAAGTTTAGTGAGGTTTAATAACTCTTAGTGAGGCTTAGGGTATATTTAAGTATTTCATGAATTAAGTGGAATTCCTTGGGTTTCTTCCATCGGTCTTTTCGATCGATGGAAGGAGGAAAGATATCATGAGCATATATGCTAGATTTATATGTAAGTATGGTCTGGGTTATATTTTTATGTTTGATGGTGCTACCGTTATAACATTTGTCTATGGGGCTAGTCTTAATAGTATTCATAATTATATTATATCAAATGATAGTTAATGAGCATGACGTTCATGCTTATTATGTTTACGACTAGGATGTTCATGGGTATGATGAATATCTGGAGTATGTTTATGTGTATGAACACATTCCTCATGAGAATGAACATGACTATGTTCTCCAGTGAAGTCTGGATGACTATGAATGTGGTGCCCGTCCATATGATTGTGACGGTGCTCATGCTCTAGAGTCGGATGAAGATGAGCATGTTTGTGCCGTTCACTTAAGGTAAAGAATATTCCAATAGCCATCACCGGTAAGGCAATAAAGAAAGCTATCGTTGGTGTTTCTCTTAAAACCAGAAAAGAAATACCGACACCAATAAATGGAGCTAGGGCATAAAAGGCACTCGTCCTTGATGCACCTAGCTCTCTTTGCGCGGTTACATAGAAGAAGATACTAAGGCCATAGGAAACAAAACCTAAGAGTAATGCTGCAATAATATAAGATAGATGGTCGGTTCTTTCCTGTAGAAGGAAAGCTACCAGCAAAGAGCCAAAACCGGATCCAAAGCCTTTGATGATAACAATTTGCATTGGATTCTTAATGGAGAGTTTACGGGTCATATTATTTTCAAATCCCCAACAGATACAAGCTAATATTACGAAAAAAGATCCTGTGGAAAAGGAAAAACTGCTCATATCTTCAAAGGATAAAAGAAGGCTGGCGATAGTAATAAAACCAAGAGCAATCCATAATCGCTTACTAATCGCTTCATGAAATAAAAGCAGAGCGATCAACGTGGTTGCAACGATCTCAAAATTATTCAGAAGAGAAGCATTTGCAGCAGTAGTCAGCAATAAGCCTGCCATCAGTGAGATAGGAGCTAACATATCAAGAAGGATCATACCAAATATAAAAGGCAATTCATTACGGGAAAGGGGTGCTTCCTTTCTCTGCGTCCCTTGCTGTGATTTTATATGAGAGATGGCAGCAAGGAGTGCCATTCCGAGGCCTGCACCAAGGTATAAAAGCGCAGCCAGAAGGGTTGGGGGTATCTCCTCTAGTAAAATCTTTGAAATAGGGGAACTTATTCCAAATAGTAAAGCAGCTAGAATTGCTGAAAAACTTGCTAAGTATTGTTTTGATCTCATTGATTATGCCTCCTTTTTGTAAAGTATAACATCTATGGAAGAATATTTCAATTGAGATGGAGTTAAGAAAAAATATGATTGAGCTCTAAATGTCTATACACTAAAATTGATGCGCGGTACTGAATTTTTATTTTCGGAATGAATCTTATGCATTTGTACATACTAGATTAAAAATGAAAAAGGAGCGTGGATTTTACGATTAAACCAACAATGAATGTACCACCCACAGCACAGCGGGTTCAAATGCGTACCAATCCTAAAATTCTTGAAAAGATTCGGAATCAAACGATTGGAAATCTAAAAGGCAGTATGAATAAAAGTGAACCTGAATTAACAGAAAAAATTAATAATTTAAATGCGGAATGGGATACCGAACGAGTTCTGGAGACTCATGCAGCAGTACTTGTAATCGTTAGTACAATTCTAGGTGCAATCTGGAATAAATTATGGTATCTAGTAACCGTTGTTGTAGGAGTATTTTTACTTCAACACGCACTGGATGGATGGTGTCCACCACTGCCATGCATACGTAAAATGGGAGTTCGCACAGCAGAAGAGATTAATCATGAGAAAATCGTCTTAAAGATGATGCGTGGAGATTTTACCCAAGGAAGTAATGATATAGATGAGATGTTAAATGTGGCACAAAAACAATAAAAGGGAAAAATCGCTTGAATGCAAGCGATTTTTTTATGGATCGTTTTGCACGTATAACGGCATATACTATTCTTTCACATAAATTCTATGGATACAACAATCATGTCCGTCCATAAGTGTTTGTATTACTTCACAACCTAATTTACTGTTGAAACCTTGGACAAAGGCTTCATCTGTATTACAATGCAATGCATAGACCAGTTCACTCCTGCTTATGTCATATGCGATTTTTCCTGCAAGGCAGCCGGTAGCCTTAATTAAGACGTGTTTATCATCTTTCTCAATAATATTTTTATCAATTCCATGAGAAAAAGCAGGAATAATATCCTCTAGGGTGTTTTTACCTAATTCTTTAGCATATTGAGCTCCTTGTTCTTGTCTATCAAGGCGTTGTTTATTTAGAACAATATCCATCACTTCTGAACCAAAAGCATTTCTCAACGAATCTATCAACATAAGTGTTCTCTCAAGATGCCAACGATATAACCCATAAGCGTCAATGCCTTTTTCGTGAATTACTCTTAACGTTTCATCACCGAACTTTTCACGAACAGCGTCAATCCATACTTCAGTCCTTTCTGTATGAAAATCATGAAGTCCACCAAACATGCTATGTTGCAGTTCATTTACAATTGTACTCATTATTTTGCCTCCTCATAAATAATAGTATAAATCATTATAAAAGAAACAGATTATTATTATAAGTCTTATAATATCTGGGAATTTATGGTATAATATATATAAAGTTAATTGAAAATTGGTATTGTAGGTCCCATAGTCAATTGCCTGTAATGAACAGAAATTGCATATGCTATTGCTTTTACTAAGAACAAATCAGCCTTTTCAAGTTATGTGTACCTTTCATATCAAACCAAGTACGCCATATCAGATTATTGTTAAGGTATTTTGTAGCAACTCAATCAACATTCCTATGAACTTTTTTGGCTTAGAGTAGAAATTATTGATTCTATGAATGTTGTAAATACCTTTTTTCTCCTTACCTGAGTTTAGTTGTATTAATTGTATGTCTATACTATTTGCAAGAGCTTACATACGCATTTTGGTTAGGACTATCAGTGTTCAAGTAAACTGTTGAGCAAGACATTACTTTTATATGAAAAGTCATATTGGTTATTTGAACAAAAGAAACCGATTGTAAGAAAAGTTCCAATACATCAAAGGTAGACAAATTGGTGGATACTATTTATAATGTAAAGGTTAATAATAAACGGACATATTGGAAGGAGGATGGGTAATGTCTGCCATACGTAAAGTTATTAATAGGAACTTACCAAGGTGATAAGACTACCCATATTTGATGAAAAAAGGACAAGTATACGAAGGAACTGTGGTTAGAGTTGATTTCCCTAATAAGGGAATCGTTGAGATAGAAGGTAAAAAAGCTGTAGTAAAGGACGCACTTCCGGGACAGAAGATTCGTTTTTCCGTGAATAAAGTTCGTAGTGAAAAAGCAGAAGGTAAATTGCAGGAGGTATTGCAGAAGTCTCCGCTGGAAACCAGAGAGGGTGCCTGTAGGAACTTTGGTAATTGCGGTGGCTGCACCTATCAATCCTTAGAATATGACTGTCAGCTTGATATGAAGAAGGAGCAAGTAAGAAGGTTAATCGATCAGGTATGTGATCAATATTCCTTTGAAGGAATTTTGGGAAGTCCCAATGAATGGGGTTATCGAAATAAGATGGAATTTTCCTTCGGAGATGAATTTAAGGGTGGGCCCTTAGCTCTAGGTCTTCATAAAAAAGGTAGCTTTTATGACATTATTACAGTAGAGGATTGCTGTATCGTAGATAAGGATTTTAACCTTGTATTAAGCGGTGTACTTGAGTATTGTACCGAAAAGGGTTTTGCATATTATCATAAGATGAGCCAAAAGGGTTACTTGAGACATCTGTTAATCAGAAAGGCAGCGAAAACAGGAGAAATATTAATTAATCTTGTTACGACCACTCAGGAAGCTGATCTACGTGGAACGATGAATTATACAGAAAATAATAAGTCTGAGGATATCTTTGCTCCCTTAGTAAAAGAATTACTTCAACTTAACGTAAGCGGAAAGATTACAGCTATTCTTCATACTTATAATGATAGCCATGCCGATGTAGTAAAAAGTGATGAAACCGTAATTCTCTATGGACAGGACTATATCTATGAAGAATTGCTTGGTTTAAAATTCAAGATATCTACCTTCTCCTTCTTCCAGACGAATTCTCTGGGAGCCGAAGTGTTATATTCTAAGGTGAGAGAATATGTTGGAGAAACAAAGGATAAGAATATCTTTGATTTATACAGCGGAACAGGAACAATTGCGCAATTGCTTGCACCAGTTGCCAAGAAAGTAACCGGTGTTGAAATCGTTGAAGAGGCAGTCATTGCTGCCAGAGAAAATGCTTCCTTAAACGGACTAAACAACTGTGAATTTATCGCTGGTGATGTATTAAAGGTGATAGACGAGTTGAAGGATGATAAGCCAGATATCATTGTACTGGACCCTCCGAGAGATGGAATTCATCCAAAAGCACTGGATAAAATCATAGACTTTGGTGTGAATCGGATTGTATATATATCCTGTAAACCGACTTCCTTGGTGAGAGATCTAGAAATCCTGCAGGAGAAAGGTTATAAAGTAGAGAAGGTTTGTGCGGTGGATATGTTTCCTGAGACAGTACATGTTGAGACAGTGGTACTACTACATCGAGTGAGATAAAGAAAATGCTGTATTTATGGACTTTTGACCATGTTTAGCTATTGCTATAAAAGGTGGATTTAGGGTGAAAAGATATAAAATCGAGGAAATGTTAGATAAATAATTCTAAGCGACCCTTGAGGAGATAAAAAAGATGACATGGAGCTTTAGCGTTTGAATTTCAATGATTACAGCGGATCAAATATCAATATGACGAATGAATACCAAGGGATCAACTATAAGTGATTTCAATTGCATTGATTCTTACTATATCTCCTCAGGACAAATAAAAGCATCCACCATATTAACTTTACTTTGTGTAGTCCAGAATTCATAATCCGCATCGTTAGCCTTATTTAGCTATGATTATAATTCGGATTTTTAGTTTTAACAATAAGAGAGGCCGTCTCCCTTTGCTTTTCTCAATTATTTTGAGAAACCTCATGTGGTAAGTTCTGTCTGCAATGCTGGTTCTAGAGGCGCTCCTCCAAGATGTAATTAGCTAAGAATTTGCTGCACGATAGCGTCAATATGCACTTGAGTAGTGTCAATCAAAACTGTATTCAAATCTCCTTTTTGAATGATGAGCGGTAACTCTGTACAACCCAAAACAAGTGCATCAGCTTTATGCTCTGCCAGCATGTTATTCGCGATACCAAGAATACTCTTTTTCTGTTCATCCAAGACGATCCCGGCTTCTAGATTAGGGAAAATAATGTGGTGAATTGTATCTTGATCTTCCTTATTTGGTACAATAGCTTGAATATCATATTTGGCACAAGCCTTTTGATACATGCCGCTTTCCATAGTGAATCCTGTGCCAAACACAATAACTTTAGCTAGGTTGTTAGCGTAAGCAAATTTGCATGTCTCATCAACAATACCAATAATGGGTATTGGGACCCCTGCTTGAATCTCACCAAATACGATGTGAGCGGTATTAGCGGCGATGGCCGCAAATTCAGCGCCTGCCACATGCAATCTGTTAATCGAAGCTATAAGCCAATCAGACAAATATTTCCAGTCTTTGCGTTCCACCATATCGTATGCGACAGACAAATCTAAACTGTCAATAACCATTGGAGGATTATCACCGCAAATTGAAGCCATCTTTACTCTTCCACGGTATAAATCGTGTATTCTCTTGTAATATTCAAGCGTAGACATTGGCCCCAAGCCGCCTACCAATCCTAACTTCTTCATGGTTGCTCCTTTGCAATTAGCAATGAAGCAAGGCATACGACGCCTTGCTTCTGTTGATTTTGGTTACAGCGAGTATTCTTTCGGTGGGTTTCCGGAAAAATCAGCAATTACAGCTTTTACACTCTCAAGGAAGAATACTTCGAGAAGCGGATTATCAGCAGTCTTGTACAGGCCCTGCACAATGGGATTGTTCATACAGCCCATTTTGACTGCCTTGTTGTTCTCAAACACTGCCTTACCGCTCAGCCGAATCCATGCATTGTCAGAACTTGAAACAGAGACTTCGATGTTTGGATTGACCTGCATGTCCTTGTAAACACCTTTTGAGTTATCGGTGACAAACCAAAGCTTGCCTTCCAATTCAAAAGCAAACATAAACGGACGGCATTTTGCCTTTCCGTCACGCCCTACGGTAGCTAGATACTGTACCGGATTTTCGCTCAAAAACTTAACGACCTCATTCATAATATAACCTCCAAATCTGTTTTTAATCCGTAGACTTGTTTTCCTTTGCCTACGATTATATAATAAGATCATAAGTCTGTATTGCATAGTAAGCACTTTAATGTGCTGTAGTATCCCAGAGGATACTATTAAGATAAAAGGAGTGAAGCAATATGATAAGAGAATTACCAGCTTGCCCAGCCGAAACAACGCTATTATTGATAAGCGATAGATGGAAAGTCTTGATTGTACGTGACTTGATGGATGGCACAAAACGGTTTGGAGAATTAAAAAAATCTATTGGAAATGTCACACAAAAAGTATTGACTGCCAATTTGCGGTCGATGGAAGACAATGGATTGCTTACACGAAAGGTTTATGCAGAAGTACCTCCGAAAGTGGAATATACGTTGACAGAAACAGGCTACAGTCTTAAGCCGGTGCTTGACGCTATGATTGCATGGGGATGTGCTTATAAGGAAAAAATGAAATCCGCTAATGGCTAAACCAAACCAGCTTTGTAAAACCGAACTGTTTATAGAACATTGAAGCGATCGCAAAACCGTATTATAGATGTCTAAAATATGTGACTCTGGAAGCATTAGAAATACCAGGTTTCAAGGATGATGTAACAATAAAGCTAATAATTCGATTTATGTCACCACTCGATATGTGCAGGAACATATCGAGTGGTGAATTTTTGAATGACTTATCTGTAAGCACCTTATAAAAAGGAACTATGTTTCTGTTCATTGATCATACAACTCTCTATAAAACACTTTTATTCGTTAACATCTTAGTGTTCAAAGTGGGTGTTATGGAGGTTCCCCATGAGCGAAGCTAAAAACTACAAACAAATACCGACTGGAACGGAGAGAGGGAATATAATGAGGTTAATACGAAATTATAATCCATTGTGGAGTAAAAAACATTTGGAGTTTTTTCGAAAATATCAGAAGAGTTATGGAATTATTATGACAGACGCTTTCTTTAATAAAGAATTTGATAATATTACTTACGGTAAGCCAACTGAAAGATGTAATGCTGATCAGCAATGTTATGAAATACATGTTAATGATCTTTATGTTGGTGATATAATAATTATTGATAACGAAATAGATATATTAATATTTGATGAGTACTCTGGTAACGGATATGCTTATAGTGCAATAAAGTTGTTTGTTGAGAATTACTACAAATGCAAAACGAGTCTTGAGGCGGTTGTCAGAGGGGAAAATTGTGAAAAAGATAAAATTAAAAGTGTACTTAATAAATTAGGCTTTATACATAATTGTACCAGTTCAGAAGGTAATGAAATTTGGATTTATTAGTAGGTTGGGCTTAAATTTCTAACACCTTTTATCGGAAATGGTTATGGGGTCACCTTATAAATGTTATATAAATCATGTAAATAATATATCAGTAAGTTTATTACGAAGGATTATCATAAAAATAAGTTTTATCCATTTTTGATAATGTATTCGCATTGACGATCAGCATGAAAATACGCAAGAAATAGATCCATCGATCTAATCTTGCGTATAAATAATTTGGTCATTCAGTATGTTCTTGTAATTTGACCCGATAAAAAGTATTATATTTTCATTTGGTTATTTATCAACAATTTTTACAACAATCTTAGCTAAAACCTTTCGGTCATCTTCGTCTGCTGCATCCCACATTTCCTTTAAAAGCCTTTCCTCATCATTATGAGGATGAACATGGTCTGAAAGATAGGTCCCAACTTTTTCGGATATATTAGTTATCGTCTTTTCAGACATTCCAACGGTTTCTCCAAGATCAACTGCTTTTCCAAGTGTCTTTTTCCAATCATGCCAGTTATCCATTATTTCCATATTAACTTCCTCCTTTTCATCTTATATATATTATTTATTTTTTGGACTAATATATGTAAGGTTAAATATTTTTTGTATTTAGCAGATTATAAAGGATTTTATAAATTATACGGTATATATTTTTAACGCTTAGTTATAAAATTTAAAACTTTCCAAATACTAAGTTAAAATATAATTAGTTAGGAGATGCTATTTTGAAAAAGTTATTATACATTACCGTTAATTCAAAGCCGGAAAACTTGTCAGCAAGTAAAACTGTTGGAAGATCCTTCGTAAATAAGTTTATTGAAAAGTATCCTGAATTTCAGTTAGAAGAGTTGGACTTGTATAATGAACATATCCCCAGACTTGAATATGAGTATTTTGAAAGCAGAAATTGTATCGTAAATGAAGAAGCAACAAGCAAATTACCCGAAAAAGAACAAAAGGAAGTTCATAAAATTGTAGAGTTGTGTAATCAATTTATAGAAGCAGATGTTTATGTAATAGCAGCACCTATATGGAGCTTATCATTCCCTGCGCCGCTAAAGGAATATATAGATTGCATTGTACAAGCTCATAAGACAATTACTTTTCCTGAGAAAGGAGAAAAGCCGGAAGGGCTTCTAAATGATAAATCTAGGACAGTAGTTTATGTTCAATCCTCAGGTGGTAATATAGCTTGGATGATGAGACCAATATTTAACAAAGGATTAGATTATATTGAAGATATAATGAAGTTTATAGGGATCAACCAATTTGAGAGACTCTTAGTAGATGGAACAGGTACTACGGAGGAGGAAAAAAGGACTGCTATTGAAAAAGCAAAAGAAAAAATTGATGGGATTATAGAAAAGATAGATGTGAAAGAGAGTATGTTAGTTTAGATGAGGTAAAATGGTAAATTCAATCTTCATTTTCTATGCCGGAAACCTTGGATAAGTATACAAAAAAGAGAGTCTGAAAACATTGATAATACTTGATTTCATGAAATGTGAAGATATAAAGTGAATAGTTCTACTTAATTTACCTCTTGGTATGTATCTGGAAGCATATCAAGGGGTATTTTTATTATTCTAAGTATTTTTATATGTTTTGTATTGACATTACAACTAACATATGTTAATTATAACATATGTTAGTTTTGAGATATCATTATGGGTAATACATAAGAGATGTTAAGTCATAAGCTAATGACAGGATATGATTCACAAAGATGAAGCAAGATTTTACTTTATTCACTTGTCCGGAAATAATTGATAAATATCACCAGACATAAATAATTTATAGACGAAAGAAAAAGGAGGAAATGGAAATGAAAAATAATAATGCATATAAGACACAACGTGGTAGAGATGAAATATTT
Organism: Herbinix sp.; assembly: GCA_029238935.1. Classification (GTDB taxonomy): domain Bacteria; phylum Bacillota; class Clostridia; order Lachnospirales; family Lachnospiraceae; genus Mobilitalea. The sequence goes on from JAQZBN010000042.1 coordinate 32,836, forward strand.
AAGTATTATGACATGCTACTAGAAAAGCTTACAATACCTTATAAGAAGTTAAATTTTCCCACACGCCATGGTAATACCTTTGTTATAGCTGCAGGGGAGATTTCTGCACCGCCGATGATTTTACTCCATGGGAGCAGCATGAATTCTTGCATGTGGATCAGTGATATTAAAAAGTATTGTCTTACCTACAGGGTATATGCACTTGATATACCAGGCGAGGCAGGAAGAAGTGATGAGAAACAGCTGCCATTTACTACATCAGATTTGGATGACTGGCTTTTTGATGTGTTCAATGTATTATCAATAGACAAGGCTGTTTTGATGGGAGCATCCTTAGGCGCTTGGTTGTCAGCTAAATTTGCTATAAAATACCCAGAAAAAATAGATAAA
>JAQZBN010000156.1 GCA_029238935.1 Herbinix sp.
AACCGTACACCCTGGGAATTTCTCTATCAGATAAGCTTGAAATCTTCCCCACCAACTATTTGGAGCAATTCTTCTTACAAATACATCATTACCTATTGTAACGATAATTTCGTTCGTTTTGTACTGTTTTGAACACCCTGCTCCGGCAGCTATGCTATCACCAATAATGGTAATTTTTGCTCCCTTCCTAATGAGTGAACGGAGTTCCTCTTTGTTATCCATAGAGCTTTCCTTTCAGAATTTCTATTTTATTTAGACATTTATGCTTCCATATATGCTACTTATACTCTCTTCAAACCATTTAATCTGATACAATCTAATTCCTGAGCAGTCAATGTATCATTTTCATATAATCTCATATACTCTTTTGATACATCACTATCAAAAATCAAGATATCATCGGAATTAATAGTAACATCGACACCTTCCCGGTATAACTTTTGTATTGGATGATGTTTCATATCAGCGACCCGACCCAAGATAAGATTACTACTTGGGGTTATATTCAGACGTATGTTATTCTCTACCAGATATCTTATAACCTCAGCAGATTCAACTACAGCAATGCCATGCTGTACTTCATCCAGATGTAATAACTCGACCGCTTTTTTAACATCCTGTGCTGTTCCCCATTCTCCAATATGCGCCTTTAAACGTAACCCATTATCCTTCGCCAGACGATAAATTGGTATAAAGTTTTCGATTGGTTGTGCAAATTCATCTGCATATAAATCAATCGAATAGAACTCTTTCTTTCCCCAAAAATGTTTTAGACAGTCCATTAGATAATCTACTGAACAGTGTCTGGATAGTCCAATTTGTAGACGTAATTCGATCTCCGGCGCAATTCGTTGGTTCATCTCCTGGAAGGTACTAATCAACTCATCGATATCGTTATTAAAATACTCTCCAAGCCCCCATACATCTTCACCGATCTCCAGTATCGTTACACCGTCTTCCTTCGCCTGGACAAAAGTTGCCTCTATCAAAAACTTACGCATTTCAGAGCTACGAAACTTATTATCAACATTTTGGCTCATCCAATCGTGCATCTCTTGCATGGAAGATAGAATACTATCACATATCGGATATTCAAACCGGGTTATTTCCTTAATGTATTTCCGACTACCTCCAAGGGGAAAATGGTTATGTAAATCTGATTTCGGTACTTTCCGTATTTCATCTAAGTTTTTACTTTCCAGTGCTTGTATGAATTTATCCGAATACTCATCGTGCATTTTACTCATAATCTCTCTCCTAAGGATTATTAGACCCTTTATTACTTACCTAGATTGTTATTTTTATTTTTTCTCTTTGTTCTAATGATATATATAATTCCTACAATTGAAAGCAGTGCAAATAGTGCAGTAAAACCTGGAGCCTTTGAATTTGCTACATAGATAGTGGTAGGTCCATCCGCACCACCAATAATACCTATGCTACTTGCATCTGAAAAATCGGTATTATATTTCATGGAAAGAATAATTGTTTATTTTTCATGGTACTTCCTTTCTATTACAATTAAAAAATGATTTCTGTTTTAGACTTTCCTAAAGTTCTCGTTTAATTTTACTTTGTATGTTTTAGAGTATATTTTATTTTAATGCTTGACAGTTAAGCTACGCTATCGACTATAATTAAAATACACAATAAAATAGACTTCGGAGGATCCTTATGAGTAAAACATTGGTAGTATATTACTCCTATTCAAATACAACAAAAAGTCTAGCAGAAGATATCGCAATCATTACAGATGGAGAAATTAGAGAGCTACTCCCGGAAAAACCGTATTCATTTACTTACAATGGTGCAACAAAAGAGGCGAGAAGTGAAATGGAAAGGGGATACTGCCCTAAGTTACTGTCTGGCAATGAACCGATCGACGATTATGAATATATTTTTGTAGGAACACCTAATTGGTTCAAATCTTTTGCACCACCGATATTGAGCTTTTTGCGTAGTGTTGATTTAAACGGAAAAATCATTATTCCATTTTGCACTCATGGTGGTGGAGGATTTGGACAAATAGAAGTTAATCTTTCGAAAGAATGCCCTAACTCAAAGTTGTTACCGGGATTCGCTGCAACAAATGATTTTGACGTCAAGCAGGTCCAAGAGTGGATTGATGGAATTAAAATTAACAGAAAATAAATCTATATGGATTCTTTTAATAAACCATCCACAGATACCAAATAATCTCCTATTGTTGTCCACAATATCCCCACTGTTATTCCACGGAATATTTTATTTACAGCAGAAATGAGCTTAGGAAGAAGCTGCAATTTATTATTTTACTTCATTTTCTAATATCCTCTTGTAAATAACTCTAACTATAAACCATCCATAACATTTTTATAAAAATCATAATAGCACATATACCCATTATTTGCCACACCATTTCAAAGTATATCTTCATCATATAAAAATCTGCTATTTTCTCTCTATTTTATGCCTATGAGCGGTCTATTCTAAAACCCGATGCCTCAACACAATCTACTTCCATATTGTCTCGTTGATAATTCCATACATCCTAGCATCCAAAATGAACTAGGGGAAAGTCCATATAATAACTTTCCCCCAAGCAATAATAATTTATTATTAACCTATGTCAGTATCCATGAGATTCTTTAAGCTGAAAAGATACAATATCAATACTTTGAGTAACCATTTTTTCATTATTCTCTTCCATATGTTATACTAATACCTATATAACTCATAAAAATCAAGCACATACTGTAATCCATTTCTTTTGTCAACCATTGGATGTGAATGGGTATAATGAAAGCCACAGGACTGTTGTAATTTCTTTGACGCTATATTTTCTGACCTGCAGGAATATACTATTTTCATAGCTCCCAAATCTTCAAAACAGTAATTGATCAGAGCTGTCAAAATCTGTTTTCCGTAGCCAAATCCAACAAAGTGTGGTCCTATTGCAATTCCACTATCCTCATAAACCTTGTTCTCAACTTCCTTCATTCCTGCAAATCCAATTGCTTGTCCACTCTTTTTTTCATATACCAGGTATGCAATCTTATCCTTTTGAAATTCAATTGTTCTAATCATCCTATCATTCGCTTCTTCCATATTTTTTGTAGGTATCCAAAGCATATGTTTTGCTGTTTCTTCCTGCGACCAGATATTGATATACATATCATTCACATCGTTCATTGATGCCTTTTTTAAGACTAGATCTTTTGTTTCAATTTGTTCTTTATACATTATCTACCCCATTCTATAATCTTCTACACATTATACGTTGCCTCTATCTCAGTTATCTTATGTAATTGTGAGTCAGTCAAATATCGGCTGTTTGAATATTTACGTGCGAATGAAATTAACTTATTATATAAATAAACATCACTATTATCAAAATTTTTTTCTGTAAATCTTTCAATCGAGAACCATTCAACACCACTATTTTCTTCAGAGCAAATTCGTACCGCATCGCTCTCGTCTGAAATTAATACATATGCAATAGATAAATGTAGATGAGCGTTCACATAATTTGATTTTCTAACATGCCCATATACTGGCAATATATCAATCGAAGCTATTCTTTCAGTTAAGGGATATACATTAGTTATTCCTGTTTCTTCTATAGCTTCCTTAATTGAAACATATAGCAAGTCTTTATCACCATCTGCATGGCCTCCTGTCCATGCCCAGACATTTCGAATATTATGATGCACCAATAATACCTTATCTAAGGTTTTATTCATAATAAATCCAGAGCTTGTTATATGAGCTATTTCATTTTCTCTTAGTAATACATTTTCACCAAAATGCTCTATATAGTTTAGAATGACTTTTTTGTCCTGCATCTCCTGTTCATTAGTAGAATTATAGTCTTCAATAGCCCTTATGTACCCCATGATATGTTTCTCCTTCTAATATAAATTCATTATAATTACATTTTAGTTAATCCTAGTACACTTCATTGGTAGATAGTGTCAAGATTTATGTGTAAATAGATTTATGAGTACTTCAGAATAAACATCTCCTGAAGATCATCATAAGCCATAGCAAAACCTCTAAGCTTTTT
>JAQZBN010000092.1 GCA_029238935.1 Herbinix sp.
AAGGTTTTGGAATAAAATACAAGAGATGTCTGAAAGATTAGAATTAGAAAATGAATATGCTGTAATAGGAATTATACCTCATGTTATGGATAGAGATTTTACAGAATATGAAAAAGATCTATTAGGTGAATTACATAGAATAAAAATCGATTTGTCAGATGCAATTTTTGTTGTTAATGTTGATGGTTATATTGGAGAAAGTGTAAAAAAAGAAATAGAATATGCTAAACAAAAAGGAAAAGAAATAATTTATTTAGAAAGTACTGATTAAACTAATTCAAATCTGGCGACTTGCTGTGAATTCCAATTATATTTATTATGTAACGTAATAATTAGATATTTTATGGTACAAGTAATAGTTCACAATAGTTTGTAATTGTGAACCATATTATTTATTTTAGGGGGAATTAATTATGAGGGAGAAAATTATAACTGCATTGTCATTAATGATTGGATTAATTTTTTGGATACTTTATCTTTGTGATTCCGAGATGTCTAGATATGGGATATATACTATATTTAGTTATAAAACACATGAAATGATGGCATTAATTCCATTTCTAAGTATCATTATCACAGCAATTTGGTTCTTGTATAAATTAATAAAAATTATAAAAGAAAAAAATATTAAATCACATTTATTTTTAGTAATTCTATTGTTTGTTTTATGTACCGCTCAAACGAATTACATACTTAATGAATCGCAGACAGTAGTAACATCGTTCGTAACAAGTGTAGAAAGAATCGAGACGGATAAAATGTTAATTGTTATTAATTCAAATGGGAATGATTTGATATTAGAGTGTCCCCAGGTGGTATTAGAAGTGTTTAAAACTGATGGTACAGAATATGGCATTACTTATGAATGGAATAAAAGAAATCCAAACCATGGTAAGCTTTGTATAGCACAATGTATTAATTAATTCTCGACTGGTTGGTTAACTGCAAATAAACAGACAAAGTTTGGTTCGATATCTTTATTAAGTGCCAAGTAAACCGGACTCCCCGTTATGTTTATTAGATAGATGGGCTGTGTTTTAGTTTCTCCATTGTTTACAGTTATGATGTTTACAGCATCATTTTTGGATTATGATAATCCGATAATAGAAGAGACATATGCTGTGGAGCAAATAGAAAAACTTACTTCACAATCTTTCATAAATTTGAAGTAGACGAACTTCCCATTATTTTTAGAAAGTAAAGTCTGTACATAGGAAAACTTGAATTTATCAGGGAGTAGATAGGTTGCTATTGTCGTCATATGCAATCTGAAGATATATTAATAGATAGAGAAAGCAGAAAATATATTTGGGGGAGTTTCCATGGATTTAAATGATAATAGTGTTATAAACACTATTTTTAAAAGAAGAAGTATAAGAAATTATGTTAAGAAAGAAGTCGAGAAAGAAAAAATAATACTTTTATTGAAAGCAGCAATGGCTGCGCCAACAGCAGCAAATAGACAACCATGAGAGTTTATTGTTGTAAATGATGATGAGAAACTAAATGAGTTAAAATGTACATTACGAGAAGGGCAGTATAATGCCCCACTAGCATTTGTTGTCTGCGGGAATTTGAAATTAGCTTTTAGGAATAAAGATAAGGAAATATGGACACAAGATTGTAGTGCAGCGATCGAAAATATGCTTATTGCTGCTGTGGAGTTAGGATTAGGTTCAGTATGGATAGGATTGTATCCGGAAATGAATAAATGCAAACCAGTTAGCAAAGTGCTAAATATCCCTGAGCATGTAATTCCAATGAGCATTGTGTATTTTGGCTACCCAGCAGAATTTAAAGAACCAAGAACACAATATAACGAAAAAAGAATATATTGGCAAGAATATGAACCTGAAAGAAAGCATAGAACAAGGAGTAAAAATATTAAGGAATTAGGTCCGTTATAATCACTATGATGAAACACCTAACAGATTATATGAACTTCCATTATGTTTATGAAGTAAAGTGTAGCATATAGATAAACACGAATTTATCGGTAAGCTACCGTTCATCAATCAGTTTAGCAATTCGTTCTTAACATCCATGATGGACTTTCATGCATAACCTTTAAAAACATCTTTTATGGTGATTTATCATTGCTACTTCCTTATAAGACCATTGAACATTTTGTATAAAAGAAATTAGTTATATATGCCCCAATTGGGGTACAAGTTTGTTTTCAATGATTATTTTCATGAACCACAAGGAAAAATCGCCAAGCGGATGCTTTTCAAAAGCGATAATGTAATTGCCTTTGTTCTTAACATCGCAAAAGGGGAAATACTGCCGGGACATACACATCTAGAATCAACCCTATTCCTGCAAGTCATGGAGGGTAATGCCAAGGTTGTCACGGATGGCAATGAAACCTCATTACAGGTGGGCGAGTTAATGCAGGTTGATGGGCAGGAAAGCTTGCAGGTTGTAAACACCGGTGATAATGTCTTGCGTCTTTACGTCACAATTTCACCAATGGGTTCAGAGGCCTTTGCAACAGATGCAAATGTCTAGTGACCTATCTTTATCTTTGCTATGTGAAAAGTATTGTGAATTACTAACAAGGAATGTTGCATTAAAGCCAAGCGAAATTATTAGATGAAAACACTAATCCCCAGCTAAGCTGGGGAGAATAGAGCAAGCTGAGGCATAGAGGACAATAGTAAAAGTCTCCTAATATAATGATAAAGGTGTTTCAAGTCAAAATGTTAGTCAGTATATTGATTTTAAGAAAATTAGAAAATTATAAATCACCTTATAAACAATAGGTAATATTCAAAAACAAACATCTCATTAGGTTTATTTGACAATAGATTATATTAAAATGATTTCGTGGTTGGTTCAAAGGCTAAGTGAATAATTATATAAAGAGGTGTTTCTTGTATGAATAAAAAAATCGAAGATATTTTATTAGCCAGCGCAGATATTAAAAAAGCATATGAAGATCTTCTACAATTTATAAACGAAAAATTCCCGGAAGATGAAACATTAAAACAAATACATATGGAATGTTTTGAACGAGACCGAACAAAACTCTGATAATTCACCTTGGGTTGCTAATTGGCCACTGTTTCTTAGAATTATGAAGTTTGGTGATGGAGATTTTCTTCAAACAATAATTGAAACCAAAGACGGACATCCCGTTGGATTTATCATTTTTAGGGATATGCTTAATAAATCCACTCAAATTGAGCTGAAGCGAATTGCAGTGAACGAAAAGGGTAAAGGCTATGGGAAAGAAGCCTTATTGCTTTCACAGAGATTAGCTTTCGAAATATATAAAACGAAGAAATTATATCTACATACAAAAATTGAAAATATACGCGCTCAAAACATCTATAAACATGTGGGATTTATCGCGGAAACCCCGGATCCATGTACCAGTTTTTATTTAGACGAAACTGATTACGAGATGATGACACAATCAAAGCATAGAGGATTATATTAAGTAGAAAGTATGAGTTTAAGATATTTTATGTTTTACACAGGGGGATAAAATGAAGTATAAGGCGATTATTTTTGATGTCAGTGATACACTTATTGAATATAGTCCAAATTAGGCAAAGATTTTTGGAGACAAGATTTGTTCACTGGGATTAGATGTTTCTGAGGAGTTGTCATGGGAAATCAATAATGCAGTATATTGGGCAAACGGAGAACAAATAAGAAGAGAGCAAAACGGCGCTCCTCGTGCATCCGAAGATGACATGAATAGATTGATGGATGAAGCTGCATTATCCTGTATCCAATACCCAAGTGAAATGAAGGACATTTATCTACATATTATGGCAGAAGTTCCTATGCCAAAACAAGAGATGATGGTTATACAAGGTGTATTTGATATGCTGGTTATTTTGCGTGAGAAATACCGATTAGCTATAGTATCTAATCATTATAAGTGGCTTATTGATTATCTTAAAGAGTGTAAACTTTATGATTATTTTGAAAGTGTTATTGTTTCTGAAATAGTTGGAGTAGAAAAGCCAAATGTGCTAATTATGAAAATGGTGCTAAATGAACTTGATTTATCACCGGAAGATTGCCTTTATGTAGGTGATCATCCCCTTGATGTATTATGTTCCAAACAGGCAGGGATGGATTGCGCTTGGATTGCACGAAAAGAAGCTAAACTACATGATTCCATTCCATTTAAAGAAGACTATAGAATTGACAGAGTCACCAAGTTGTTAGATGTTTTATAACACTACATTATAGATATATGAATGGTTAAGTGCTTCCAATTATATTTGTTAAAAGTCATATATACGGACAATGCAAAATATGATTTATTTTTTTATGTTAAAAAGGTGGAAGTATGGATTATAAACAGCCGGAAAACCGAGTTCTGAGGCAGAAATTGAAAAAGCAGAGCAATTGGAGGATGGGCAGTTTAAGCATTTATATGAATTTCATATCAAGTACAATTAAGTAAATTTATATACTATCATAAGATTATAAATTAGAAGGTATCGTCTTAATTACAGATTATTTATACGGAGGGTAAACATGAATATTACTATCCAAGCACTTACACCGGATCTTTCTGCCGATTACTTTTACTTCTTCGAAAATCGGGCGTTTACAGATAATTCCCCGTATCGGTGTTATTGTCACATCTATCAAATGTCGAAGGGTCAGCAAAAAGCTGAGTACGACAAAGTAGACGGGGCTGACATAGGTCCTGTGTCACGAAAAATCGCCGAACAACAAATTAATTCGGGCGTGCTGCAAGGATACCTGGCTTTTGACGACGGCGAAGCTATTGGCTGGTGCAACGTGAACGATAAAGCGAACTTCCCTACCGAACCGTGTACCGGTGAGTGTTTTTATGCACCGGCTGAAAAGCTAGAAAAGGCCGTGGTGTGTTTTGAGATTGCTCCCGAATATCGTGGGAAAGGAATTGCCACTGCGCTTTTGCAACGCGTGATTGACGATGCGAAAGCGGAAGGCTATATAGCCGTCGAGGGTTTTCCAGTTGTTCGCGACGAGCGATATGAATGGGAATGCACAGGCCCCCTCCGGCTGTATGAGAAGGCTGGATTTGTTAAAGTAGCTGTTCAAGAGAAGAATGTTGTTATGAGAAAAGAGTTGAAATAAAAACGAATATTATAAGCATAAGAAGAAAAGTTGGTTCACTATCGTTAATAACATTATTTATCTGTTGTGTAGGAGGAATGATTAATGGATAAACGAAGTATTGAGTATTATATAAGCGATGAATTGTCTTTAGACGACCAAGAAATCGCATTAGATTTTGTCGATTATTTGAAAAATAACGAAATGGAATTTGTTAAGGATAATAATTATTGGAAAGATAAAATTTATTACATAATTAAATACAATACTGAATGTGTATGTTTTATTGCAATAAAAGATCCTGACGAAAAAGATAATAATTGGACAGTTTGGTCAGATGATATGGATTCAAATTTCATGGAAGATTATCCAATAGAGAATGGGCTTAAAGAAATAGCTTGGAAACATATTGATGGTTGCGGTAATTGTGGATCATGTGGTGGCGGTAGACACAAAGTAATATTCGGTAAAGAATTCGACAAAGTCTGTGGGTGCACCTTTAGAATTGATAATCCTAACTCAGAGGATTTACAGTTTATGAAAATCATGGTTGAAATAAGAAAGAACGAAATTCTTAATCACACAAGATAAAGATAAATATAAATAAAAAAGGGTATGTATGATTTAAAGTTAAAGTTATAATAATTCTCACTTTTTTTCATTGTAGCAAATCCTTGCAAGCACAGAAAATATTATAGCGAATGGTCCTATGTCAAGATTTAGTACAAGTTAAAATGAGAAAATAATCCTCACTTTAACCCGCCAGCAGCACTCCGTCTTTTTGTGCTTTTTCATACAACTCGAAGTCGTCTGGTGAAATGTATTCGCAGTGACTATGAATTCGCTTCGTATTGTAGAAAGCTTCAATGTATTCAAATATTAAACGGTATGCCTGCTTATAGTCATTGATTTTAAATCGATTCAACCATTCTCTTTTGATTAAAGAATGGAAGGATTCAATACATGCATTGTCCCAGGGAAATGCTTTCTTGGAGTAGCTCCGCTCCATATTTGCGGTTGCTTTCCGGTATTCATTTGACACATATTGACTTCCTCGGTCGCTATGTATGATAAGTGGCTGCTCGGTATTACGTCTTGATTTTGCTTTGTTGATCGTTTCAATTACACATGATACTTCCATAGTTTTTGAAAGTGTCCATGCAATGATTTTTCTAGAATATAAATCCATAATACTGGTCAGGTAGATAAATCCCTCTATTGTCCAAATATAGGTAATGTCACTGCACCAAACAGCATTCGGGCGTTCTGGGTTAAATTGTTCATCAAGGATATTTTGAAGTTCTTTACTAAAATCAGAGTCTTTGGTGGTAATCGTCCATGGTTTGATCCACTGAGCCTTGATTCCCAGCTCTTTCATATACTTGCCAACAGTACGTTCGGAGATAATTTCACCTTCTTGTTGCAGTTTTTTCGCGATTTTAGGAGCTCCATAGTTTTGCTTGGAATCATCATAAATATCCATGATTTTTACTTTGACAGCCTCTCTGCGTTTCTGAACATTAGAAGGCATACGTTTTTGCCATGCACGGTATCCAGACCGTGAAACACCAAGAATTTTCAGCATTCCGGAGACAGAAACAGGGCGTTTTTCATTCATGGCAGCTTCCGTCTTTTCAGAGACTTCAAGGTAAATGGCTTCTGTCATTTTCCCAGAATGCTGATGGCTTTTTTTAATACATCAAGAGCATCCTGTGTATCACGTAGTTCACGCTTCAGACGAGCAATTTCCTTTGCTTCGTCGGAAGAAAAATTTCCGGATCCACGGCTTTCAATGTCACCGGTTTCATGCAGTTCTTTTTGCCATCTGGAAAGAGTCTGCTGACTAATGGATAAATTTTTAGCACAACCAACGAGACCTAAGTCCTTGTGATCCTGATAATACTGAACTGCATCAAGTTTAAACTGCTTGTCAAAATGTTTTGGCATATTGAAAATCCTCCTTCGGTACGATACCTCTATTGTATCATATTTTTATATATAGGATTTTCTCATTTTGACTTGTACTATTTAAATTCTAACACCAGAGTAAATGTCTAACTGTGGTAATTCCCCTTTTTATTTCGATTTCTATACTATCCAGTTGTTCAAGAGTGAATATATTGGATTATATAACAAGCCGTGATGAAACAGACTTTCATGAAATGTTGGACGCGGTTTTTGCGACACTAGACAGCAAAGATAATGAGGGTCTAAAAAACCTTTTTGCAAATACCGTTATTACAGAAAATCCCGAGTTAGAAAATCAAATAGACGAATTTTTTCAAGTGTATAATGGGCCAATGGAAATTGAAAGTATAAATTATTCAACATCTGGCGGCGAAAAAATTGAATATGGTAAACGACAAACAATCCTCCAAAACTCATACGATATTATTATCATTGCTGGCGGAGTACGTTATTATGTAAGTATGGTAATGTACTCACGGGATGACTTTAACAAAGAAGCGGAAGGGATACATATACTTGAATTTGATACGGAAGAGGCAATTAGTAGTAAATATTTTGCTTCTTATAATGAAGAAGATGATGGACCGGGATTATTTTATCAGCACTCAGCAGAAAAGCGAGATGACATCAAATGGATTGATGGAATGTCGTGGAAATATACATATTATGACAGAATATTATCGGCTGTTGATCTTAGTGCAGTTGTTGAACAAGATGATGATTTTAACAACTTCGTTGCCGTTATCGGTGAGCCGAATTGCTCTTGGTCAGTTTATGCATATTATTACTATGAACTTGAAAATGGTCTGTTTGCCGTATGCAAGGTGGAGGATAAAATAAATACGGTGCGACCCCGAGATTCTTCAGGTGCTGTTATAAGACCGAATGTTATTGTCGCAATTTATATTGCGGACGAAGAAAATAATTTAGAAACGGTTTGGATGGCTGATGATATAGTAAAGATTATGAACAGATACTATTATTTCTTGCAGATAGATAGGGAATTATCAGAAGATTTTTTCATATCGTTTGCATCGAGGAGCAGCAACTTAAGCCAACTTAAAGATGAAATTGGATTGCCAAATGTTGAAGATACATGGTATTGTTATTATAAATTATCAAATGATCGTTTTGTTCAATGTAATTATGTTGGGGATACAATCGAGAAGTTTTCTGTAGTAGACTCAGAACAAAGATTATACACTTTATGGGAAGCCAAAAGTTCTATAGAATAATATGATATCTCCTGCCATAACAAGTAATATTTTGGATGATAGACATACGGTAGCCTGACTGTTTGTTCGCCGAGTTTTTATACAATATTATGTTCAATTAACATAGTACGAGGATTCTGGACTCACTTATATAATTCATAATAAAAAGAGGTTTATGTCACCTAGCCGGTGCAATAAACCTCTTTTTATTACATCAAATAACGGGAACCGAAAACTTTATATTATAAATTCCATATCCAATCGTTTGTTGTTGCTCCAACCGATCCAACAAAGGATTGTTGTAATTTTAGTACGGCCCATCCCTCCTTAGTGTCATCGTTTAAACGATATATAACTTTATAGAATACATGATAGGAACCGTCATCCTGATTTAGCTCCTGATTATATGGATAACAGCTTGACTTTGATGTTTCAATTTTTTCGATAATGCCGCCAATGGATGTCACTTTCTCCTCAATCATTTTGGTCCTTATATCGGAATTTCCTTTCGGTGTACCTATACATCGGATGAATGTATATATGGCTGCACCAATCATGAGAATAGCTATTATATAAAAAACATTCAATCTTATGCCCTCCTGATATAATATGGGATGTTTTGTAATAGAAAGGGAAATTATTATATTAATTTTATCAGACTAACGAATGGATAGCGACATCTTATGAGTTGTATAAAAAGAGCATCAGCTTCCTGATGCTCTTAATCTTTCTACAGCGGATAACGGGAATCGGACCCGCAACGCAAGCTTGGGAAGCTAGTATTTTACCATTAAATTATATCCGCATACTTATATTTTAATAATTTTTTAAAAATTGTCAATACTATTCCTATGAATTTCCTCTCAAATTCATATGCCCTACTTTGATTAAAATCGAAATCAGTTTGGAAGTTAACTGGCATGAAAATTTTAAATCATTAGGTAGGACAGAGGTATAAATACAATATTTACGGAGAAGAATATATTTAGAGGTGATCATAGTGAAAAAGCGTAAATTATCTGAGATTTTCAAAGGTAAAGGTTATTATGTGTTATTATTTGTTGGCGTTTTGGCGATTGGTGCGGTTGCATTCATCGGAACAAGATTAACTTCCGAAGACCAAGATCAGGAAGAGAATTTTGTGGACTTAAATGAGGAACAAGATAATAACATAGCTGCTGAGGGAAACGAAGACCTAACAGCAGATAATAACAATGCGTCAGAGGACCTTGTTAATAATGGCGGCAAGGTACAAGATGACGCTTCTACACAAGAGGAAGACGGACAGGATGTAGCCGTTGCAAATGATGAGCTGATTGAAAATGATGTATTTTCAGAGGCAGAGGAGAATGGAATAGATTTATCACAATCAGCAAATGCTCAGGATGTTGCAGCAGATGCGACGACAGGAACTGAGGAAGCTGCAGTAGAAGACGAAGCAGTCGAAACTACTGGTAAAACAGTACAAGCTGATAATAGTTCATCCTTCATTGATAACTTATCCTTCAAAGCAGATGATGAGTTATTATGGCCGGTAAATGGTAATGTTATTATGAATTATAGCATGGACCATACGATCTATTATGCTACCTTGATGCAATTCAGATGTAATCCAGCTATCATTATTGATGCTGAAGTAGGCACCGAAGTAAAAGCTTCTGCAGATGGTGTCGTTAGTGGCATTGAAACCGATGAAGAAACAGGTCTTACTGTTACAATGAACATTGGTGACGGCTATAGTTTAGTGTACGGACAATTAAAGGATGTTACTTTAGAAGTTGGCGATGTAGTAAAAGAAGGCAGCGTTATAGGTGCTATCAATGAACCTACTAAGTATTACATTGTGGAAGGCAGCAATTTATATTTCCAGGTGCTGAACAATGATGAAACAGTAAATCCTATGCAGCTCCTTCAATAAAGGAAGCGAAATAATGACGGTAAAAAGGAAAAGACATGTAGAGATGAACAACTACATGTCTTTCTTTTATTACATCAAGCGCTTATACACAACATAATACAATCATATGATTCATAATTTATACTTTGGATATCCCAATGCAGCAGCATTATACCTTCAATAAATAATTCTTTTCCTTCAAGGCTGCTTCAATCTTATCCAATACTTCATCTGTATCTGCCTCAACCGTATGGCGGTGAATGCCATCGGTCAGTTCCTTTAACGGTACGATTTTCTTCTCACTTACCTTTTTTACAAAATCATAGACATCCTGTCGGTTACGAATAATCAGCTCGGTCGTTATTTCACCATATATTTCATGCTTTACTAAGACGTCGAGGATCTTACCGCCTCGGTCTACAATCGTACATAGCTCGTCCTCAATTTGATCTGTGGCATGCTTCACCTGGAAGGTTCTTCTTGCCTTTTGCTGATCATTCTGATATAGCAGATAGCCCTTGGTAGTCGATAGGATATTGATTTGATCCGATGCCCTCAAAAGAGCAATATCCTGTACAATGATCTGTCGGCTTACGCCTAATTGTTTCGAAAGGTCAGTTCCGGATATAGGTTCTGTTTGATTTTTTAATATTTTAATTAAATTCTCTCTGCGCTTTACACCTTCCATGGTAACCTCCGTTTGTTACATAAAATAAACTTTTCATTTTACATGCATTCATATATAATAAGCATGATATACTTAATAGTATTATATCACTAAGAAATGGTACTTAGCAATGAGATTCCTTGCCTAGGAATATTATTTGGAAGAAAAGAGGAAATTATGTTTCGTTTATGGGCTAAGATATTTAAGGATAACCGTATGATTAAGGATATGGTTGTTGTAAATGATAAACCGAATATAAAAAGAACACAAAAAATCTTTGCAGCGATAGAGGAAATCTGTTATTCCTATGACTTATCAAAGCCAATTTGGCTCGATTCCACAATTGCGGATTTCAAACGGCATGATAAGACGAGATTTACACAGGATAATTTCATGGAGCCGGTGGAATTTGATTACCTCGAAATTCATATCATTGAGGAGGATTAAGTATGGGCAGGAGAAGCATCTATGCCATAGAGGTTCTCCTTCTTTGCATATTATGTATTATTGTTTATTACTCATTTGATAATCATGGTAAGAACAACAACGTAAGGGAGGAGACCCCTCTTACAAATGAGAAAGAGCAGGATATCCAACAACAGAATGCTCAACAAAAGAATACTCAACAACAAAATGCTCAACAACAGGATACTCAACAGCAGAACAAGCAGCAGGAGGACCAACCGCAAGAGGATCGTAATCAGGTCCAGGAAAGTACGAATGCACAGATAACTGACAATCAGGAAAGCATCGATCAGATAATCCAGGAGGAAGCTGTTATGGGTACGTCAATACAGAATGGTCAATTGCAGGAAGTGCTGCTCTATGACCTGATTAAAGAATCGCAACAGGATTTTGCAAAAGAAATTCTCCGGACCTACCCTTCCGGAACAATGATCAATACGAAGGATTGTAAACCGGAGTGGCTTCTTCATCAATTTTATGCAGAAGAGATTACACAAGAAATTAAGGACCGAATAACCGGTAAGTCCTACGGTGATACTTGTGATATACCCTATTCGGATCTAAAATATCTGAGACTGTTATATACCGGGTTTGATGGAAATACCCATATTGGGGAGCTGATTGTAGCTACCAGCATAGCACAAGATATATTGGATATTTTTTATGAATTCTATGAGGCACAGTATCCGATTGAACGTATGGTACTAGTGGATGAATATAATGCAGATGACAATGCTTCCATGACGGATAACAATACCTCTTCCTTCAACTATCGTCCAGTGGATGGTACGAGTCGTCTATCGCTTCATAGCTATGGTCTAGCCATTGATATCAACCCTAGGTATAATCCCTATGTTAGAGAAATCGATGGGAAGACAGTGATTACACCGGAAAATGGAATTACCTATGCCGATCGATCCTTGGATGAACCATATTATATAAGTAGGGATGATATTTGTTGTCAAGCATTTCTAAAGAGAGGCTTTACTTGGGGCGGAGATTGGGTAACCATGAAGGATTATCAGCATTTTCAAAAAGCAAAAGAGGAATAGTTTCACAGAGATGGCAATAGATAGTACTAATCATTGATTTTGAAGGCTGTAAATGATATAATGACAAGAAAGCCGAACCTAAATAAATAGGTAATGTGGGGTTTGATATGAAGCAGGTATTCATCCTAGGTGACAACCAAATAATTCAGAGGGAAATCGAGCAAGTACTAATGAAAGACTATAATCTTGTGTATTTTGGTACGATGCAGCAACCCTTAGAATACCTTAAGACACATACACCAGATATTATCTTGATTACTGCGGACATACTGCAAGAAGAAGTATTTACGCTCCTTCGATTGATAAAAAGACAACCGGAGCTGGCGAAGATACCGGTACTATGCTTTACGGATCGCAGTCATCCGGATAGTGAGCAGAAAGCTTTAAAGGCTGGGGCTATGGATTGTATTGAGGTTCCCTTTATTCGGCAGTTTATGAAAAATCGGGTTGATAATTACATTAAATTATATGAATGCAGCCAAAATTTTGTAGATGTTGATAAATATCAGGAATCAATCTCCGTTAGCTTTGCGGAATTAGTGGAGTGCCGGGATGTTATTACTGGAGGCCATATAAAAAATGTGGTACAGTATTTTAAACTCTTATTGGATGAAGTCATCTCAAGAGAAGAATATGCAGATGTAATAACGCCGGAAGAACGGGACGATTTGCTTCGTTCGGCACTTCTTCATGATATCGGAAAGATCGGTATTAATGATGACGTTCTTCGGAAAGCATCTCCTTTGGACTACGATGAATTTGAATATATGAAAACGCACACAATACTTGGTAGTAAAACTATAGAAAAAATTATCGAAGAGACTGGGGGCACCCGGTTTCTTCGCCTTGCCAGGGATCTTGCCTTTTGCCATCATGAAAGATGGGATGGAACAGGCTACCCCAATGGTTTAAAGGGTGAGGAAATACCTATTTACGCAAGAATTTTAACAATTGCAGACGTTTATGATGCGCTTACCTCTAAAAGAGCTTACAAAGAAGCCTATCCCCATAAGAAGGCAGTAGAGATTCTCTTAGAGGGAAAGGGCAGTTTATTTGATCCGAATCTAATTGATATTTTTGAACAGATCAATGATCGTTTTGAACAAGTTCTTCTGCACAAGAAGCAGATTAGCGATTAGCGATTAAGTAGAAAGGAAGTTACCCTATGTCATACACAGCACTCTATCGTAAATATCGTCCGGACAGCTTTGATTATGTCAGAGGTCAGGAACCTATTGTTATGACATTAAAGAATCAAATCAAAGCGGATCGGGTGGGACATGCCTATTTATTTTGCGGCACCAGAGGGACAGGAAAGACTACGATAGCAAAGATTTTAGCAAAAGTAGTGAACTGTGAGCACCCTGTGGATGGAAATCCATGCAACGAATGTAGGATGTGCAGGGGTATCGCTTCCCAAACCCTAATGAATGTAATTGAGATTGATGCAGCCTCCAATAATGGTGTAGACAATATTCGTGAGATTGTAGAAGAAGTAAGGTATTCACCAACGGAAGGCCGTTATAAGGTTTATATTATAGATGAGGTTCATATGCTATCAACCGGTGCATTTAATGCACTGCTAAAGACGATTGAAGAACCACCGGCTTATGTTATCTTTATCCTGGCAACAACGGAAGTTCATAAGATACCTGTAACGATTCTTTCCAGATGCCAGAGATATGATTTTAAGAGGATTACCGCAGACATCATTACGGTACAATTACAGGATCTGCTAAGAGAAGAGAATATTGATGCAGAAGAGAAAGCACTTCGCTTTATTGCCAGGGCAGCGGATGGATCAATGCGTGATGCATTAAGTTTATTGGATCAATGTATCTCATATTATCTTGGTGAAACCTTAACCTATGATAAAGTACTAGAGGTGCTTGGAGCCGTAGATACGGAAGTATTTACGAAACTTTTACGCCAAATCAGAGAACAGAGTGTCATCGGATGTATCCAGATGCTTGAGGAAATTGAAACCAGTGGAAGAGAGTTGGGACAGTTTACTATCGATTTTACCTGGTATCTTCGGAACCTTCTCCTACTGCAAACCTCCGGAGATGTGGCAGAAATTCTTGGAATTTCCTCTGAAAATCTCGCGATCCTGCAACAGGAAGCAGATAATACCGATGCCCAGACATTGATTCGATTTATCCGAATCTTTTCTGAGCTATCCAATCAAATTAAGTACGCAACGCGTAAAAGGATATTAATAGAGATCGCTTTAATTAAGTTATGCAAACCGGAGATGGAGCAAAATTATGACTCAATCCTCAACCGCGTCAAATTATTGGAAGAAAAGTTAGAAAAGGGTATTGCCTTTGCACCGGGTGATATGCAGAGTACAATGAAAGCACCTACGGAGCAACCGGTCAAGAAAGCACCGGTAATATTGCCGGATGCAATTCCAGAGGATTTAAAGGAAGTAGTAAATAACTGGAGAGGTATCGTAGGTCAAATTCTTCGGAAATCACCGGCGTTAGGAACTGTTCTACAAGCAGCAATCTTAAGCATTGGGGAAGATCAACGGTTATTAATTGCGGTCACCAATGGGATTGATAAGGACTTAATCGAGAAAGAGGAGCATATGACGAGGAATGAGGTTCCCGATTTGTCAAAGATCATCAAGGCACCGATTGTTTATGAGGATTAATGAGATTTGGACGGATCATGATAAAGGATAAAATAGACTCTGATAATTGCATTACATGTAACAAAAGAAAGGTATGGTATTAGGCCACTATGTATTTAACTTAATATAAGGAAAATATATTTTAGTAGTGAAGCTGAACATAAATTATAACGAAGAAATCGAAAGGAGATTATACAATGGCTAAAAGAGGTGGATTTCCAGGAGGCGGAATGCCCGGAAACATGAACAATTTAATGAAGCAGGCACAAGAGCGGTAACCGTTAAGGTTAGCGGTAAGAAAGAAATAACTTCTGTAAAGCTCTCCAAAGAAGTCGTTGATCCCGATGATATCGAGATGCTCGAGGATCTGATTGTGGCTGCAGCAAATGAAGCTCTCAGACAGATGGAAGAGGAGTCTTCTGACGCAATGGGTGGAATAACCGGTGGACTTGGCGGACTCGGTGGATTTCCGTTTTAATTGAGTAAGTCTGGTTCTAAAAGTGAACATAAAGATTTTGTAAGGAATTTTATTAGAGTTACATTGGATCAAATAATTTAGAAAAATAGTAAATAAAAAAAACCTTGAAGTTTTTTTGATATACTCCCTGTCAAGTCTCTATTATTAAGGGAACCATATCATTTATTGACTTCAAGGTTTTATTTATACTTGGTGTGATAAAATAAATGGATCTTATTGGATAATCTATTTAATCGTTTATTGTCTAGATCATTGATCCTAATTCATCTAATTTATCTGGTCAATAATTTGTTGGATACCTGCATTTCACTTGCTATTTCAAGGAGTGTAACTTGTAGCTAAGTAAATATAGGGCATCGGTAATAGATGCTGTAAAGAGATAAAATTGCATTTAAAAATCATCCATTTTCCACGGAAAACCCTTGTAAAATAGGGATGGATACAGTATGATATTGAGAGATAAGGAGTGGAAAACGTGAACTATTACAGCAGTCAAATCAGTAAACTAATCGAAGAATTATCAAGGCTTCCGGGTATTGGAACTAAGACCGCCCAGAGGCTTGCTTTTCATATTATTAATATGCCCCAGGACCAGGTAAACAATCTGTCCCTGTCCATAAGGGAAGCCAAGGAGAATGTGAGATACTGTAAGAACTGTTATACCCTCACCGACCAGGAGCTTTGTCCGATCTGTGCCAGTGACAGAAGAGATCCCCATGTTATCATGGTAGTCGAAAACCCAAGAGATCTAGCTGCTTACGAGAAAACAGGTAAATACGAAGGTGTCTATCATGTACTTCATGGTGCTATCTCTCCAATGCTTGGTATCGGTCC
>JAQZBN010000093.1 GCA_029238935.1 Herbinix sp.
GAATAATAGATTTCTTAGAATGAAGGATAGATAAATCAGTCGCAGATAGTGACAAAGATGATTGAAAAATAAGTGAAAAAATAAGTGGCAGTATAAGAGAGATAGAATAAGGGGTAGTTAACTATATAAAGTCTGCAATAAAGGAGAGATATCAATGGATTTCAAGGAATTATTACTAAGAGAAGAATATCTTTTTATCAAAACCAATCCAAGATTAGGTAACAATGTAATCCTGCTTGGAATCGGCGGAAGCTATGCTTATGGAACGAATAACGACAGCAGTGATATCGATGTCAGAGGTATTACGATGAATTTGAAATCGGATCTTCTGGGGCTGACGGAATTTGATCAGTATGTGGACGATAAAACGGACACCGTAATCTATTCCTTTAATAAGATTGTTCGGCTACTATTGGAGTGTAATCCAAACACCTGTGAAATCCTTGGAATGCGTCCCGATCATTATTTGTATCTATCAGATATCGGGAGAGAATTACTATTAAATAAAGGGATATTTCTATCAAAGAGAGCAGCCCGTTCCTTTGGGGGCTATGCCAGTGCACAGCTTCGAAGATTGCAGAACGCTTTGGCGAGGGATACATTTCCTCAGTCGGAAAGAGAACAACATATCTTCAATTCTGTTAAAAATGCACTGGATGATTTTATGAGACGTTACGAGAAATTTGACCATGGCTCGATACGTCTCTATATCGACAAGGCAGAGAATTCCGAGTTTGAAACTGAAATCTTTGTGGATGTCAACTATACGCACTATCCCTTACGGGATTATGAGAATATGTGGTCGGTAATGCATAATGTGGTTCGGGATTACGATAAGATAGGAAAACGTAACAACAAGAAAGACGATAATCACCTGAACAAACATGCCATGCATCTGATCCGATTATTTATGATGGCAATTGATATCTTAGAAAAGGGTGAAATCAATACGTATCGGGAGAAGGAGCAGGAGCTGTTACGATCGATCCGGAAAGGGGATTATCAAAAGGAAGATGGACTATTCCGAGCGGAGTTCTATGAGCTATTGGCAGAGTATGAAAAGAAATTAGATTATGCCACAGAGCATACGATGTTACCGGATAATCCTGATCTTGAAGTGGTTGGAACCTTTATGGAACGAATAAATACAAGAGTGATTGTAGGTGATATTGAATGCAAGGGATAACTAACATAGTTGAAGAGAAGTTAAAAGAAATCGAGAAAAAAGAAAACGTAAAGATCTTGCATGCTGTTGAATCTGGTAGCAGAGCTTGGGGATTTGCATCACCGGACAGTGATTATGACGTTCGTTTTATTTATAGGAGAAAGAAGGAAGACTATCTTTCTCTTAAGGAAAAGCGAGATGTCATTGAGTGGCAGTTGGATGAAACCCTTGATATCAATGGATGGGATCTTAAAAAAGCACTGCAGCATTTTCATAAGTCCAATGCAACCTTATTTGAATGGAGTAACTCACCAATAGTGTATCGTACGACTGAGGAATGGAAGAGAATCTATGGGGTCGCGAAGAATTATTTTTCATGCAAATCCACGATGTATCATTATTATGGGACTGCCAATGGTAACTTCCTGGAATATCTGCAAGAGGATGAAGTGAAGTATAAGAAATATTTCTATGTGATACGACCACTGCTAGCTTGTCGTTATATTAGAGACTATCAGTGTTCTCCTCCGGTTTTATTTTCGGAACTGCTTAAACAAAACCTACCAGATGGTATCAGTGAAGAGATAGATAAGCTTCTCGCAATAAAACTGAATACACCGGAGATTGGTAAGGGTCGTAGGATTGATGCGTTGAATGATTATATTAAGGAAGAACTAACAACATATAAGGATTACATTAGTTCTATGGAAGATGACAGAAAAGCAGACTGGGATGAGCTGGATCAATTATTTCTTGATAGTATTTTTCATATCAAATGAAATCGATATAAGGGAATTAGTAGATTATTGTATGCTTCTAAATTTGTAAAAAGGTTGGTAAGTCAAGTGAGGACTTACCAACCTTTTTCTATCAGTGTTTGCCCTAATAATAATGAAACAACGTATCTATGAGCATCCTATCTAGTTAACAACATCATTCAATTATTCTGTAATCAAAGTATAAGCAGATATCTTTCTAATTCTTATTGAAACTAAGATTGAAATTAGAAAAGCGAAGAGACTGATTCCGATACATAAACCTAGGATCAAGACGGGTTGAATGGTAAATTCTAATTTCATCATGCCGATTCCACGAAATAATACAGCCAATAGAGGATTCGTTAGGAAAAATCCAGCAATGCTACCAAGGATGGTTCCAAACATAACAACTGGGAACAAACTAAAGGATAATTGAAGCATAAGCTGACCGGTTGTAAACCCCAAAGCTTTTTGTATCCCTAATTCTCGTTTCTTTCGAATGATAATTGTTTTAATTACAAGGTGTAGAATTAAGGTCACAATTGCAATGGTAACCAGCACGATAATCATAACAAGGATGGATACGATCTGAGTATAGATACCAAGTTGACTATTGATCATCTTCATAACATCAATGGAAGAAGCAAATCGATCACCATAAGCTGAGCCAATTTTTTCAATAAATGAATCGGCATTGACATTATCGCTCAGATATACATAAATATTGGATGGCTTGTAATTCTCCTGAAGCCGTAGATATCCGTCTGAAGTAATTTCCATATCATATCCCATGCCGTTGCCAGATTGGATAAAGCCGGATACTAAATATTCCTTTGTTGTGACCCCGTTGATAATTTCTATACTGTCACCAACTTGTATGCCATAATCATCAGCCATACCACCACCAATCGCTACTTCGTTGTCATGTTTTGGCTGTCTACCTTTATAACACATGGTATTTTCAGTTTTACTGTAATCCGGAGTAATATAGGCATATAATGTACTGCCTTGATACAGAAGAGTTCTTTGATCATAATACAATGCCTTCTCAACTTCATCCATAGAGCGGAGCGTATCGATAAACTTCTCATCATATTGTTCCGGATCCAAGGCTATACTAACATCCGACATCTCACCAACAATGGTTAAAAATGCTTTCGTATCAATGGCAATATTGTAATATAGCACAAGAGCAAAAACACTGGCGAAGCTGATTGCTGCGATGATTAGGGTAATCATAAGATTCTGTTTCTTATTCTGCAATATGGATTTGAATGCTAAGGAGAGATTTAAGTTGCCCTTAAAACGGTGTAGTGGAATATGATTTCTGCGGAAATTATGGGTGGTAATACTATTGCGTAATGCCATAATCGGATGCAAATTTCGAATTTTTACTGCGGATAAAAAGGAGGTTATAGCTACAGTGCCTATTATAACAAGAATTGTAATGAAAGCGGAACTTATGTCGAAACCCTGCTTCCATAGAATTCCTGACTGAGCAGCATAAGCAGCCGATAGTAATGGTAGTAATCCGTAGGATAAGGCAATTCCTGCGAAAACACTTAACATGGAGATACCGATAAACTGTAGTAAAATTGAAAGAATGATTTGCTTGCTTGTAAAACCGATCGCTTTTAATGTACCAATATTTTGGATATCTTCATCTATGCTGTTCCGAATTCGAAAGCGGATTACGATGAGGCTGACCAATACGATAATAATGGAGAAAGCAACAATGATCATAGAGCCAATTCCAGCTGTTAAAGTTCTTGCAGATTTTGCCATGGAATATGATACACTACGAGTAAAAACTGTTTCATTATTCGTAGTATCATGAAAATAAGATTGCAGATCCGCAGTAAAGAGCTCACTATCTTCTTGATTCTTTAACTGAGTTTGTAGTATAACGCCCTTTGCCTCCGCTCCAAGCTGTTCGGATAAGCTTAGATAATTTGCTTCATCCAGTAGAAAGGCGACAGTATTTACGTTAATAGAACCTAATAACATACTCTCAAAGAAGCCAGCGACGGTATAAGAAAATTTCTTCAAACCGATGGTAAGTGTTATGGTATCCCCAATTTGATATTTGCCGCCGGACTTAAAAAGATAGGGGATATAAATCGCATCCTTATGATATTGTTCCGATTTTTCTACAAAGGATATTTTACTGAGTTCTGTCTGAACTGAATTGTTCATAATAACTGTAGCCATAGATAAATCACCATTGGAATAGGGTACGGTTAAATTTACAAATAAAACATCTCGTTTTTGCGTTTTACTTACCCGATTATCTTGTTGAATGTACTGGAGCAGAGCATCGCTATAATCTTTTTTTTGAATGATCATCAAGGAATGTTCTGCGTTTAGTTCCGCACTTTTGCGATCAAAGTTATCATTGAAATTAAGCCAGGTGATGATACCCAGATTGAATAAGATAGAAGAAATCAGCATCATAACCATAAAGGAAGCCGTCTGACCTTTCCCTTTTCTAAGATTAGCAAGAGATAGAATAACAATTTGCTTCATACTTACCACCCCATCTCTGCAAGGAAAGCATTCAGTTTTTCATGATGCTCTTTATCACCGCTCTTATATTTTCCTAAATTACACTCACCACAGATCACACCATCTCTTAAATATAGGATACGATTTCCCCGTCTCGCAGATTTTAGGTCATGGGTTACCATAACAATACTCTGGCCTTGTTCATTCACCTCTGTCAGCACGTCCAGAACCGCTTTGCTATAGGACGAATTTAACGCACCCGTAGGTTCATCTGCAA
This sequence comes from Herbinix sp., assembly GCA_029238935.1. GTDB lineage: Bacteria > Bacillota > Clostridia > Lachnospirales > Lachnospiraceae > Mobilitalea. The sequence continues at coordinate 4,706 of JAQZBN010000093.1, forward strand.
ATACAATCTTCGGATTGTTAATCAAAGCTCTTACAATACCTGCTCTTTGGGCCTCACCACCGGAAAGCTGGGACGAGAATTTTCGCCAGTCCTTTTCATCTAAGTTTACCTGTTGAAATAATTCTTTTGCTCTTTGAACTACCTCTTTTCTATTCTTATGAACCAATAACCCACTGGCCATAACGTTATCCATAACACTCATATTATCCAAAAGGTGGATTTGTTGAAATATGAAGCCACAGTGCTTCCTGCGAAATAATGCCAACTTATCATTGGAGTATTTTGAGATTTCTTCTTCACCAAAGTAGATCTCACCCAAAGTTGGCTTATCCATACCGGATAGGGCGTAGAGAAGGGTTGATTTACCGGCACCGGAAGGACCCATTGACATAACTACCTCCATAAAATAAAGCTGTTACTGAGAATTCCTTTGTTATAGCTTTATTTTAATCTAAAGCATTCTTAACTGTCTTTATCCGTTTCTTAACTAATTCTTAATTATGTACCTGAATGAGTTTATTTACTTATGGTTATTTTCATATGAGTATCTTCTTACTGACGAACAGAGATAAAAAGTCAACTGGTATAGAAGCCTTACTTTACTTTTGAAAGTATATGAAATAATGATAAAGCAATTTTTGTGTTAAGAAATTAAGCTAAAGATAGAATGATCTTTATTATAAATCCATCCGAACAAGTCTCGCAGAGGATATTACCATTCATCTTATTCATCAAATATCTGGAGATATATAATCCAAGACCTGATCCACTTTTTCCGGTAGCGTTGTTGCCACGGTAATATTTCTCAAATAGAAGAGGGGCATCTTCTTTCGTAACACCCTTCCCGTAGTCCTTAAATAGCAAAATCAATTGTCTGTTTTCTATATTAGAAGTTACAGTAATATCTGTTGCTGCGTATTTGTAGGAATTACTAATGATGTTATCAAAGACTTGCTGTAACCTTAGAGGATCGCAAAGAAGAATGCAATCCGGAATAGGCTCTAACGTCACACGCCGGTCATAATCCGCAGCGGCAATGAATTCACTCAGTTTGGAGCTTAGGACTTCGACAGGGATTACCTTTAATTCCTGAAGTTCCTCCAGCGTTGCTTGGAACATATTACTTATGAGCAGATTGATCTGATCCGTTTTAGCTCCGATGATAGAGAGCTGTTCTTTTTCTTTCTCGCTCTGTGAACGAACCTGCATCAATTCCGAGATGGCTTTGATAGAAGACACAGGTGTTTTAATATCATGGCTTAATTGGGCGACCAGTTCCTTTTTGCTTTGATTGGCTTTTTTCTCATTTTCTCTTGCTTTCGCCAGTTCCTCCCGCATTAAATCAAAGCTTTCTGTAAATGCACCAAACAGATTATTGCGATCCATTGTGAGCGGAAGATCCAGATTTCCATTTGCGATACTGATTGCGAATTTTTTTAGCTTTTGAAACGGATATAGGACCGTATGATTTAGATATAGAATATAAGAAATGCATAGAACAAATAAAAAAATCAATAAGAAAAGCATACCGATTAGTATATGGTCTCTGTTTTTCTCTAGAAGTTCAGATTCGTTGTTATAGATAATCAATTTACCAACCACTTCATCGTCGACCGTAATATCAACTATGGTGTCCCTGTGTCGGATTGCTTCTTTTAAATTATTCGTTATATCTGTCCCGGTTGCAGCAAGAAGAGTTTCCCTGTGATCTATAACGGAATATTCTACTGGTTGCTTTAGTTCAGGAAAGACAGGTTTTGCTCCACTCGTTAAATCGATCCATTGTTCTTCGAAGGATTGGACAATGTCATTAACATCTACAAGATCCAGTTTACTATCGGAGTTATTTGCCATGATAGAATAGGTTGCAAACATACTAAGCATAAGTACTGTGATTAGAAGTGTTATAATAAATTTAAGCTTCATGATCATCCTTCCTCAAAGAGGTACCCTGTTCCCCATATGGTCTTAATAAACCTTGGTTCATTCGGATTCTCCTCAATCTTCTCACGAATATGACGTATATGTACATTGAGAGTTCCATCGCCGGTGATGGAATCTCCCCATACCTTCTCAAATAATTCTTCCTTTGATATGATACGATTTTTATGTTGGATTAGGTAACAAAGAAGCTTATATTCCATTGCTTTTAAACGTAGCTCCTGTCCACCTACCGTCACTTTCTGCAGTTTGTAGTCAATGGTAACATTATGAAAGGTATATAAATCGGTATGCATGGAAGTGTTTTTCGGAATGCGTTTTAATACCGCTTTTACCTTAGCTAGTAAGATACTGAGGGAATATGGTTTTTGGATGTAATCATCACCACCAATATTAAGAGCGATAAGAATATCATCGTCACTGGACCTGGCACTGATAAACAGGATTGGTATTTGGGTGAGTTCTCGAAGCTTTTTACATAACGTAAAGCCGGAGATTTGTCCTAAATTAATATCCAGTAAAATCAAATCAGTCGTATTCTCATCCAAGAACTGAAGTGCAGAGTTTGAATCGAACACATAGGCAGCGGTTACATCAAACAAATTAAAATATTCCGCTGTACTCTCAGCTAAGGGGACTTCGTCATCGATAATCAGACAATTATAATGCATCTTAGATTCCTCATTTTCTTAAAGGATAGTATATCTATGCTGATTTTATTATGATTTGGAAGGATTGGCAAGCTAAATAATGGTAACTGCGTGGAATCTACATGGAATTTTAGGGAATATATATTGATTTATCGATGAAATAACTTATAATAAAGTAAATTAATGGTAGATATAGGCAAAACCATACAATATTGAACCATGATATAGAACCATTATATAAAGCCAAGTCTGTGAAATTCCAATACTTTTAAATTTCGTTTTATTAAGAAGAGGAGCGTTAGTAAAAATATCTAAGAGACTAGTTCTTACTACATAAGTATAGATTTTTATATTATAACTGAGAAATGTCAGGATTTAGCATTTGAGTAATCAGTAATAGAATTAGTTATTCATTATTGTCAGGGGGAACAAGATTATGAAGAGTTTTTATGATTTGAACTTAGAAGAGCAGAGTATATGCATGACAAAGATGGCGGTCAAAGCGATGGATGCATATGAGTTAGGAGAAACTAAGATACAGCTGATTAAACATGAGATGAATTCTGTTTTTAAGATACATGGGATGGAAACGAATAAAACCTATGTACTGCGAATACATCCAGGCAACTGGTTATCACCGGAGATAATCAACTCAGAATCAATTTTCCTGGAAGCATTAGCAAGAGATGAAGGCTTATTGGCTTCAACTCCTGTGCGAGGAAAGAATCAATCCTTTGTTCAGATTGTATCAACCGATGAGGTACCGGAAGGTAGATGTTGTATGCTATTTAACTGGGTGGAAGGTGATATATATGAAGAGAAGCTGGAACCTGAATTTCTGATACAATCAGGAGAATACTTAGCAAGATTACATGAATTCGGAAGAAAATTTAAACCTATGGATGGATTTGACAGACCAAGATTAGATATGGAGGGGTTATTCGGCCCGAATGGAATGTTTTCCTCTAAGTATGGTGAATTATTAATTGGGAAGGAAGACAAAGATTTCTTAGTAAAAGTAGAAGACAAATTAAGAAGCCAACTTGATCAAATAGGTACCGGTGAGGAGATGTTTGGATTTATCCATGGAGATTATTACTTTAGGAATCTTGTAGATCAAGATGGTCGGATTGGCGCAATTGATTTTGATTTGTGTGGATGGGGTTATTACTATTATGATTTGTTACCTCCTTACTGGCCAAGTCAACAAGGAGATTTGGATCAAGCCTTAAGCTATATTTTACAGGGGTATCGTAAGGTTAGAAAAGTTCCGGATGGGTTTGATGAATATAAAGATACATTTCATGCCATACGAAGATTAATGGATATCTATTTTTTCGCGGCAAGGCAGGATCATCCGGTGTTTCGAGATGGATTTAATGATGTTTTAAGGTATTGTATAGAGAATCTTAAAGTGTATATGAAGGGTTGTGATTAGATTTATCTATAATTTAACTATTATAAGGTAGATCATTCGATGAAATCTAAATAAATTTTAAGAATAAATTAATGAAGGAGGGAACGATGGTAAAAAGAAAGATCCTATTAGTATCCATTTTACTACTTACTATGAGCAGTTTTATTTTGCTCTGTTCCTTAAGAGAATTGTTAGTAATAAAAAGAAATCATGATAGTGCAAATAATCGTTTTCTTAATATCATAGAAGCATTAGAAAATGATGACAACGAGAAAATAAAAGATATGTTCTCTCTTAACGCATTGAAAGCTGCGGATGATATAGATGATGGTATAGATTATATAATGAATTTATATAAAGGAAAACTGATATCAAAGAAAGTTACTTATGAGGGTTCGTCTACAGATTATCAAGGAGAAAAGACAAGTAAATTAAAGTGCATATACACAGTCAAAACAGAGGAAAGTGAGTATAGCATATTCTTTATTGATAAATTGGTAGATACGAAGAATCCTGACAATGTGGGGCTTTATATGCTGCAAATAGATAAAGTGGAAGATAAAGATAAAGAAATCGACTGGGAAAACAGGTTAATAAGTGCTGGTATATATAGACCTTCGGATTATAAAGGAATAAATTAATACGAAATATTTTTACATAGGGGGTTATAACACTGCCACAGTGATTAGTGGAGCTACATATAAAGGGTTGTTTTTACTGATAATACAACCTTCTACAGAGTATATGGAGAGAATTCAGGAAAAATGGGTAGTTATATGACAAGAGTGCCACAGAACGGTGGATTACAGTCGCAAATAGACCTCGCATAAAATCCAGAGTGGGGTAATACAGCTCAATATGTTAGTGAAGTTATGTACCAAAAGGAACGGTAATCTACGAAGGTACAGCAGCTATTCAAGAAATTAAAGGGGAACAGGGAAATTAACAGGTGGAGGTAATCAAGTTTATATTCCGGAGGTGAAATCAATTTGGTTCAAATAGAATGTGATTGTAATGAAAGATATGGTATTGAAATAAATACTTATAAACTATTTGAAGAATTAAAAGAATTCTTTGAAACAAAAGTAAATATGGGAGTATTTAGTAATGTTACTGTAACAGAAACATTTTATACTGGAAAAAGTGATATAAATGAAATAAAGTGGTATTCTACAAAATGGTATAAGTGCAATTTCTGTGGTTGTTTATGGGAATTTGATTACCCGGACTTTCCGGCAAAAGGGTTTATAAAGAAATTTGATAATGGACGACATGTAATGGAAGAGAAATAAATAATTAAGAAGGCCACACATTTTTAGCTATAGTGGCTTTTTCTGACGATAGTAAATACAGGTTAACAATACTATCTTGCTTGGTTATATGGTAGTGATGCATACGAGAGATTAGATGAAGCATTTTGAATCATAATTCTTATTTTGTGTATGCATTTGATTTATTATGTATGCAAGGGGTCGATTTATCACTGATGACCGTATCTGATGTAGATCAATTGTGTTTTAATATCTCAAGCACAATGTTAAGGTTGATACTGTTGCTATAGCAATATACAGCGGATATTCACAGTATAATGGAACGATTAAGTCTATAACAGATAAAGCAAAAATATAGCTAATCAGGTAAAACAAAATAATGGTGCTACAACTCAAGGATATAAGAGAGGAATATAAAAGGACAGAATAGAGGTGCTGAGATGATTGTCATAGGTGATGATGGTTCTGTATGGTATACGGATGACCATTATTATTCTTTTACAAGGATAGGTTAAGGAAGGTGAAATTTAGTAATGAAAAACGAAATTGTTGATATGCTAAAATTAAAAGGGATAGAATTTGCAGAGGGTTTATCTGAACAAGAATTTATAAGAATTAAACAAGAATACAATATCGAATTTCCGAAAGAATTGAAAGAATTTTACACTAATGTCATGCCAGTCTCAAAAGGTTTTTATAATTGGAGAGATTTCAAACCTGAAAATGTTCAATATATAAAAGGTGCTATAGAAAGACCATTCAATGATATATATGAAATGGCAGATTAGGTTTATTGGTGTGATGAATGGGGAGACGAACCAAACGAGATTGAACGAGCTGAAGTTGTGAGAGAAATGTTAAAAAAAGCTCCACAATTAATTCCTGTCTACTTACACAGATATATTCCAATAATTAACAAAGAACCGACCCCGGTATTTTCTATACATGATACAGACATAGCTTATTACGGAGAAAATTTGGAATCATATTTAGAAATAGAATTTGGAAATAAGAAACAAAGTGAAATAAATTTCGAAATAATCAAAGGTATTCCATTTTGGAGTGATCTTTAATAAAATCATTTAGATAAAAACACTAATCACCTAGCTTTGCTGGTGTGAATAAAGTAGCTGTGGAGTTATTATGATAATTAGATTTCCTTCTATAGTATAATGGTACTTTCTGGATTAAACATAATAAAACGTTTTTTCTTTACACTTTATAAATCAAACATACAGATCTGCAAACATGCGTTGCAGGTCTTTTTTATTTAGTCAACAATTTTGGCACTTCAAAGATTTTTTCATCAATATTTGCGATAAAAATTTTAAATGATCTAATTGACATAATAAATATAACATGATATGCTTTATATACCAATTGGAATATTGTTCCTAACACAGAATAAAAAATTTAAGTGATTAGGAAGAAAGTGAGGAGAATGTCATGAAGAGAAAAAAATTATTTGCTGTACTGATTATGCTGGTATTTATACTGACAGCATGCAGCAAAAAGGATGACACAGAAACCACAAATACTTCGAAGGAAGATGTGGACAGTGAGACAACCGAGGATGTGACAGAAGAACCCGATGATACGACAGAAGCAGCGGATACGACTGATAATGAAGAAGCTGCAGATACAGAAGACGCCGCCGAAGAAACCACAGAAGCTGCTGATGAAACAGCGGATACTCCGGAAGAAACCACCGATACAGCATCAGAAGCGGCATCAGATGCGGCTAGTAATGCTACTATAGTTCCTGCCAATACATCGGCAATCCAGGATACAGATGCGAGTGCAATTGTACCGGATACTTTCTTGGGCACTGATTATACCGAAGCTACGACAGGTTGGGAGCCGGATGCACCGAAGGTAGATACGAATTTAAAGGATTCTGCCGAAATTAAGATTGCCGGTTATATCTTCGACCATGGTATTACTACAAATAGTGTTGGACAATTTGTTTATGCTGTTCCGGAAGGAGCAAAGAAATTTGTAGGTATCGCAGGTGTAGATGATGTAGTTTTAGAAAATACGAACGATGGTGGTAAAGCATCCATCGATGTTACTATTTTATTTGATGGAACAGAGACTGTGAAGACCGATAAATTAACCCCTGGTCAATGGGCAGCACTGAATGTAGATGTTCCGGCTGGTGCAAAACAGATTACCGTTATCTTTGGTGATGCCGGTGATGGAATAACCTGTGATAATGCTGCTATGGGTAATGCAGGCTGGATTACAAAATAATTAATAAATTAATAGGAATACATATAGAAAGCCAATCACATCGATTGGCTTTTGTATTAGAAAGGAAGGAAATGAAAACAGGTAAAGTTTTCGTATTAATAATAACTATGATATTGATGTTCTCATCCTGTAGTAAACATAAAGCGTCCGTGGATGAGAAGGAGGGAGCTACAGAGACAATGGTGGAAGCTGCAGGGGATGATACGAAGAATGCTGAAACAGAAAACTCATTCTATCAGATCAACAGTCTCTCCAATACGCTTCAAATGTCTATTTATCAAAATGATGATAATCAGCTCTGTTATACCGTTTCTAAGGCAGATGATAAGGGTAAATTTATTCCTTGGATCAAGGAATCTCAGTTTCATATTAATATCGATTCAGTCAATTATTTTGCTAACTCTACAGTGACTGATGTAAAAACTGAGACCACGGATCGGGAATATGCCCTATTAGGGAATCAATCGATCATAAGAGATCATGGAATTACTTCCACCTATACCTTAGAGCAGGAGGGATATACCTACTATCTTGAGGTACGAGTATATGATGACGGAGTTGCTTTCCGCTACCGCTTACCAAGTGTAGTGATCCCAAGACGGAGGCTAAGAATAAAAAGCTAACAAGTCCACTTCTGTTTGAAATGGATCAGAATAAAGGTTATATTGCTATTTTAGAAGGAGCATTAAATGGATCATATGGTGGAACCAATCTCGTTGCCTTAGGGGATGGAAAATTCCAGATCAGCAATACCTGGTCGGAGAAGCAAGATAAAAGTTATCGGTCAAGCTGTTTATGCAGATACTTCATGGATTGAACCGGGGCGATCTGCTTGGTCCTGGTTAACCGATTATGGAAATTCACTGGGGACTCCGGATGCAATGTATACCTATACATTAAATGCGGCGAAGCTGGGCTTTGAATATAATATCATCGATGAGGGCTGGACGAAGTGGCAGAATTATAAGGATATCTTGGCAAGTATCGGTCAGTATGGCGAAGCC
>JAQZBN010000094.1 GCA_029238935.1 Herbinix sp.
ATCATAATTATAGCGGAAAATGTGCACGAGTAAAATCCGGTATTATTTAAAGCTGGAATTTAGTCGTGCAAACTGGAATTTACTTTTTCATTTTAGATTCCACTTTTACTTCATCTAATACATTCTGATAAACCTAGTAAACAAACATATTTTACCATATGTTGAAAACGTTATCAAATTAGAATTTCATAAGACAATTCAGTCTAGACAATTCAGTCTAGACAAATCAGCTATTACCTCCACATTGGTGTCTGTTATTCCTGATTTTTCTTCTCCAAACATTTCTCCGGCTCTAGTTTGATTTGCTCCCATTCACCGGTAGAAGGTTTTTGATATTGGGCAATCTCTATATCCGTATCGTGTACCTTTAAAATAAATTCGTTTCGAATTATTCTCTTCCTTTGTAGGATATCTTTCTTCAACCATGGAGCACCAATATCCATACTTTATATCGACAACTAGCTCCGCCTTATGGTTCCATCCATGATAGGGGGCACATAAAAAATCTTCTGGATAGAACTCCATCCCATCGATCCGATATTGATTACCTTCTTTTTGCATGGTAAGGAAGCCATAATAATACCCAAAATAAGTACCTCCTTTTTCTGAGCCTTCAATGGTTTCTAATTCAACAAAATACCGTAGCTCTTCCGGCTGTCCGTACACCGGAACCTTCTTTAATTGAATTAAATTCATATGAAGAATGTTTTCGAAGGTGTGAAGGTATTTCTTAAAACTTAAATCCTTTTGGTACTTTTTCGTTAAGAACTGATATGCAATTGGATATGGATTACTTGCATATCCAATTGTTCCGCATCCTGAATGAATTTTCCCGTTGGGATTCGCAGCCTGCCTTAATATGCTGTAATAATTTAAGATAGAATCTTTTGGTGTCGCTAACAGAGAATCCGGTAGTGTTATCTTAGAAGTATCCTTCCCATAATATTCATGAAAGAATTCTGAATTATTAACGCGATCGTTTAAAACCGGGAGCTTAGAGGGACGAAAATACGTTTCCACATTCACTTCCTCTGTTGACATTGTGGAATCCTCCCCTTCTACCTGCTTGATCAGTATACCACCCATTACCAAATCAGACTTTATATCATCTTTTCTAGCTAAGTCAACTCCATAGAATACCATAAGGATGAAAAGGAATAATAAGCCTAGCATGAACCGCTTGTTATTCTGCATAGGAACGTCCTTCCTATTATTCTTACTCTCTATATCATATTGGAAAAACAAAGACCTTATACTTTAGTTCTAGAACTTTCTTTCCTTAATCAAAGTATGTTTGTAATTACAGCATGTAGTGTACAAAAGGCTAAAAAAAGAACTCTAAGGTGGAGGAAATTGTCCACCTATGGAGTTCTTTTTAAGGATTTTACTTCATCATACCAGGAAGTGCTTCCAAAAGTTTATCAAAATTATAGCTCTTATATTCGTTGGATAATAAGGATCTTGTGTTTGGTGAGTTGCCTAAATAGTTTCTTCCATACCCAATTTCAACCGTCAGTGCAGCAAATGTTTTATTTGCTTCCGGTAATTTAACTCTCCTCTTATCCAAATCTTTAATTTCCATGAGCATATATTCATTTTTAGTATCCGAGAATGCTGAAAATCCATAGGCTGGTGAAAACCTTGCACCAATATTTAAGGATACTGCATAATCAGTTAAGCTGGAACCTTCCCCTTGCAAACCATAGTCCACACCGTCGCCAACTTTGTTGTATTTTCTTCTGGTGATTCCTTTATTCATATGAGTAAGAACTTTGGTACGTAGATTTAAGGAATTCTGTTCCTGCTGCTTTGTCTGCCAACCTTTTCCCGCATAAATAATGGATCCCTGCTGGTGCAGATCCAGATACATAACTGCTTGTTCTACAACAACATAATGATACATCCATTTTATCATTGCTTTCGTTTCATTGTTTGAGCCGGCATAATTACCTGGATAATTGGCGTATCCCGGTTTACTTTCAATGATACTTTTCAGACGATTTCCAGTAGCAACCTGTCCCCACTGTAGTCCAGGGAAGTTACGATTACCGTCCGTTCCGTTGGTATATGCTTTCCACAGCTCTCCACCTCTGGTGGTCCATTTGTAAGATTCTTTAATCAGTGCTTCCCTTCCATCCACATTGATGATTGGTACTGCTACAAATTTATTCTTTTTTAAGAGCTCCATGGTCTTCTTATCGGTCTGAGCCTTCTGAACAAGATCAACAAATTGCTTTACAATGTAGGTTCCACCGGCAAACTCTCTCGCATGAATTTGACCAGTCAGCATAAATACATTCTTCTTTACATCTGATTTCATATCTATCTCTACAGCATAGAGATCTCTTCCTTGTGTAGATTTCCCTATTTTATATACATAAACTCCTTCGTACCTTGATAACTGTTTCAAGGTCTGCACATAGCTGTTATAATCCATTGTTTTGGTAATATCTACGTTGATTTTACTAGGCTTCTTCCCATACTCCGTAACATCCAACCATTGGTATTTCATTGCATCCTGATATTCCTTGTAAGGCATACCGGTACCGTATAATTTACCGTAAGGCTTTACTAAATTCTGCAGTGCTGTCAAAGATAACTTTCTCGTCGATAGACCGGTGATACTTTTATGCAAATAATCATAAGTAAACATTCGATTTAATGTAGGAGAAAGAAATTTTGGCGGTGCTTGTGTAGGTGTTGCAGTTACTGTTGGTACTAAAGTCGGTGTTATTGTTGGTTCCGGTGTTACTGTTGGTTCTGTCGGGGGTGTTAAGGTAGGCTCCGGAGATGGAATCATGGTTATATCCGGTGTTATCGTCGGTTCCGGTGTAATTACAGTCTCGGGCAAAAAAGTTGGTGTAGGCTCTATCGTTGAAACCCCGGTCGGTACCTGAGGTACTTCGATTTCATTACCAATAACTTCTGCCTTTGCAATTATCATTGGATTCGTTATGGAACTCGATAGAGTTATGGCAATGGATACAGATAGAATCAGTTTCTTGATCTTAGAAGCGTTTCGAATGTTCATACTTGGGCCCTCATGTTATGTGATATGATGTGTAATAATAGTAGCCGGATTTTATGTTTCTTAAGTATATCAAAGTGTATTTTGGGGGTAATTGTAACGTTCTATTTTATTTTAGTATTCAGTCCAACAGATCATAGGTTTCAATATAATTAAACCATTTTTCCAATAGAATTGTCAAAGTTAATATAAGGATTCTATTCCCCCATCCCCCCTAAACCATACGCTTATCTACTCTCATATCCTACTCGTATCTCCTGGCCTAGACGCTATTAATCCTTGGGTTATTGACTTATTTAATTAAAGATAGCACTGTTTCAATAGTTAGTACTTCTATATTTTTCATCTTTACTTACAACATAAATTTTCAAATTAATAGAACCGCAGAAAATCCATCCTAGAAATTCTGCGGCTCTATCTAAATTCCATTGGTATCATTTGTATGATTATAATAGATTGTATTTTTATAACAGTAATATTTTATTTCCATCCAAATCATTTAATGTAAGCTCCTTACCACCCCATACTGCTACGGTTGGAGGTTCTAAACTAACACCTTTTTCTTTTAAATCGAGATAAGTTTTATCTATATCATCACAATGAAATACAAAATTAACTTTTCCTTCACTTGACTTACCCCATTTATTTTCATCCCATATCATAATAACAGGCGCATCTTCCATAAATCCCAATGAAACACCATCAAAATTTTCATCCGCCCCTACGATTGGTATCCCTAAGGTATCATGATAGAATTCTACCAACGCTTTGGGATTTAGAGAAGAAATATTAACACATTCATATCGAATAATCATAGATTTTCTCCTATTTTTCTATTTGTTTTTACTTAACAAACCGTTACTTCTTCTTAAGAACTTTACTTTCTTGTAATTCCAAATCCAAATTATTCTTGTGGGATATGCTTACGACCTATTTTCACATACTTCTACTTCTTCCTCATCCAGATGGATGGTTTTCATCTTCCATCTACCGGATAAGAAAAACCATAAATTGCATAGAATAGCACTTAAAGTAGCTAACGGTACAGAAAGCCCTACACCAAATAGTCCCATATCAAAGACCACACAGAGTAAATATGCCATTGGAATTCTGACTACAATGCCTGACATAATATTTGTAAATAAGGAATAGGTTGTATGACCTGCCCCGATAAACAAACCATTCATACTAAAAGCGATTGGAACAAGCAAATAGTCGAAACTAAATCCATAAAGATAAGGCTTACCTACCAGAACTAATTCTTCTTCTTGTGAGAACAAGCCTAATACTTCACCTGGAAATAGTATCGTTAGAAAGTAAATCAGATACGATATGGCACAGGATATTGCCATTCCAGTGAGCCAGGTTTTCTTTGCTCTATCTTCTCTTCCTGCTCCTAAGTTCTGAGCACACATGGTCGAAATGGCAGCATTCATTGCAATGGCAGGGAGTATTGCAAAACCGTTATATTTTCCTACCGCACCAACCGCTGCGGAGGCTGTCACACCAATGGAATTTACTAAGGTAGTTATAAATAAAAATGATATATTCGTAATCAGGTTTTGAACTGATATCGGTATTCCCAGTTTTAAAATAGACTTTAGATGAGTACCTTCGATCAAAAAGTTTTTATAATGAAAATCAAATACAAAGTGCTTTCTTCTCAAATAGATAATACAAAGAACAACACTAAGGGCTTGGGAGATTACCGTAGCTACCCCAGCGCCTACTGCTCCAAGATTAAATACGCCTACAAAAATCAAATCCAAAACCACATTGGTAATACAAGCGATGGTTACAAAATACAATGGACTTTTACTATCTCCCAAACCACGCATAATTGCCCCTAAGGCATTGTACACAAAGATAAATATAGTACCAATAGCAGTAACAATCAGATAATTGCCTGCTTCCACAAAGGATTCCTTTGGAGTTTTGATCATTCTAAGTATCGGATTATGAAAGATTATCATTAAAAACGTCATAACAAATGCGGTGATCAATAAGGACGTTAATAGCGTACCAATTATTTTGTTCAGCTGCTTCGTCTTCTCTGCTCCAACCGATTGCGCGATTAATACGGTAGCACCTGCACTAAGACCTACTGCAATATTTAACATCAAGTTCGTTACCTGACCACCTATATTTACGCTTGACATACTTGCTGTTCCGCAATACTGGCCGACAATGATCATGTCCGCGACACTGTATAGAGTCTGCACCAGGTTTGAGATAATAAATGGTAACGCAAACATAACTAATTGCTTTACTACATTCCCCTTGGATAAATTATTATGCTGATACATATCAAATCCCCTTTAATTCGTTCTACCAAAAACAGGTATGGTAATCATATCACATCCTATCAGATATTTCCATATGAACATTCCATTCTAAAATCAATTCATGTAATGTATCTTACTTTCAAACTTTCATTTACATAAGGAGAACAGGCGATAAAAATAGGTCTGATTGCATTTTATGCTTCCAGACCTATTTGTTTGTTACTTAAGTATACCTTTTTCTATCTAGCAAATAACTGTAATAAAAACGTCGTAACCTAATTATTTAGAACACACGTGGAGAAGGAATCGATCAAAGGCTTCCTGACCCTGTGTATTTCTTTTATAAACTCCGGCATGTTCTAATACTTGTAAGAATACTTTGCCGATTTCAGCCTGAAGGATTTCATGAATATTATCTTCCTTCCTATCTGGATACTTTGGAAGAAATGCTTCCGCCCAATCTGCATGCTTTTCTAAGACAGGATTAGACCTGAGGTCTTTGCCTTCCAGCAAATAGGTACTTAAAAGTTCCATCTCCTCTTTTAACCTGGCCGGAAGTACGGCAAGCCCCATTACTTCAATTAATCCAATATTTTCTTTCTTAATATGATGTAACTCTTGATGTGGATGGTATAATCCTAAAGGATGTTCCTCCGTCGTTAAATTATTCCGAAGAACTAAGTCCAGCTCGTAGACCTCCCCAACTTTTCTTGCAATCGGGGTGATGGTATTATGAGGTTCCCCTTCTGTATAAGCATAAATTCCTGCTGCTTCGTCAGAATATTCCCGCCAGCTCTGTAAAATCTCATCGGCCAATTCCACCAGTCGATCATCTTCCTTGGAGCGTATTCTAAGTACAGACATCGGCCATGTAACTACACCAGCTTCAATATCCTTAAAACCCTCAAACGTAAACTTTCTCTCGATTGGTGCCTTCGCCATAGCGAATTCATAGCATCCCCCTTGGAAATGGTCATGACTTAAAATCGAACCACCTACAATTGGTAAATCTGCATTAGAGCCAACAAAATAGTGCGGATACTGCTTTACGAAATCTAGTAACTTGCGAAAACTTGATCGATCAATCTTCATCGGAACATGTTCCTGATGGAAGACGATACAATGTTCATTATAGTAAACATAGGGTGAATATTGAAAGCCCCAATTCTGTCCATGTATCATAACCGGAATGATTCTGTGATTTTGTCTTGCAGGCAATGTGACACTTCCAGCAAAACCAACATTTTCTTTACACAAGAGACACTTTGGATATCCCGTCTGCTTTGCCAGTTTAGCTGCTGCGATCGCTTTGGGATCCTTCTCCGGCTTTGATAGATTAATCGTAATATCAATGTCACCGTATTCGGTCTTTGTGACCCATTTTATATCCTTCTTGATGCGATATCTGCGAATATAGTCCGTATCCTGGCTGAACTTATAAAAATAATCTGTTGCTTCTTTTGGTGATTTTTTATATAATTCATCAAATTTACGAATTACTTCCGAAGGTCTAGGTGTTAACAATCCCATGATCTTGGTATCAAATAAATCACGGTAAACAATACTGTTCTCTTTCATAATACCATGATCACATGCATAATCCAGCATCCGCTGTAGAATATCTTCCAATTCCTTCGGTGTTTTTTCCGAAGGAATTTTCTCTTCCGGTGTTTTTTCCGAAGAAATTTTTTCTTCCGGTGCTTTTTCCGAAGGAATGGATTCATCCAGACTTTGCTCTTCATAATCCTCTAGACCAAATAGTTCAAGCAATTGATTTCTGATATATAATTCATCTTCTTTCTCTATGAGGCCCGTAGTCAACCCATAAAGCAGAAGTTTCCGTATTTGCTCGTATATCATGTCTTTTATCCTCTCGTATCTATTTCTTATACCCGTTCGGATGATTTTTGTGCCATCTCCATGCGGAAGAAATGATCTCTTCCAGGTCTGCATGTTGCGGTTTCCACCCAAGTATGGTTCTTGCTTTCTCACTGGAAGCAATCAGCTGTGCCGGGTCTCCTGCTCTTCTTGGTACTGTTACCGCTTTGATCGGATGTCCGGTTACTTTACGGGCAGTTTCAATTACTTCATTTACCGTAAAACCAATTCCGTTACCTAAGTTGAAGATATTACTATCGTTACCCTTCACAAGATATTCCACAGCAAGAATGTGAGCCTGCGCCAAATCAGTTACATGGATGTAATCCCTGATACAAGTGCCATCCTTCGTATCATAGTCATCACCAAATACTTGAATTGCGTCTCTCTGTCCATTGGGAACCTGAAGGATAAGCGGGATTAAATGGGATTCTGGGTTATGAGCCTCACCGATCTCACCACTTTCATGTGCACCGCAAGCATTGAAGTAACGAAGGGATACGAAGCGTAAATTGTGAGCTTTGCTGGTCCAATGAAACATTTTTTCCATGGAAAGCTTTGTCTCTCCATAGGTATTGGTTGGCTGTGTTTTATCTGATTCTAAGATCGGTACCCGTTCCGGCTCACCATAGGTAGCCGCAGTCGAGGAGAATACAATTTTATCAATCTGATGAGCAACCATGGATTCTAATAATACTTTAGTACCGCATAAATTATTGTCATAATATTTTAACGGATTTACCATGCTTTCTCCAACTAAGGAATTTGCAGCAAAATGAATGACAGCATCAATATTCTCCTTCTCAAATACACCATCGATAAAGCTACGATCACGGATGTCTCCCTGATAAAAACGTGCTTTTGGATGCACTGCTTCACTCATCCTTTCTTCTTGCCGCAGTTATAGAGTAAAAAAACGGCAAATAATTAATTATTCAGTAATCACCTGTGGACCATCCCCGATTTCCACTACATAGAAATCTGCTTCGTATCCTACGGTATCTTTATATTCTTTTCCAACCTTCTCAATAAAATTGTCAATGGCATGGTCTTTGACGATACTAACCGCACAGCCACCAAATCCGGCTCCGGTCATTCTGGCACCAATGACACCTTCTTGCTTTAAAGCAGAAGCTACGATGTTGTCTAGTTCCAATCCGGTTACTTCATAATCATATTGAAGTGATTCATGAGAAGCGTTCATCAGTTTACCAAATAAAGAGAGATCATGATCTTTTAATGCTTGAACTGCTTTAATTGTTCTTTGGTTTTCATATACGGCGTGCTTTGCTCTTTTCATACGATCAGAATCCTGAATCACTGATTTGTGGTCTTCAAATTGTTCTTCTGTTAATTCACCCAAGGATTTAATCGAAATAACCTTCTGAAGTTCTGCTAAGGCAGTCTCACATTCACTTCTTCTCTCGTTGTATTTGGAATCTCCAAGACCTCTCTTTTTATTCGTATTCATAATAACAATTTTGGCATCTCCAAGACTTAAAGGTGCATATTCAAAGGAGAGATC
>JAQZBN010000043.1 GCA_029238935.1 Herbinix sp.
AGTCGGGGACATTTTTGAAAATGTCCATTTTTATTGGGAAAAAGAAAGGACGCGTTGCATCCTAACTAAAAAATGTTAGTTTTGCAACACGCCCTTTTTTTGCATATGATTTGTTAGGCAAAGAAATTGCCGTATAATTATTATTCTTTTGTTTTATCTAAAATATGTATCTAAAGAAAAACTAATAATTAAGGCTTTATCAATTTTCTTTAATACATCCTGATCTAAGTGGCAAACCTTTTCCTTAAGCCTTGATTTATCAATGGTTCGAACTTGTTCCAGTAGAATCACAGAATCTTTAATAATCCCATATTTTTCAGCATCCAGTTCAACATGCGTTGGCAGCTTTGCCTTATTCATTTTTGATGTAATTGCTGCACAGATTACTGTTGGACTATGTTTATTTCCTGTATCATTCTGAATAATTAAAACAGGTCGAACACCACCTTGCTCTGACCCAATTACCGGTCTTAAATCAGCATAGAAGATATCTCCTCTTTTTATAAGCACTTTACTCACACTCCAATACTTTTAACAGCAGATAGTTAAACTATGTACAAGCTGCTGTATGGCTTTAACCTTATTATTGCCAATTTTTTCGTGTGTATTCCATAAAGTGTTTTCGTTTTTTAAAGATTTCCTATTTCCCCAAGATATACCCTGGGAACTCGTTTTCCAATATTACAAATAAGTTCATAAGAAAAGGAATAGGATAACTCTGCTACTTCTTCTACTGAGATATAAGCATCCTGATCCTTACCAATTAATGTTACGGTATCCCCTTCCATAACACCTTCAATATCAGTAACATCAACCATAAATTGATCCATGCATATTCTACCTATGATGGGGGCATATGTACCACGAATAATAACTCTGCCACGGTTGGATAATGATCTGGAATAACCATCTGCATAGCCAACGGGAATGGTAGCTATCTTCGTTTTTCTTTTTGTTATATAAGTAGAACCATAACTTACTCCAACTTCTGCTTCCACTTCTTTCAAAAAGATGATATGGCTCTTTATTTCTACGGCAGGGATAAGATGCACCTTCTCCTGATCTACCCATTCGGATGGATAAAGTCCGTAGGTTGCTATGCCGTATCGAACCATATTAAGCTGAGCATCTGAAATTTCGATAGCACCAGCACTATTTGATATATGTTTGATCGGTATTACAATATTTTCATTCTCTAATTTTTTAGAAAATTCCAGAAAACGTTTTAATTGCTGTTCGGAACTGGTTTTATCCACTTCATCCGCACAAGCAAAATGTGAAAAAAGACCTTCTATTCTTACATGATCAAGCTTTGCTATGTTCTTAATCGTATTTATGCTATCCTGTGTATCCGAAAATCCGATACGACTCATACCGGTATCCAGTTTGATATGAATGTGAGCAATTTTTCCCTGTTCCCCGGCAATCGTATTCAATTCTTCCGCCATTTCATATCGAAATACTGTCTGAGTAATATCATATGCCACAACCAGGGGATATTGTTCCTGTGCCGTATATCCTAATATTAAAATTGGTTTCGTAATACCGGCTTCACGAAGTTCTATCGCTTCTTCAATGATTGCAACACCATAACCATCAACTCCTGAATCCTCCAGTGCCTTTGCGATAGCTACTGCACCATGTCCGTAACCGTCTGCTTTAATTATAACCATGAGTTTTGTGTTATTATGCAACCTCTGTTTCATCTCAGCTACATTGTGGCGTATTGCATGCAAATCGATGATTGCTTGAACTCTGAAATAATTTTTATTTTTTAGTAATTGTTCGTTTCGTTCCTCGTCCATATTTCTTTCTCCTATAAGGAAGCTATCCTCTTTTGGAACACCCATTGAAGAGAATCAATAATATCACTGGCCAACAAGGAGTATCTTCCCATTCTTTTTGCAGCTTCATCTCCAGCTAAACCATGAATATATACAGCAAGGCAGGTAGCTTCGTAAGGTTTCATTCCTTGCGCAATCATTGCTGCAATGATACCGGTAAGAACATCCCCCGAACCACCGGTTGCCATACCATTGTTACCTGATACGTTCAGATACAATTGATTATCATAGGACACAATTGACCTGGCATCCTTAATTGCATATATTAAATTACTATTATAAGAACATTGGTCTGCAGTGTCAATGAGATTATGAGCGATATCTGGAATAGTTTTTCGTAACAATACGGAAAGTTCCTTCAGATGTGGTGTTAAAATCGTTTTATCCGGCAGAAGCTTTTGCAATTCCTTTATTCTATCTGTGGTATCCAAGATATATTTTTCATCCAGTCTTTTTCCGATCAGAGTTATTGCATCCGCATCCAAGATAAGCATACTCTTCGTATTCGTAATCACCTTCCATACGAAACGCTCTGCAAACTCATCCGTACCTAATCCAGGTCCCAGAACTACAACACTTGCCCAAGATAGAAGATTTAATAATTCATTCGGTATTTCTTCACCATCCAAAGGTAATTTGCTATAAGAAGCAAATAAAGCCTCTGGTAAAAGGCTTTGTAATACAACGCGGTTCTCTTCTGCCGTCAGTATCTTAACTAAACCCGCTCCGCTTTTATACGCAGCTTTCGCACTAAGATAGGCTGCACCGCTGATTTCTTTATTTCCCGCAATGATTAAAACTCTCCCATAGGTTCCTTTGTTCGAATAATCTGCTCTAAGAGGTATCTGCTTTAAATCCTCCTGATCAAAGTAAAAGCAGTTCCGCTTTATTTTTTCAGCAGCACATTCCGGAAATCCGATATCTGCAACACTTACTTCACCGGCATATTCTTTTCCGGGATAAAGTAATAAGCCCCTCTTATGATAACCGAATGTTATCGTAAAGTTTGCTTTTACTGCAATACCTAAAACCTTTCCGTCATCCGCTGAGATGCCGGAAGGAAGATCCACCGAAAAAACCGTTGCATCGGAAGCATTCATGGATCGAATTATTTCTTTCCATATTCCGGTAACCTCTCTCGTTAACCCTACACCGAAAATAGCATCGATTATTATATTATATTCATCTGGCTTGTAGTTGTTTTCCATTCTTATTTTTAAATTCATCGCAATGGACAACTGGGCTTTTGTTTGTTCCGTCGATTTTTCTTCCTCACCAAGAAAAAGGATGGCAACTTGATAACCCTGTAAATACAGAATTCTACCGATTGCAATCCCATCACCACCATTATTTCCTGCACCACAAATTACTAAGATGCGGTCAGATTTATTCACTTTTTCCTTCACTTTTTCTGCTACAGCATAAGCAGCTCGTTCCATTAACACCATTGCAGGTATCTTAATCTGATCAATGGTGTATTGATCTATTTCCTTCATTTGTTTCGAATCAACAGCATATTTCATAATAACCATGCCTTTCTTCCTAGCCTGCAAACTATGAGCTGCAGGCACAATATTTGCATAGGTGCTGCAAGCCTTATAGTGAAAGATCCTTCTTTACCACTCTATGGGCTTTATATGTAAGGCAGAAATCGAACGAGAAATTAATTTTGTTCTCCCACAACAAAAGCGTTGGCAAATTCTTTCGTATTGGAAATTGATACGTGAATAACGGATATTCCTTGCTTTTTTGATTCCTTTGCCGTTTTTCCATATAGATTAACAAAAGGCTTTCCTAATTCATCTCTAAGAACCTCAATTTCTATTGGTGTTATCGATCGAAATCCAGTCCCAAGCATCTTCGACACTGCTTCTTTTACAGCAAAATTATCAGCTGCTTTCCTACGGTCCATGGAAATTAATTCCATTTCCTTATCTGTAAAATATTTATGCAGAAAAGTCTCTTTTTCGCAGGCTTTCAAAACCCGTTCCACTTCGATTAAATCCACACCAATTCCGGTAATCATTCCTTCACACACTTTCTATCTGGAGTTGTTTTAATATCTCTTATCTAATTCAAATGATTATGGTCAAAAGTTTCCATGATTTCTACTCCAAGTACATCATGCATATAGGTGTAAATCATGGAATTCTTTGCTTCCATATCTTGTTTTTTTAATATCTTAACTTTTAATTCTTCTCTCACTCTTGAAATCCAGACTGCAATTTTTTGTATCTCTTCTTTATTTAAATTTAATCTTTGATAGAATAATTCCATGCTTGCTGCCATAAGTTCTTCATTGGCTGCTTTTATTATATATGGAATTTCTGCTAATTCATCCATGGAATTTGTTAATTTATCATTTAATTCCTGAATAAATTGCTTATTCTGTTCCATCTTCTTTGTCTTTGCTTTTCCAACTTCATCAGATCCTGCATCCATGATTGCAACGATCTCATTCATTAAATTCTTTTTTACTTTTTTCATATCCTTGATTTCATTTACCAGTTTTCCTTGCTGTTTTAGAAGATCATTTACTTTTATCTCCAACTTTTTTAAATCTTCTGTTTTTTCATCCTCCGGAAATAACTCATGCCAGCGTCCATCAATTGTTAATATCGGAAGCTTTTTGTTTTTTACTGCGGTAAGGAAATCAATCTTATCTTTTTTATCCATATAGAGGCACCGGTCCTTCCTAATCCCTGGGGTATCTATAGTGGTTAGTATCCTATGTTATTCTTCTTCTGAATTATTCTCTGGCTGATCTAATTCATTCTTTTCTGCTAGTTTATAGGAGAGCTTCATTAAGCTTTCCGCCAAATGTACATTCTCTACTGTAACATCCTTTGGTACCTGTAAATCTGTTGGTGTAAAATTCCATATTCCTTTGATACCCCATCTAGCCAGATCAGAAGCCAATGCAGGTGCTTTTGTCTTAGGAACGGTTAACGTAGCAATATCAATGGAGTTTTCTTTAATAAACTGCTCCAGTTCATCCGTGGAACGTACTTCAATACCGCGGATCGAAAGACCAATTAATCTTGGATTCACATCGAAAATACCTTTCACAAAGAAGCCACGACGTTCAAAATCACTATAATTAGCTAACGCCTGTCCTAAATTACCTGCACCGATAATAATAATATTATATTTTTTATCAAGACCTAAAATCTTGCTGATTTCTGAATAAAGGTATTCGACGTTATAACCATAACCTTGTTGCCCAAATCCACCGAAATTATTCAAATCCTGTCTAATCTGTGATGCGGTTACTTTCATTTTTTCGCTTAATTCCTTGGAGGAGATACGAACTACATCTTTCTCTAATAAATCCCCCAAATATCTGTAATATCGCGGCAAGCGATTAATTACAGCCTTTGAAATTTCTTTCTTATTCAAACAATACTCCTCCTTCTTAGTTACCAAATCTATCCCTATTATATTAAATTGTTAATAATAAGTCAATGTATCTTTCCCATCTAGGTTTCTTTGTTTCTTTACTTGTACCTTTCCTTATGATAAAATATACACTTAGTATAACACAAATTTAAGGAAGAATATTATGTTAAATGCTGTTTCTTACTATTTTTCCTATATTCATATCATTTGTTTTATAAGTATTATAACCGGAAAGGTACGGGAGATAACATGATTTTAGCATGCAAAAATATAAGTAAAGCCTTTGGAACGACACAGATACTTCAGTCAGTATCTTTTCATGTAAATGATAAAGAAAAAGCAGCAATTGTTGGTATTAACGGAGCAGGCAAATCCACCTTATTTAAAATCATTATGGGTGAATTGTCCGCAGATGAAGGAGAGATTATTCTAGCAAAAGGAAGTACCATAGGTTACTTGGCTCAGCACCAGAACCTCTCCACGGAAAAAACCATTTATGAAGAAATGTTAACCGTGAAACAGGATATTATAACTCTTGATCAAAATATACGATCCTTAGAAAAGGCAATGAAGAATGCACAAGGGGATGAATTACAGCGGATGCTATCCACTTACACCCGCTATATGCATGAATTTGAGGTTCAAAACGGTTATGCTTATCAGAGCGAGGTTAACGGTATTCTAAAAGGCTTAGGATTTGGCGAAGAAGATTTTGAAAAACAAGTAAATACGCTTTCGGGCGGTCAAAAGACTCGAATTGCTCTTGGAAAGTTACTCTTGTCAAAGCCCGATATCATTTTACTAGACGAACCGACCAATCACTTGGACTTAGTTTCGATCTCGTGGTTGGAAACCTTTCTATTAAATTATAACGGTGCTGTGATTGTAATTGCCCATGACCGTTATTTTTTAGATAAAGTGGTTTCTAAGGTCGTTGAGCTCGACCATACGAAAGCTCAAACCTTCGAAGGAAATTATTCCGATTATGCTTACAAGAAATCAATGTTGCAAAATGCTATGCTCAAGCAATATTTAAATCAACAAAAAGAAATCAAACATCAGGAAGAGGTTATAGCAAAACTTCGTTCTTTTAACCGGGAAAAATCCATCAAACGAGCAGAAAGCCGAGAAAAGATGCTGGATAAAATCGAACGGGTGGATCGCCCTTTGGAAAATACCGAAATGCATTTTAATCTTGAGCCTCGAGTTACCAGTGGTAACGATGTGTTAACCGTCAAAGATTTATCTAAATCATATGGTTCTCTTAAATTATTTCAAAATATTAATTTTGATATTAAACGAAGTGAAAAAGTAGCCATCATTGGTAATAACGGAACCGGTAAAACTACCATATTAAAAATTATTAATAATACAGTGGATGCTGATTCTGGAGAAATAAAACTAGGTTCAAAGGTTCACATTGGATATTACGATCAGGAGCATCAGGTCTTAGATCCTGAAAAGACTCTGTTTGATGAATTACAGGATGCTTATCCTCATCTTGATAATACCGCAGTTCGAAACATTCTCGCTGCTTTCCTTTTTACAGAGGATGATGTATTTAAACGAATCAAAGAGATCAGTGGTGGTGAACGTGGCCGGGTATCTTTAGCAAAACTGATGTTATCGGAAGCTAACCTATTGATCCTAGATGAGCCGACAAATCACTTAGATATTACCTCCAAGGAAATCCTTGAAAATGCCTTAAATCATTATAGTGGTACAGTTCTCTACGTATCCCATGACCGTTACTTTATCAATAAGACTGCTACAAGAATCCTCGATCTGACGGAACAAACGTTACTGAATTATATCGGTAATTATGATTATTATCTTGAGAAAAAAGATGAGGTGGAAGCAGCAAATCTTGGAAGAGTTGTGGATACTGCTAACCAACTTAATTCGAAACGACCGGGAGCCTTCCCTATATCAGCCCCCGGTATTGCTTCTGCATCTGACATAAACGATAACTCCTCAGAGAATAAGCAAAATTGGCAGCAACAGAAAGAAGAGCAGGCTAGAATTCGAAAACGGAAGAATGATCTAAAGAAAACAGAGGATGAGATACATCTACTGGAAACTCGTAATGAAGAGATCGATACCTTACTTGCAAAGGAAGAAATCTTTACGAATGTATCAAAATTGATTGAGCTAAATAACGAGAAAAAAACAATTGAATACCGCTTAGAAGAATTACTGGAGCAATGGGAGGAGCTAGCTGCAGAGGAATAGACTTAGCACTCTTTCTTATTCATTCTACATTTAATAAATTTCCATAATAAAAGCAGTCATTTGATATGATATCATTTGACTGCTTTTTTTATGAAAGCAAACTTGTCTTTTACTTCCTTATATTTATAATCCCTGCTCACTAATGTTCTTGATTGTATTCATGATATGCTCATGAGCTAAGGCTTCTGCCAGTTCACCGTCCCGCTTCCTGATCGCGTCCAGAATTGCAGCATGTTCTTCATTTGACTTAGTTGCTCTGGAGGTCCGTGATAAGGTAATCTTTCGAATGCGTTCCACATAATGATGGAAATCCGAAAGTACGTGATCTAATATCTTACTTCCTGATGCTTTATAAATTAAATCATGAAACTTATTATCAAGTTCTACCAATTGCTCATGGTGGCTTCTTCTAGCATGAAATTCTGATAAATATAAAATCTCATCCATAGCCTCTAGCTGTTCCTCTGTGATATGCTCACAAGCCCATTTTGCACATAAGCCTTCGAGATAAGAACGAATCATATAGATATCATGTATGTCCTTTGTAGTAATTCCGGTTACATAAGCTCCTTTATTAGGAATGATGGTAACGAGTCCTTCCAACTCCAACTGTCGTAGTGCTTCTCTTACCGGGGTCCTGCTGACACCAAGTTCCACACCAAGGGTGTTTTCTTTCAACTCTTCATTCTCTTTATAAATTCCAGCCAGTATATCTTCTCTAATTTTGTTAAATACACGGCCTCTTAAGGAATACTTATCTGTCACCTCTTTGTGAAGATAAAAATCTTCCAAGGATTTCCCTCCTTATATCATATCGTACACTCATATACTTCATATTGGATAGAACAAATATATTCATAAGCATCTACTGCTTTATAAATTTTCAATGGTCTCCATCAGATAATCTGCAAACTTAGCACTGGTTGCTCCGGTATCTCTTCCTGTAAGCACTACCTTTTTCTCTGTAATTGTACAGATATCAAGAGCATGGTATAGCTTATCTGCTTCCTTCGTATAACCGATATGAGCGAGTAACATTGCACCTGCACGGATCATACTGCAGGGATCAGCATAGATGTCTCTGCCTTCCTGTACCATTCGAGGGGCGGAACCATGGATTGCTTCAAACATCGCATAGCGCTTACCAATATTTGCACTACCAGCTGTTCCTACACCACCTTGGAATTCGGCTGCTTCATCGGTAATAATATCACCATAGAGGTTTGGAAGAACAACGACTTGGAAATCCTTTCTTCTCTTTTCATCAACCAGCTTTGCAGTCATGATATCAATGTACCAGTCATCTGCTGTGATATCCGGATATTCCTTAGCGATTTCTTTAAACGTATCAAGGAATTTACCGTCGGTCGTCTTTATAATATTTGCTTTTGTTACAGCAGTCACTCTGGTTTTGCCATTTGCTTTTGCAAATTCAAAAGCAGCACGGATAATTCTCTCGGTACCCTGTGAAGTCACTACTGTAAAATCAACACCCAAATCCTCTGATACATGAATTCCTTTACTTCCAACTGCATAAGCACCCTCGGTATTCTCACGATAAAACGTCCAGTCAATTCCTTGCTCCGGAATACGAACCGGTCTTACATTTGCAAAAAGATCCAGCTCTTTTCTCATTGCTACGTTCGCGCTTTCCACATTGGGCCATGGATCACCTTTTCTAGGTGTTGTAGTAGGTCCTTTTAATATAACATGACACTCCTTCAATTCAGCTAATACTGCTGGGGGAATAGCTGCATTCTCCTCTGCTCTACGCTCAATCGTAAGACCTTCAATTGTCTTAAAGAGTACCTTACCTGATTTAATATCATCTTTTAGTAAATACTCTAATACTCGCTGTGCCTGACCTGTAATCGCAGGTCCAATTCCATCACCACCGCACACTCCGACGATGATCTGGTCTAGTTCCTTATAATTAATAAAGTCACCTTGAGCTTTCATTTCTTCAACTCGAAGCAACTGCTCCTCAAGTAACTTTCCAAATCTTTCTTTCGCTGCTTCAATTTTATCCATCGCTATCATAATAACCTCCAAAAGTATCTTATTTCATGGCATCCCATTGAACGAATAACACGCTAACTTATTTAGCAACAGTATCCATATTATTGTATAACCAAAGTTTATCCTTGTCAAATTAACTTCCATATAACTACTTAAAAATGCATAATCCAGATTATGGTCTAATTAATTCGATCCCTATTTCTTCTTGGTATTTCTCAATCAACTCGATCAATTCACTGTCCGTAATAACTGTTACACGACCGCTGTCATACTCTTCATCGACCCAAACTTTAATTTTTGATACGATCGGATGATTCTTGTCAACAGCACGTTCCCCTTTCAGTTTGTAATATGTATTGATCCAATGGGCAATACCTGCTAATCCGGAAGTGTTCGATACTGCAACCAATACTGGCCGATTAAGAAATTTATCAGTATCAAAGATATTGTAGATTTCCTCATTCTTTAGAAGTCCGTCTGCATGAATTCCTGCTCTGGTGACATTGAAATTCTTTCCAACAAAAGGAGTTCTTGACGGAACCCGGTAGCCGATTTCATTCTCAAAATACTCAGCTAATTCTGTGATCACTGTTGTATCCATGCCATCTAAGGTACCCTTTAATTGCGCATATTCAAATACCATTGCCTCCAGAGGGGTATTCCCTGTTCGTTCACCTATACCAAATAAGGAACAATTAACACCTGACGCACCATATAACCATGCTGTGGTTGAGTTTGTTACTGCTTTATAGAAGTCGTTATGACCGTGCCATTCCAACCATTTGGAAGGAACTCCTCCATGAGCCATAATACCATAAATAATACCCTGTACAGAACGAGGGATCACAGCACCGGAGAAGTTTACTCCATAACCCATGGTATCACATGCTCTGATTTTAACGGGAATATTATATTCTTTACTCAACTTCATCAGCTCTGAGCAAAACGGAATAACAAAGCCATGAATATCGGATCTCGTAATATCTTCTAAGTGACATCGGGGAGCAACGCCGGTTTCGAGACATTCCCTTACAATACTAAGATAATGATTCATCGCTTCTCTTCTTGTCATCTTCATCTTATAAAAGATGTGATAATCGGAGCAGCTTACTAAGATTCCGGTTTCCTTCATTCCAATCTCTTTTACCAGTTCAAAGTCCTTCTTGCTGGCTCTGATCCATGAGGTAACCTCCGGAAATTGATATCCTTTTTCCATACAACGATAAACAGCATCACGATCCTTTTTGCTGTATAAGAAGAATTCACATTGGCGAATGATTCCCTTGGGACCACCCAGACGATGAAAGTAATCAAACATAGTAACAATCTGTTCCGTAGTATAAGGTGCTCTTGATTGCTGTCCATCCCGAAAAGTAGTATCTGTGATAAAGATTTCATCGGGAAGATTATGCGGAACAATTCTGTCATTAAAAGCTATCTTCGGAATTTCATCATATGGAAACAGATTACGGAACACATTCGGTTGATCCACATCTACGAGGGGGTAAATCGGCTCCTCTAGTTGCAATAGATTGTTATGTGGATTGATATAAACTCTTCTTTGATCCATGGTATCGTCTCTCCCATCCATTAAATTTAAAATTTGTTTTATTGTATACAATTATACCTGTATTGTCAATCACATTTTATCATCATTATATGATTATTTATGCATTATTAATGCTAACATAATAATAGACATAATCTTTTCTTTTTTCGTAGTATGAACGATTTAATGATATAAAAAAATGATCTGCAGGACTTTTCCCACAGATCACCAGTTTCAATTTTATTAATTAAGCTTGTTTTTATTAATCCATAATCGTATATTTATTCTGCCAGATAATATTTACTATATTTCTTATATAATTTCCCCGAATAATGGCTATAATAGCTTTTACTATCCATATCAACTTTATTTAAAACAGCACCCAGAATTTTACATCCCGCTTTTTCAAGCTGTGTCTTCACACTGGCAATCATTCTATAACTATGGGAATTCGCTTCAACCACAAGGATTGCTCCATCACTTTTTGCAGCAATGATCGCACTGTCGATCACACTTCCCAACGGGGGTGTATCTATAATTACATAATCATATTCATCTCTTAACTCATCAATTAGTGTAGTACTATATTTATTTCCAAGTAATTCTGCAGGATTCGGAGGTACAGGACCAGCAAATATCATTGAAAGGTTCTTAATATTCGTTTCGTAAATTACTTCCTCCTTATGTATAATTCCCGTAAGATAATGAGTTAGGCCTTTCACTTCCTGATCAAGATGATATCTTCCCAAGAGCACAGATTTACGAAGATCCGCATCAATAAAGACAACCTTTTTACCAGCTTCTGCCAAAGACATCGCCAAGTGAAATGAAACTACTGATTTTCCCTCGCCCGGTGCACAACTGGTAATATCAATGACTTTAATCTTTTTACCGCAAAAAGCTACGTTTGTTCTTAAGGTTTTATAAGCTTCATTGCTCTTATAATCCAGTTCTTTTAAGTTCTCAATTGTTACCTTCCCCATTGGTACCCTCCTATATTCATCCTACCTTCCATTTCTGTCGAATGATATCTATCAACAAAAGATTGGAGCCATAAAGAAGTTTACCATATATTTACAATGTCCAAAAGTAAAAACGTCCGCAGAAATTAACATAAAAACCATTAATAAAAGAAGGTCTTCCTTATCTCGCGAATGAAAGACAGAAAAACCCACCATGATACAAAAAAGTATATTTAATTCAATTCAACATGACTCTATTTAAACAGATTCGTAATCATTTCATAAAAAACA
The DNA here is from genome assembly GCA_029238935.1 of Herbinix sp. Taxonomy (GTDB): domain Bacteria; phylum Bacillota; class Clostridia; order Lachnospirales; family Lachnospiraceae; genus Mobilitalea. The sequence continues at coordinate 12,297 of JAQZBN010000043.1, forward strand.
GGAATTAAAACTGCCGGTAGTATATTCCCACACTTAATCTTTTTACCAAAGATCATATTAATTCCAATGCCGAAGATTAAGATGGAACCAATAAAAGATAGATTTGTAATCAGAGTCTCGTCTAAGTATGGCTCAATAAATCTTGCAGAAAGTGTAATCAAGCCTTGGTAAATTCCTATGGGAAGTATAGAAAAGAATACCCCAATTCCTAAGGTGGAGGCAAAAAAGATTGCTACAACACCATCAATAACTCCCTTTGCAATCAACATGGAAGGATTCCCTGACAATCCATCCTGCAACGATCCGATTATGGCCATTGCACCGATACAAAATAATAGGGAACTGTTAACAAAACCTTCTACAAAGTTTTGTCCCTTCTCACCTTTTACTTGTAACTTCACTTTAATCAGTTCGCCTAGTTTCTCCAACTTTTGTTCTATATTAATAAGTTCTCCCAGAAAAGCACCCAACGCTAAGGATACAATCATCAACATGATATTCTCTGTTTCCAGTCCATTGTCCTTTATCGTAAGGATTCCCTGCAAAGCTCCACTAATTCCGATAAACATTACTGCCAGTCCTAAAGCATTCATAATTGTGTCTTGAAACCGTTGTTTCAAACTACCTTTAATTATGATCCCAACCGTAGATCCGATGATGATTGCAGCCATATTTACTATTGTTCCTAATCCGATCATGTCATCTTCTATTGACGTCTACAACTGTCAATAGCTCCATCCTTTCTTATCTGTAATCTTTGATATCATTGGTTGATCTTAACTCCGATTTCGTTGCTCTGTACCGGTATATGAATGAATAAATATTAATAAAATACCCAATTCTTAAGATCATATTATTTATTTATAGCACCCTTTACCTCGATATTCAAGCTTAATTCGATATAAATTTCCCTTCTTTTTTCATAGTTATTCAATAGGAATAATATTATTTTCTATTGACAATTATTAGTTTGAATACTATTATTTTAAAAACAGAACAAAAGGCTCAGTCAGAATTGTGAGGTACCAATGGAGAAGCATATTAATACTAAATGCCTTTACGGCAATCAAAAAAATAAACATAACGACCCTACAGGAGCCATCAGTACTCCGATCTATCAAACAGCAACCTTTGCTCACCCTGCGGTTGGACAAAGTACCGGCTATGACTATTCCCGTGTACAAAACCCAACGAGAGAACAATTAGAACATATTATGACTGCTTTAGAAAACGGTAACGATACTGTTGCATTCTCAAGTGGTATGGCTGCAATTCAAGCCTGTATGGAATTATTTGAACCAGGAGATCATATTCTGTCCTCGGATGATCTTTACGGCGGATCTGTAAGACTTTTCGATCATATCAATCGTAAAAATGGTTTAGAAATTGATTATATCGATACCTCTGATCTATTAAACATAGAAAAATCAATAAAATCAAATACCAAAGCTATTTATATAGAAACTCCTACCAATCCTATGATGCAGGTAACCGATCTAAGAGCGGTTGCAAAGATATGCAAGAAGTATCAGCTTTTATTGATTGTTGATAATACCTTCCTCACTCCATATTATCAAAATCCTATTTCTCTCGGAGCAGACATTGTTCTTCATAGCGGAACCAAATTCCTCGGTGGTCATAATGATACCCTAGCCGGCTTTTTAGTTACGGCGAATGAGCAGCTTTCCGAACGAATTCGATTTGTTGTAAAAACCATTGGAACCGGTTTAGCTCCTTTTGATAGTTGGTTAATACTTCGAGGAATTAAGACCCTTGCTCTTCGTATGGAATGCCAACAAAAAAATGCCCTGGTAATCGTAGATTGGTTAACGAAACATCCAAAGGTTAAAGAAGTATATTATGTTGGTCTTCCATCCCACCCCGGCTATCACACTAATCTTAATCAGGCTACCGGTTTTGGTAGTATGATTTCCTTTCGGGTAGATCAAAAAGAAACTGCTGTTGCTCTATTAGAACAGGTGAAATTAATACAATATGCTGAAAGTCTTGGAGGAGTTGAGAGTTTAATCACCTATCCGATGCTTCAGACCCATGCTGACCTGCCTAAGGAAAAGCAAGAGGAAAAAGGTATTACAGATACTTTATTACGTTTTTCCGTTGGCATTGAACACGTGGATGACTTAATTGCAGATTTAGCACAGGCACTTGAGATACAATAATAAAATCGAGTCATTGTTTGAATACCATGTATCGATTAACTTAACCATTGGGAAAGGATCTTGCTATGAATAGGAATTTTGATGAGATTATAGATCGTAAAAATACGAATTCGATTAAATATGATTTTGCAAAAGAAAGAGGTAAGCCGGAAGGAATACTACCCTTATGGGTTGCAGACATGGACTTTAAGGCACCAGATCCTGTCCTGGATGATTTACTTAAGGCTGTATCTCATGGTATCTTCGGATATACAGAAGTAAAACGTGATTATTTTGATGCTGTGTATCAGTGGTTTTTGAAGCATTTTGAATGGGAGACAAAAAAGGAGTGGCTGGTCAAGGCACCCGGTGTTGTTTATGCCCTTGCATGTGCGGTTCGGGCCTTCACAAAGGAGGGTGATGCAGTATTAATCCAACAGCCTGTATATTATCCTTTTACCTCCGTAATTGAAGATAATAACCGAAGACTGATTATTAATCCGCTGGTATACCAAGATTATAACTATCGGATCGATTTTGAAGATATGGAACGAAAAATCATAGAGGAGCAAGTTAAATTATTTATTCTCTGTAGTCCCCATAATCCAGTTGGTCGAGTATGGACAAAGGAGGAACTGGTGAGGTTAGGAAATCTATGCCTTAAACATCAGGTATTGATCCTATCCGATGAAATCCATTGTGATTTTACCTATCCCGGACACCCTCATACGGTATTTTCAAGTATCAATGAGGACTTTGCAGATTATAGTATCATTTGTACGGCCCCTAGTAAAACTTTTAACCTTGCAGGTTTACAGGTTTCCAATATTTTTATAAAAAACCCGGTGCTTCGACGGAAGTTCATCGACGAAATCAGAAAGACCGGATACAGCCAGCTTAACACCTTAGGTTTAATCGCTTGTCAGTCAGCTTATGCCAATGGAGAACCCTGGTTAAATGAATTAAAGCTTTATCTGCAGGATAATTTATCTTATGTAAGACAGTTTTTAAAAGATAACTTACCACAGATCCGATTAGTTGAACCCCAGGGGACCTATTTAATCTGGTTGGATTTTAGCGCTTTGTCGTTCACTGAAGAAAAAATGGAACATATGATTGTTCACAAAGCCGGTCTTTGGCTTGATGGTGGAACGATGTTTGGTGCGTCAGGCCTTGGTTTTCAAAGAATTAACATAGCATGTCCACGAGATATCCTAAAGGATGCGATGCAAAAACTCCTTAAAGCGATGAAGGAATTAGAAGAATAAGAATAAATTGAAGAGAATTCATTTCATACCTTAGTAATTAAATACATCTTTCAATATAAAACAAGAAGGAGGAAAACCTCCTTCTTATTTTATATCGATACATATGATACATAATGAAACTACTTGTATAGCAATCACAGAATGTATTCCTTTTCTTCTCCAAAGCCATCCGCCATGAATTTATCATGATTTTTCTAGACTAATCCTGTTGTCTGCTCCACTTCCCTCAGTGCAAGTATTGTTTTGGATAGAAGCTGATCTAAATCCCAGCCAAGCATCGCTGCACCTCGTTCAATTACTTCTCTGGATCAGCCTGCAGCAAATTTGCTTATGATCCGATAGAATAACTATCGTTTATATTTTTCTATATATTCATCCAAATATTATCTTTATCCAATACCTCCAAGATCTTTGATTACCTCACCGGCAATGATTAAGCCTGCAACAGATGGAACAAATGCATTACTACCTGGGATTTGCCTTCTGGCAGTACATTTACGCTCCGCTCCCGGAGGACAAATACAATGACTCTTACAGCTTAGGGACATATCTTCCAAAGGCTTTCTTGGTAACTCCTTTGAATACACTACTTTCAGCTTCTTTACTCCTCTAACTTTAAGCTCCTTGCGCATGACTTTTGCTAAAGGACACACAGAAGTCTTGTAGATATCAGTTATTTCAAAACAGGTAGGATCTAATTTATTCCCTGCTCCCATGCAGCTAATGATCGGTACCTTCTTTTCCTGTGCCCGTAGAACTAACTCAATCTTACCGGATACGGTATCGATCGCATCCACCACGTAGGAATACTGTGAAAAATCAAAGCTATCCGCAGTCTGGGGAGTAAAAAAACACTGGTGTGTATATACAACTGCATTCGGATTAATTTCAAGAATTCGTTCTTTCATAACATCCACTTTATATTTACCAACGGTTTTTCTTGTGGCAATAATCTGTCGATTGATATTGGTTAAGCACACTTTATCATCATCAATCAAATCGAACGTACCTACACCACTGCGTGCTAAAGCTTCTACCGTATACCCGCCAACACCTCCGATACCAAATACAGCAACTCTAGCCTGGTTCAGTTGATTCATTGCATCTTTTCCAAACAACAGCTCTGTTCTTGAGAATTGATTTAACATGTGGTACCTCCTTTGGTATCATAGTCATCGAGGAAATTATACTCTTTTGTCTTGTCTTTATATCCAATGATTGTATCCAAATTAACATTATGAACACTGCGGAAAATATTCATCTCTATGCTTGGGTTTGTTTGTCTGAATTTTTTAATTAATGTTTTCATCTCCTGACGTTTGGATCCACCGCCTCCGTTATCACACAGAGTACAGTTTTCAGTAAAACGGCAGGCACATTGGATAAACTGTAAATCATTATATTGCTTCCATGCAATAATGTCTGCTTCCTTTACCATATACATCGGACGAATTAGCTGCATGCCCGGGTGATTGGTACTATGGAGCTTTGGCATCATCGTTTGAATTTGACCACCATAGAGCATACCCATTAATATGGTTTCAATCACATCATCAAAATGATGTCCCAGCGCTATCTTATTACATCCTAAGGCCTGTGCGTTCTTATAGAGGTAACCCCTACGCATTCTGGCGCAAAGATAGCAGGGAGATTCATCCACCTCCGCTACAATATCAAAGATCTGAGTTTCAAACATAGTAATCGGGATATCTAATAATTTAGCATTGTTAATAATTGTCTGCTTATTGATTTCATTATAACCGGGGTTCATTACTAAAAATACCAATTCAAACGGTACTTTACCGTGGCGCTGTATCTCCTGCATACACTTGGCAAGCAGCATAGAATCCTTACCACCGGAGATACATACAGCGATTTTATCACCTTCCTGAATCAGTTGATATTCATTAATCCCATCGATAAACTTCTTCCAAATTGGTTTTCTAAATTTCTTAATGATGCTTCTCTCAATCTCAAGGTGTCTTTCCTGGTTGGAAGCCTCCTTCTTGGTATTACTTTCGGCAGCTTCTGTTTCTAATTTCATCATATCAATCTCTTGATTTTTATCCATTTTTCATCCACTTTCTAAATCAAACTTAACGTTTCATAATTCTATCACAATCTAACTTGTTCGTTCAAATTCATCTTAAAATCAAATTAGTTCCTACTATTTATTTAAAATATTTTGATTATTAATATCCTTCTACTACGATTGATATAATCTCTGATAACAATTTGAAAATGCAATCAAAAACTGCTCCAGCTCTTCCCTTGTAGTAAGGTGACTTATACTAATTCGAAATGATGACATCGCATTCTTCTTATCTTTCGTTACCGCATATACCGGTCGGGATGGAGAATTCGCCACGGAACAGGCTGATTTAATAGATACACAAATTCCTTCCGTCTCCAATTCTTTTTGAAATATCGCTGCCTTGACTCCCTTAACACTAATATTTAGGATATGAGGAACCGAATAAGATGTACTGTTAATCCGTACTCCCTGATACGTTAATAATGCTTGCTTAAGTCTTTTATTAAGCTCTTCTATATAATCGTAACGAAACTTTAATTGTTCCAAGGATATCTCTAATGCTTTCTCAATCGAAGCCGCCAGTGCAAGTGCCGGTGTACCACTTCGGTACATTGTAGTACTGGTACCTCCGTGTATGAAGGGTTCCAACACAACATTATCCCTCTTTATTAATATACCGCATCCATTTAATCCAAAGAATTTGTGAGGAGTAAAAGTCAAACAGTCAACATTCTCAAAAGATACCGGTACCTTACCAACCGCTTGGGTTGCATCGGTATGAAAATAACAATTGGGATATTCTTTAAGGATGTTACCTATTGTTTGAATTGGCTGTTGAATTCCCAGCTCACTGTCAACATAACAAACCGATACCAATACGGTATCCTTACGAAGCAACTCTTTCAAGTGATTTAAATCTACTAATCCGTCTACCGTTATATCAACAAGATCAATCTCATATCCTAAGGTTTGCAAATAAGTTAAAGCTCCACTAACAGACGAATGTTCCATGCAGGTGGAAATAATATGTTTCCCATTGTGCTTATATGCCTGTACCAATCCTTTAATTGCTAGATTATTGGCTTCACTGGCACCTGAGGTATATATAATCTCACTCGGTTGTACCTGCAAGTATTTCGCTATCTGCTCTGTGATCTGCTCCATTCTTGCATTCGCTTCTCTTCCCAGAATATGGGAGGAATTAGGATTAGCAATATAATTCAAGGTTTCTGTATAAAAATAATCCAATACGCTCCGATCTATTGGAGTGTTGGCTGCATAATCTAAATATATCATGGAATCACCTCTGTATCATGTGAAATTTTCTACTAGGCCAGACGATATGGCTCCATATCAGACCAATTATACTTTGAGTTTCCTACTATGTCAATGGAATATCTGTGAATGGATGGATGCTGACGCTGCTATATACACGGTAAATGGAATACCTCATTCAAACTCTAACACAAAAATAACGTTGTCAGAATAAAATCCCTGACAACGTTATTTCAATTAACTATTCAACCTCGGTAAATGCACTTTTTTCTAAACCGCAGACTGGACAAACCCAATCCTCAGGAACATCTTCCCATGCAGTACCAGGTGCTATACCACTATCAGGATCACCAACTGCAGGATCATAAACATAACCGCAAACACATTCATACTGTTTCATAATACATACCTCCATTTTATAGTAGTTGAATGAAGTAACTAAGACAACTATACCATAATATAGCATTTTTAACAATATCTAACTTATTTCATTCGCCATAATTTATTTGTCGTATAGTCTATTTGTATACTCTCTAATCACATGAACAGACTGCTTAAATTTCAATTTTTCTTCTTCCGATAGATGTACCTCAACTACATCTTGCACGCCACTTCTGTTTAAGATCGCAGGTACTCCGCAGAATACATCAGATTCCCCAAACTCGCCCTCCAATAGTGTTGACACTGGAATTATTTTATTTTCATCATTTAAGATAGCTTTTATAATTCCCGCTGCCGTAGTAGCGATCCCATAACAGGTTGTTCCCTTTACCTGAAGAATTTCAAATCCTACTTTTGCCACTCTGGTAACGATCTCATCGAGATTAATCGATGCATATTGCGGGTTATCTTCAAGGATATCCTTGATTCTTTTTCCTCCTACGGTAACATGGGACCAGGGACACATTTGACTATCACCATGTTCCCCCATGGTATAACCCTGAACACTTCTTGGATCAATATGAAATATTTCACCGATAAAATACTTTAGTCTTGCAGAATCCATCGCTGTACCTGTACCGATTACCTGATTTTTCGGAAGTCCAGAGAGTCGATAAACATAATGAGCTATGATATCTACCGGATTGGACACGACAATAAAGTGACCGCGAAATCCGCTTTCCATAATTGGCTTTACAATTGATTCCGCAATTTTCGCTGATAATTCCAAGGTATCCAAACGGGATTGACCTGGTCTCGGTGGAGCTCCTGCTGTAATGGCAACAATATCAGCATCCCCGCAGTCTTTATAATCACCTTCTGTAACCCTTACGTTACGATTGAGATACTCAATGCAATGGTTTAAGTCCATGACTTCCCCTCTTGCTTTATCCTTATTAATATCAATGATCATAACTTCATCACATACACCCTGAGTTATTAAACTGAATGCTGTGGAAGAGCCTACTAGCCCGGCTCCTACGATTACTACTTTACTTCGATTAATTGTCATATGGTTTTATTTCCTTTCTATTTTTAGTCTCCATTTTGAAGTTTTATCTATTTTTCATATAATTGGCATATTCTTTATTATACCTGTAATCTGATATTCCATGCCCAGAATGAAACATCCAAATGTATGTATCTTTTAAAATTAGTTCTTATGAAATATGGTTACATTTATTTATCAATATGATATAATAGATTTACCAAAGATGGAAGGATATGTTATGTAGATTTCCAAAATAAAAGGAGGAATGTACGTATGAAAGCTTATATTGATCGTGATGGTTGTATTGGATGTGGATTGTGTTCCGATATATGCCCAAAGGTATTTCAGATGGCTGATGATGGAAAGGCTGAAGTTTATGTTGATGTTATTCCGCCCGATTCAGAAGATACTGCCAGTGAAGCAGCTGACAGCTGCCCTGTATCAGTAATTACTGTTGAATAGTGAAGCAAACATCCCATAAATCATATTATTTTAAAGTATGTTATCCGTACATATGGTTATAGTACTTCATAGGTACGTAAGAAAGGAAGGTAAGTATGTTAAATCCTGAAGTAGTAAAATTATTAAATGAACAGATCAATAAAGAGTTTTATTCTGCCTATCTTTATATGGATATGGCAAATTATTATGCAGATCAAAGTCTAAATGGTTATGAAAACTGGTTCTTCGTTCAAATGCAAGAGGAACGGGACCATGCATTATTATTCCGCCAATATATATTAAATAACGGAGAAACCGTTACCTTAAGTGCTATTGACGGTCCTAATGGTAGCTACGAGAATTTCCGGGAACCCTTAGTAAAGTCCCTGGAACATGAGCAATTTGTTACCGCTTCCATCCATGCTATTTATGAAGCAGCTTATCGTCATAAGGATTTTAGAACGATGCAGTTTCTTGACTGGTTCATTAAAGAACAAGGGGAAGAAGAAAAGAATGCCGATGATAATATTAAAAAATATGATTTATTTGCTAGTGATCCCAAAGGATTGTATATGCTGGATAATGAGATGAAAACCAGAATATATATAGCTCCATCCTTAGTTCTTTAATAGTATAATATAATAAGGCTTGCTGTGTTTTATGCAGCAAGCCTTTACTTTACAAGATGAATTAGCTTGCTAATTCATCTTGTTTGTTCTATCTATTATTTTGTTTCTAAGATATATTGATTTAAAATACTTTCTAATAATTCCTGTCTTCCTGATCGGTTTGGTGTAACTCCATTTTTAAGAGCATATGCTTCTAATTCTTTAAAGCCAACCTTGCCCTCTACAATATCTTTACCAATTCCATCTTTGTAACTTGCATAACGGCTTGCTTTAAAATCTTCAAATACCTTATCTTCAATTAACTTTGCAGCAACCTTTAAGCCCTTTGCAAATGCATCCATACCTGCAATATAAGAATAGAATAAATCGTCATCTTCAAAGGATGCTCTACGAACTTTAGAGTCAAAGTTTAATCCACCCTTGGTTAATCCTCCATCTAAGAGAATCTCATACATAGCTAAAGTGGTATCGTAAATATTGGTAGGGAATTGATCGGTATCCCAACCAAGCATTGGATCACCGGTATTGGCATCTACACTACCCAGAACACCGTTAATTCTGCTCATGTTTAATTCATGCTGGAAGGTATGTTGTGCTAAAGTAGCATGGTTTGCTTCAATGTTTAATTTGAAGAATTGGTCCAATTTATATTTTCTTAAGAAAGAAAGAACGGTTGCAGCATCAAAATCGTATTGGTGCTTTGTAGGTTCTTTTGGCTTTGGCTCAATTAAAAATTGTCCGGTAAAATCGATCTCCTTCGCATAATCTACTGCCATTTGCAGCAATCTTGCAAGGTTATCCAGTTCTAAACCAGTATCTGTATTAAGTAATGTCTCATAACCTTCACGACCACCCCAGAATACATAGTTAACGCCACCAAGTTCCTTGGTGATTTCCATTGCTTTCTTTATCTGAGCTGCTGCGTATGCAAATACAGTAGCATTACAGGAGGTTCCTGCACCGTGAACAAACTTATCATCACCGAATGCATTCGTAGTACCCCAGAGGCACTTAATTCCGGTTCTTGCCATCTCTTCTTTAATAACAGCAACAATTTCATCCAAACATCTATTTGTTTCCTCTAAACTATCAGCTCTAGGTGCGATATCAGCATCATGGAAGCAGAAAAATGGGATCTGCATCTTCTCCATAAATTCGAAAGAAGCATGAACTCTTTCTTTCGCTTTCTGCATTGCATCTTCTGTCTTATCCCAATCACGATGCATTGTTGTACCGCCAAATGGATCGGTTCCCATATAAGTTAATGTATGCCAATAGGACATTGCAAATCGAAGTTGTTCTTTCATTGTCTTGCCCATAACTACTTCTTCTGGATTGTAGTATTTAAATGCAAGCGGATTTTTACTTTCCGGTCCTTCATATTGGATTTTTCCAACGTTAAAATAAGCCATAATAAATTTCCTCCTTATTTATGCATAAACGCATTCATAACTAATTGAGATTACTGCCTGAATAATAAAGATTTACGATTCAATCATGATTAATATATACGAAAGTATGTATTTTATCCGCTACTTCAGGAAGTAACATCTATGAAAACTATTATAACTCCTTTTACCATATCTTACAATACTTATTTGTAAATTAATTAAACTAATTAACTAAAAAAATATGGAAATACATCTTTCGCATTAAATTTTTCTTGCGAAAGACCGTATCTCCACTTTTATTTACTTGCTGTTACTTCCTTTTTAAGAAGCATGCCCAGTCTCATTCAGTATATTTTTAAAAGATGGATGGACTTCCATATCCGAAAGAACGGCAGGACGCACCATACAGTACTGCTTTAAATCCGTATGCTTATCTATTACCTTATATATTTGAAATCCATAATGCTGATATAAGCCGACATTCTGCTCCTTGTGCGTTTCCAAGGAGGTCTCCAGATGATGGGTATCCACATAATCGAGTATTGGATACATTAATCGATCTGCAATTCCTGTTCCTCTCTTAGATGGACGAACTGCAAAATATATAATATGAAGACGCTTTACCCGTTCTAATTCACAGGTCCAACGAGAGTCCAGATACTCGCTACCTTTGATAAAATTCCAAAAGGTTCTTAATGATTTATCTTCTTTGATCAGATAAGCGTCGGTCTTTAATGCAAAAAGCAGTTCATTCCAATAATATTTTATAGGATTATAGGGTTCACTTTCATCAGATACAATGATGATTCCATTAAGCTCTTTACTATCTGCAAAGATATTACAATTCTTAAATTCTTCTTCTATATCACATTCCAAGATCTCTGGTGTCACTCTTTTTCTTATCTCTTTGTCAGGAATTAAGTGGCAAAAAAGTGGATCCTCCTGAAAACATTCTGCAAGAAGCTTTACGAGTTCAGGTATATCTTTTTTCGTAAGTTGATATAATTTATCGGTCTTCAAGCTATCGGTCCTTTTCTAATTATTCTCTTATCTATAATCTGACATCAAAAACATTAAATCACAGTATTTACCATTCTGCAACAATTATTTTCAGATTATGTAAATTACATCTCTTTCAAAAATCCCATGTTATATCTAAGTCATTTTGAGTTTTTTCTTTATATTATTAATATATCACTTTGCGATTTTGTTGTGATGATAGCTCTATTATGTTTTCATTAAATCTTAGTTAAATCTGTGACTAATTTAACCCTCTTTCTTATTCTAGTAGCTTTCTGACATTTAAAAGACCCCAACCCTGTTTCTCTCTTGGTTGACCAAGATCCACAGCACTACTTCTAAGCTTTAATTTAACTTCGCGATTTGTCATCTCCGGATGTTTTGACAAAAGGAGTGCAATGGAACCGGACACCACGGGAGTTGCCATGGAGGTTCCGCTCTTAATCGTATACATCATCGGAGTTTCTGCATGGAACAAAGTAGCTTTTCCTCTCGCATTATAACGACTAATATTACACGATATGATATTAGAGCCCGGTGCCACAATATCAGGTTTCTTAATACAGAAGGGTGTTGGCCCTCTTCCAGAGTAATCTTTGGTACGGCTTCCGAATACTTCAACAGTAACATTATCATCAGAAGATCCTACCGTGATAACCTTACGGCTGATTCCAGGAGTTGAGATGGACATCGGACCAGGGCCATTATTTCCTGCCGCTACTACTACAACAATTCCACTATCCCATACTGCATTGACCCCTTGAACTAATAAGGAGTTCTCATCACTATCCTCTTTCGCTGATGTACCTACTGAGATATTAACGATACGGATATTATACTTACGCCTATTATCAATAATCCACTGAAGTCCAGCTAATACATCTGAGATATTTCCATCCCCACGGTGATCTAGTACCTTAACTGAGATGAAATTACATTCCGGTGCAATCCCCCTATATTTCCCTTTGGACGAGAAACCATTCCCTCCGATAATGCCTGCTACATGGGTAGGCGACAACACGGTTACTTCCTTCAATAAAATCCTTATGCAAACAGATTCCTGTATCAACAATAGCTACACCAATGCCCTTACCATAAATACCTCTATCATGAGCAAAGCGGCATTCGATCAAATCATTCACCCGATTCATTTGGGCTGTAATATGTGCATCCTCTTCGATATTAAAGGATTCGTCTAAAGCCTTAATCTGATCTAGTTCTTCTTTATCCACTTCTACTACATACGCATCAATCATTGGTAAGCAATATTTAATGTGTCCGAATCTCTCTATAGTTTGTTGATTTTTTTCATACTCTTTGCAATGTATAATTATTTGGACTCTGTTTCGTTTGCCCATACAATTTTTCTCCAAATTCTTTTGTATTATCCTATTCCGAGAGCTTTTTCAATATACATTGGATTATGATTTAAACCAAAGGCTCCATAATACTTTTAGCAATCTCCATTCCGGTATTCGTAGCAGCTAATCCACCTTCACCCGTTTCTTTCAACGAACTGGGTAAAGCTTCACCTATCTCTCTCATCGCATCGATTACTTCATCCGGTGGTATCTTACTTTTGATCCCTGCTAGAGCCATATCAGCACTGGTAATCGCATTCACTGCTCCTATCACGTTTCGTTTGACACAAGGTACTTCCACCAATCCTGCTACGGGGTCACAAACCAAACCTAACAAATTTTTTAAAGACATAGCACATGCATGGGAGATCTCCTCACTCGTTCCGCCATTAAGATATGCGATTGCTCCGGCTGCCATCGCACTGGCAGATCCAATTTCTGCTTGACAACCACCGGCAGCCCCGGAGATAAATGCTCGTATAGCTATGACCTGTCCGATTCCAGCAGCTACATACATCGCTTCAATCATCTTATCTTCCGGAACCTGATACTGTTGTTCATAAGTTAAAAAAACAGCTGGAATAACTCCACAGGATCCAGCTGTAGGAGCTGCTACTACCTTCTTCATACAAGCATTGGATTCACCCATCTTTATAGCCTTTGCCATGATTTCTCCAATGAAAGGTCCGCTCAAAATTCTTCCCTCTTGTAGGGCTTTCGATATTTTCTGACCATCACCACCTACTAACTTACTAGCAGACATTACCTCGGCATCATAAGCATGATCCGCGGCTTTCATACTATGGTATAGGTGACGCATCTTTTCCATGGATTCTTCCCTGGTTACCTGGCGTTCCTTTAAATCATCTTCAAGTACTACTTCCCAGAATTTTCTGTTGTTTTCCCTGCCTCGAACTATAATTTCCTCAAAGGATTTATAACTCATGTCTTTCGCACCTTTCTTTCAGTTACGACTTTTGTTCTTCTAGACTCAAATAAGTCACCTTTACGATACCTTCTAATTGTCGCATCGTATGGATCACTTGATAAGGTATTTCTTGATCGCATTCGATTACCATAACTGCATTTCCGCCTCTACCATCTCGATACAATTGCATAGTGGCGATATTTACAGAACTTTTCCCAAGCATTGTTGTGACATTCGATACATGACCTGGTTGATCTTCATTGTGAACGATCAAAGTTGGATAGTCCGCACCAAAGTTTGCTGTTAGTCCATCAATTTGACAGACACTAATTCTGCCACCTCCTAAGGAAGCCGCGACTATTTCCAATTCTCTTCCTCCCACTCCGAACAGCTTTAGCATTACTGTATTGGGATGAGCATCCCGAAGTTCAACTTTTGAAAAAGAATATTGAATTCCCATCTCATCTGCTATGGTAAAACTAAAGGGAATTCTTTCATCATCCGCTTTCATGCCTAAAAGACCGGCAATTAATGCTTTATCTGTTCCATGGCCTTTTCCTGTCGACCAAAAAGACCCGTGTAAATAAATATCGGCATTTTTTATGTCCTCACCCAACAGTTGCCTTGCAATGTATCCGATCCGTACTGCACCGGCAGTGTGGGAGCTTGATGGTCCAACCATAACAGGCCCTATAATATCAAATAAATTCATATTATTTTTCTCCCTTATCTTATCATCTGTATCTTTATCGTTCTACCATAGGATGTCCATTTTTTTATATAAAAAAGCACCTATCCTTCGATCAAATATTAAAATATTATATCGAATTGCCGGTGCCTTGTAAATAGCTTGATAAATTAAAAAACAACTGTAAGAAGCATCTTAAATTGCTCTTCTCCATAAACCGCATGGGGAACCTGAGATGGCATAATCAAGGTTTCTCCTTTGGTAAGTATAAAACTTTCATCTCCAACGGTAAATTTACCTGTACCATCTAGCACCGTTACCATTGCATCCCCATCCGAAGAATGGGAACTAATTTCTTCGCCTTGATCGAAGGAAAATAAAGTCAAGCTTACACTTTTATTTTGTACTAGGGTTTTCGATACCACTTGTCCTTTTTGATACGCAACTTCCTCTTCTAACCGAACTATTTTTGCTAACTCAATATTCTTTAATTTACTTTTTGGATCCATAATATTTTTCTCCCTTCTAAAAATAATTTTTTCATATATTTCATCCGTTTCGTTTAGCCTGCTTGTATTATTTTAACTCTTTTTAGCTTATCCAAAATGATCATAACACATTTTTCCAGATTATATTGTAGCCTCGGATACACTTTTGTTGTAATATCACAATTATGTGTCAAAAATTATTAAAAAAACATTTAAATAATTTATAAAAATAGGAAATCAGCCAAGCTAAGCTACATATGATACATTGTAATTAATATTAGGAGGAACTAATATGAGTGATTTAGCAGCAACAAATTGCAACTCAGTAGATAATGGATGTGGATCAATCTTTTTAATTATCATCTTATTATGCTGCTGTAGCGGTAACAACGGCTTCTTTGGCGGTGGAAATGGTTGTGGAAATGGTTGTGGAGACAACAGCTTCATTTTTATAATCCTTATCCTCTGCTGCTGCTGTGGAAATGGCAACGGACTCTTCTAAAATGAAGATCTAACCACACGAAATATTCTTCCGTACAGAACAAAAAAGCTGCATAATATGCAGCTTTTTTGTTGCCTTATTTAAGAATGAAATGATAAAAATTTTTGCTAGTTGGTCTATTTAATTTATTTAAAACGTTTCTGTTTTTTTAATTTCTCGTAGCATCCACGATCTATTTCATAGACAGTATTATCTTCTATGATAAGGTCATCATCCCTCTGGGGATATCTCCCATCTGTTTCTTTGGTATAATCTCTATTATTGTTATTATTCATATTCGTATTATTTTGTTTTTCATATCGGAACCCGGAGTTATATCCAGGGCGAAAGAACTGATTAGCCATAGTTAGCCCCTTTTTATTCTTGTCATTTCAATATATGAAAATTTTACACAAATGTCCTTAAAACCATTGAATCTGGTTTGTATTTCCTATATACTATGGATTCATAAAAGCGATAGAAGAATCCATTTCATTCATTATGAAAGGACTGTTGTGAAAGAACAACGAATAAACTAATACACGAGATGAATGAATAGAAATTCACTTGGTGTAAATCAAACAATAAATGAGGTAAATCATATGGCAGGATCCGTATATGGAACTATTTTTAAGCTCTCTACCTGGGGTGAATCCCATGGTAAAGGAATTGGTGTTGTAGTAGATGGCTGTCCCGCAGGACTTCCTGTACAGGAAAGCACCATTCAAACCTATTTAAACAGAAGAAAGCCGGGACAAACAAAGTATTCGACACCGAGAAGCGAAGGGGATACCGTTACCATATTATCCGGTACCTTCGAAGGTTTATCAACCGGAACCCCTATCTCCTTAGCGGTATTTAATGAAAATCAAAGATCCTCAGATTACTCCGCGATTGCTCAGTTTTACCGCCCAGGGCATGCAGATTACACCTATGACAGCAAATATGGCTTTCGTGATTATCGAGGTGGAGGACGGTCCTCCGGAAGAGAAACGACCGGAAGGGTGGCTGCAGGTGCCATTGCTTGCACAATTTTAAAGGAACTTGGCATTGAAGTATATGCCTATACAAAATCAATCGGTCCTATTGTGATCGATTATCAAAAATGCAGTAAAGAAGCTACCTTTACAAGTCCTCTCTGTATGCCAGATCCTGAAGCATCCATGCAAGCGGAACAGTACTTAATGGAACAAATGCAGGACAATAACTCCTCCGGTGGTGTAATTGAATGCATCGTAACCGGTATGCCTGTGGGTATCGGTGAACCGGTATTTGATAAGCTAGATGCTGCACTTGCCCGGGCTGTCATGTCCATTGGCGCTGTTAAGGGAGTGGAAATCGGAGATGGATTTCATGCTGCTACCCGTAATGGTTCCGATAACAATGATGCTTTTTACTTGGATCAAAGTAATCAGATTAAGAAAAAAACCAATCATTCCGGTGGTATTCTAGGGGGAATCAGTGATGGCTCCGAGATCATATTAAGAGCTGCCGTAAAACCAACTCCTTCTATAGCAAGAACCCAGTCCACCGTTAATAAAAGCAATGAAAATATTGAAATTCAAGTGCTTGGCCGCCATGATCCGGTTATAGTTCCACGAGCTGTAGTTGTTGTTGAATCTATGGTAGCTGTCACTCTTGTTGATTACCTTCTCATGAATATGACTACCAGAATGGATAACATCAAAAACTTCTATCGAAAATAGTTAGTTACAAATATGTGTAATTACCCCCCTTGGATGAAAAAGGAAAAGTGATATCCTTTCACCCAAGGGATTTTTTTGCTTACCAAAAAGCTGAGAAAATTGGGTAAAATTTAGCAAAAAAATGTTGACAAGTTAATATTTATACGTTAAATTATAACTGTTGTGGGTTTAGCTTTACTAAACTCTGAGTTTATTTTTATTAAGATTATCTGAAAGGAAGTGTCCTCGTGAATATCGGTGCCAAAATCAAAGAGTTAAGAGTACAGAAAAGCTTAACACAGGAAGAATTAGCAGACCGAGCAGAATTATCCAAAGGATTTATATCTCAGCTGGAACGGGATTTAACATCACCTTCGATCGCAACTCTGATGGACATCCTGCAATGTCTGGGTACGAATCTCGAGGAGTTTTTCAGCGGTACTACTTCTGAACAGGTAGTATTTAAGAAATCCGATTATTTTGAAAAATATGATGCTGAACTAAAGAACGAAATTAAATGGATTATTCCGAATGCACAAAAGAATATGATGGAACCCATCTTACTGACATTAGATTCCGGTGGTTCCACTTACCCTGACAATCCTCATGACGGCGAAGAATTCGGTTATGTGATTAATGGTAGTGTCACTCTTCACATCGGTACAAGAACCCATAAAATCAAGAAGGGTGAATCCTTTTATTTTACTCCAAATAAACAGCATTACATTACCGCATCGGAAAAAACCGGTGCAACTCTTCTGTGGGTATCAACACCCCCAAGCTTTTAAGCTATGTAAAGGAGGAACCGTCATGACTACGAACAAATTAATAGATCTTGTTAATGTTACAAAATCCTTTGGAGATACCGTTGTATTAGACGAACTTAACCTATATATCCGTGAAAATGAATTCTTAACTCTGTTGGGACCATCTGGCTGCGGTAAAACTACAACCTTGCGAATTATCGGTGGCTTCGAAAATCCGGATAAGGGACAGGTTATTTTTCATGGTAAGGATATTACCAAACTACCACCCAATGAGCGTCAGTTGAATACCGTATTCCAAAAATATGCTTTGTTTACCCATATGACTATTGCAGAAAACATAGCCTTCGGTTTAAAAATAAAAAAGAAAAGTAATCAATACATAAAGGATAAGATTCAATATGCACTCAAGCTGGTAAACCTCGAAGAATATGGTGACCGTATGCCAGACTCCTTAAGCGGTGGTCAACAGCAACGTATTGCCATAGCAAGAGCAATTGTAAATGAGCCTAAGGTTTTATTACTGGATGAACCTCTTGGTGCACTTGATTTAAAGCTTCGTCAGGATATGCAGTACGAATTAATCCGGCTTAAGAATGAGCTGGGAATTACCTTTGTTTATGTAACCCATGATCAAGAGGAAGCACTTACCATGTCAGATACCATCGTTGTCATGAACCAAGGATATATCCAGCAGATCGGAACACCGGAAGATATCTATAACGAACCTAAAAATGCATTCGTCGCAGACTTTATCGGAGATAGTAATATCATCGGGTCTACCATGGTGGAAGATCGTCTGGTGAACATACTGGGTATCAATTTCCCTTGTGTTGATATTGGTTTTGGACATAATCGTCCTGTGGATGTCGTGATACGCCCAGAAGACATCGATCTTGTAAAGCCGGAGGAAGGTACGATGAAAGGAACTGTATCTTCACTCATTTTTAAAGGTGTCCATTATGAAATGGGTGTTATGGCCAACGGCCATGAATGGCTCGTGCACTCTACGGATCTCGTTCCGGTAGGAAGAGAAGTTGGAATTAAAGTAGATCCTTATGATATACAGATTATGCATAAACCGGAATCAGAAGACGAACAGGCTGTGGAAATAGCCGAATAATCTTTCGTAAATCCGAGTAAAGGATAAGGAGATGGTTTCCTATGAAACTTACGAATGTTTTATCAAAATCAACACGTAAAACCCCCTCTTCCGCTGCAGAAAATAGATCTCAATTTTCCAAAAGTAATAAAGTGAAATGGTTGTCTTTTCCTTACATTCTGTGGATGGCCGGTTTTATAATCATTCCGCTGATTATGATTGTTTTCTATGGTTTTACGAAGAAAGAAGGCGGGTTTTCATTAGAGAATATCGCACTGATCTCAGACCCCGTCAATCTGAAAGCGCTGATACTCTCCTTGGAATTATCCATTGTCAGTACAGTCATCTGCTTAGTACTTGCCTATCCATTGGCTATCATACTGAATAAATCTCAGATGAAGAGTAATAGTTTTATCGTTCTTATCATTATCCTCCCCATGTGGATGAATTTTCTTCTTAGAACAATTGCTTGGCAAAATCTCTTAGAAAAATCGGGAGTGATCAATAGTATTTTAAAATTTATGCATCTGCCAACAATCAATATCATTAATACACCTGCTGCTATTATCCTTGGTATGGTTTATAACTTTTTACCTTTTATGGTATTACCAATTTACAATGTCCTGATTAAAATAGATAAAGATGTTGTAAATGCCGCTAGAGACCTAGGAGCAAATGGTGCACAAACCTTTATGAAAATCATATTTCCCTTAAGTCTTCCCGGAGTCATCAGTGGTATTACCATGGTTTTCGTACCTTCCCTGACCACTTTCGTTATCTCAACGATCTTAGGTGGCAGTAAGATTGTACTCATTGGTAATGTAATCGAACAGCAATTTAAATTAGGCAGTTGGAATACCGGTTCCGGCTTATCCTTGGTATTAATGATATTCATTTTACTCAGTATGGCTGTTTTGTCGAAGTATGAAAAGGAATCGGAGGGTAAGAGCATATGGTAAAACGATTTTTTGAACGCTTTTATGTAGGGATTATACTACTCTTTTTGTATGCTCCGATTGTGATCCTGATTGTCCTCTCCTTCAATGCTTCAAAATCAAGAGCAAAATGGGGTGGTTTCACTCTTCATTGGTATCAGGAATTATTTCAAAATGAAGCTATTATGAATGCCCTCTATACCACATTAATCATTGCATTCACTTCTGCACTGATCGCTACCCTGCTGGGAACGGCTGCTTCTATTGCAATGAACAGTATGAAAAAGACACCCCGTACTATTTTAATGGGGATAACAAATATTCCGATGTTAAATGCTGACATCGTAACAGGTATCTCATTAATGTTGATCTTTGTCGCCTTAAATTATACTTTGGGTTTTACCAGTGTTCTGATGGCACATATTACATTTAATATCCCTTATGTTATCTTAAGTGTAATGCCAAAACTCCGGCAATTAAATCCTAATACTTATGAGGCCGCGCAAGATCTCGGTGCAACTCCTTTTTATGCGTTCTATAAGGTAATCCTGCCGGATATCTTGCCTGGTGTGTTATCCGGATTTTTCTTGGCTTTTACAATGTCTTTGGATGACTTTGTTATCACTCATTTTACCAAGGGTCCGGAGACAAATACTCTGTCAACAAAAATCTATACCGAAGTACGAAAAGGTATTAAACCAGAAATATATGCTCTTTCCACTCTCATGTTTCTTACTGTCTTAGTATTATTAATTATTATCAACAGAAGAAATTCCGAGAAAAAAGCCCCCACAAGGACCATATAACCTGGTTGCTTATGAAAATTTCTATGAAAGAAGATTTAGGTAAGGAGGAAATAAAATGAAAAAAATATTATTATTATTACTAACCGTATCCCTGATTGGTTTTCTCGTCGGTTGCAGTAAAGATACCACCGGTGAAAACGGTAAGGTATATGTCTATAACTGGGGTGAATATATGGATCCGGAAGTAAGAGATATGTTTGAAGAAGAAACCGGAATTGAAGTTATTTATGATGAGTTTGAACAAAATGAGGAGATGTTTCCTAAAATAGAATCCGGTGCTGTTTCTTATGATGTGGTTTGTCCTTCCGATTATATGATCAAGAAAATGATTGATGCAGATTTATTAGCTGAAATTAATTATGATAACATTCCCAATATATCCAATATTGATGCAGCTTATTTAAAAAGTGCGGAGGAGTACGATCCCGGTAACAAATATAGTGTACCTTATTGTTGGGGAACCGTTGGTATTCTCTACAATAAGACAATGGTCGAAGAACCGATTGATAGTTGGGGTGCTATCTTTGATGAAAAGTACTCTGGTAATATATTAATGATAGACAGTGTTCGAGACGCTTTTGGTATTGCCCTTGCCTATCTAGGTTATTCCATGAATTCTACCAATGAAGCTGAATTAGACGAAGCAAAAGCTCTTCTTCAAGAACAATATCCACTGGTTCAAGCTTATGTTGTGGATCAGGTGCGAGATAAAATGATCGGCGAAGAGGCTGCGATGGGTGTTATTTATTCCGGTGAAGCAATCTTTACCCAGAGAGAAAATCCTGATCTGGAATATGTAGTTCCGAAAGAAGGCTCCAACGTTTGGATCGACGGTTGGGTCATTCCAAAAAACAGTCAAAACAAAGAAAATGCAGAAGCTTTTATTAACTATATGTGTAAAGCCGAGATAGCAAAGATGAACTTTGATTACATCACCTACTCTACTCCAAATTCTGCTGCAAGAGAATTAATTGAGGATGATGATATCAAAAATAGTCCGATTGCTTTCCCTGACCAATCCGTCCTGGACAGATGCTCTACTTATCAATATCTTGGTGAAGAGATGGAATCACTGTATAATACAAAGTGGAATGAAGTAAAAATGGATTAAGTATTCAAGTAATAATAAATTGAAACTAAGTATGATAAGTCTTGATAGGAATGAATTACAGCATGAACAGATGAGATAATAGCGAATAAGAATAACTTTAATTTCAATAAAAAAGATGTTGCCAAAACCATTTGGTGTTGGCAGCATCTTTTTTCACCTTATAAAAAATAGCTGAAATCTGTCCCTTGAGAGATTATCAGCTATTTTATACATTTTATTGTTTTACCACATTGCGTTCCTCACCTTTTTGAAAGGCTTCAATGTTCTTATACACTTCATCGGTCACACGTTGTCTCGCTTCAACCGTTGCCCATGCAATATGAGGCGTAATAATTAATCTGGTACTATCTTGCATCTTAGCCAAAGGATTACTCTCGATCATCGGTTCAACGGATAGAACATCAAGACCTGCTGCAGCAATCCACTCTTCTTCCAAGGCCTTTGCTAATGCCTTTTCATTGATAATCGGTCCTCTTCCAAGGTTTAATAAGACCGCGCTTTTCTTCATCTTTCGAAGCTGCTCTTCTCCAATCAAATCTCTGGTTGCATTATTTAAAGGAGCATGAATGGATATCACATCACTTTCAGTTAATAACGTATCTAAATCCACCTGCTGATAGTTTGCATTCTTGTTATTACCGGTGGTCGAATAATAGATAACCTTGCAGCCAAATACGGAAGCTACTGCTGCCACTGACTTACCGATATCCCCAAGTCCAATAATCCCCCAGGTTTTTCCGGCTAATTCATGGAATTTTACTTCAAAGTGACTAAAGATATCTGCTCTGATATAATCACCTGATTTTACAAATCGGTCATAATAACTGAGCTTTTCATATACATAGAAGAACAAAGCAAAGGTATGTTGTACTACAGACTGAGTAGAGTAGCCCTTCACATTGGCAACTGTTATATTTCTACCGTTGGTATATTCAAAATCTACAATATTCGTTCCGGTTCCTGTAATACAAATAAGTTTCAAGTTCTTCGCTTCTGATAAGATAGAAGCATTCATCGGTACCTTATTAACGATTAGTATATCCGCTTCTGCTGCTCTGATAGCATCCTCTTTCGGGTTTGAACAATTATATTTAATAACTTCGCCCAAATGATCAAAGTAAGATAGATCCACCTCTCCCCCTAAGGTATCTGTTTCCAAAAATACAATCTTCATCAGCGTCACCCTTTATCTTATTTTTTCAGGAAAACCAACCTTTTTCTGAACCTTGCGTAAGGTCTTAGTGGCATAGTAATCCGCTTTTTCTGCATTAGCTTTTATAATACTATCAATGTATGCTTTATCCTTTGATAGTTCATCAAATCTGGTTTGAATTGGCTTAAGAACGCTTGCAACGGATTCACCAACGGCTAATTTAAAATCACCATAACCGGAGGAAGCAAATTCCTTCTCTATCTCAGCAATTGTTTTACCGGTAGCAGCACTATAGATATCCATTAGGTTTTTAATACCAGGTTTTTCGTCAGCATATCGAATTTGATTATCTGAGTCTGTAACAGCTCGTTTAAACTTACGAATAATGGTATCAGGATCATCCATTAAATAAATGCTCGCATTCGGGTTCTCATCTGATTTAGACATCTTTTTCTCAGGATCCTGCAGGCTCATAATCCTTGCTCCTACTTTACCTATATAAGGCTCCGGAATTGTAAATACATCTCCATAAACTGAATTAAATCGCTCTGCAATATCTCTGGCAATCTCTAAATGTTGCTTTTGGTCTGAACCTACCGGAACGACATCGGACTGGAATAATAAAATATCCGCAGCCATTAATACAGGATAGGTATAGAGCCCTGCATTAATATTATCGGAATGCTTTGATGACTTATCTTTAAACTGTGTCATACGGTTTAATTCGCCCATATAAGTAAAACAATTTAAGATCCAACCAAGCTCCGCATGTCCGGATACGTGAGACTGATAATAAATGCAATTTTTAACCGGATCTAGTCCAGCCGCAATATATAATGTGAGAAGTGCTCTCGCTCTTTTTCGAAGTTCAGCCGGGTCCTGTCTTACCGTAATAGAATGTAAATCTACTACACAATAAAAACATTGATACTCCTCTTCCAGAGTAACCCAATTCTTCAGTGCACCAAGATAATTGCCAAGTGTTAAAGTACCTGTGGCCTGCATGCCACTGAATAAAGATTTCTTTCCATCTAACATATAATCACATCCTAAGTTTATTTAATTTTTACTAACATAGATACTTACTTCAATATATTAAGAAAGCAGAGGAATGTCAAGCTTCTACCTGACTTTCTCGATTAATTCCTCCAAACGATCAATAACATCATCATATTCCTTCACATCACCAAAGCCATAACGGGCGAAAATAAACGGTATGCCTGCCTCCTTGGCCGCATCTGCATCTCCCTTTGTATCCCCGACATAGATCGGACTCTTAAGGTAGTTTCGTTCCATAATAAGTCGAATATTCTCAGCCTTTCGTTTATCGGTTCTACCCGGATATTCAAAATCAGTAAAATAGGGTTCTAAGTGGGGATATGCTTTGAAAAAGCATTGAATATATCCTTCCTGACAATTACTTACAATGAATAATTTAAACTTCTTTGATAACACCTGAAGCGTCTCTTCCAGATCCTGGTAAAGTTCTGCACCATGCTCTGCCAGATAAATGCATTCATAATCACAACATTCCGTCATGATCTTCTTAGCTTCCTCTTCAGGAACACTCTGATACAATTTCACTGCTATCTCAGGAAGAGGCCGGCCAAATAAACTTTGCAGCTTTTCTGCGGTTACTTCATCGGTAACCTCCGGATGCCGCTCCTTTAGAACGATATTGAAAGCGTATGCTACTTCTTTTGTCGAGTCCCATAAAGTTCCGTCCAAATCGAAAATGATGCTGTCATTCATGTCTTCTTCTGTCCTTTATATGATATTATAAACCGCAATTGATAGAAACTGCGGTTCATATTAACTATAATGCATCTTCCTTCCAAAAAAGTCAACCCCAAATGGAAAGCACCTACCTTAGCACAGCATAAGAAAAATATCACAAAAAAACTTATAGGATGATACTCCCATAAGCTCCATGGTAAAACGATGCTATAAAATTTAGTTCCAAATCATTATAAAACATTTCTGATCGATTAATCTGGATTTGATGATTGTACCAAATCCAGTTAACCGGCGTGAGACGAACTCAAGTCTCACCAGTGTATACATTCCCCAATATATACCTGGAAAGCTATGAAATATTTCTTAAGATGGTTATACCATATTAAATATCATTATTCAATGGGGAAAACGCCAACGTCGAAGATTACGACGTGAACGCAATTTCTGACACATTTATCATATGTATTTTTACAGCAAATTCCAGCTCACTGCACTCAAAAGTAACCTCACCGTCATATTTTTGGACTTTGCGTTTGATATTTTCAGTACCAAAACCATGCAGCTGATCATCTGATTTTGATGTTTTTATTTTAATTACGGACGTATCTATTTTTTTTCCAACGGGATTTGTGATTGTAATAAATAAATCCTTTTTAAAGGAAGTAATTTTGATACGGATCTGCTCAATGTTATTCTTCTTTTCCTGTTTTAATAGCTGAATGGCTTCTACCGCATTTGAAATCGCATTGGCAAAGATAACGCACAAATCCATGGATTCGATGGATAGGGGTTTTGGTAACATTCCCTCCAGAATAATATGAATACCTTCGCTGCGGTAACGGCTGTTGGCATCATTGATGATGGCATTGACGATATCGTTACCGGAATCTAGTAGTGTTTCTACGCCATCGATATCAGCTATGAAAGCTTTCAAATAATCACCTAATTCCTGCATCTTACCGTTCTTATAGAGGCTATTCATACATGCAAGATGGTTCTTAATTTCATGTCGAATACCTCGAATTTCCTCTTGTTTTTCATGTACTAGAAGGTAGTACTTTTGCTGCGCTTCAATTACTGTCTGATTTATCTGAGAAAGTTGTTTATAGCTATCTCTGGAATTCATTACAATGACTAACATTCCGCAGATTACTAAATAGATAATGCAGATGATGATTACGATTGCCAGCACCATTCGTTTCAGATTCTCACCCGCGCCAGGTAAATTCGATATGATGAGTCCTGATAATATAAATGTACCACAAAACAAACCAGTAATGATAAACAAAAAATATCTTTTCGAAAGCTTGTTATTTTCAAAGGATAGGTGTGTTATCCTCTTAGTAACGATAATCATGATTATGGTAATAATATTAAATGTTAAATAGATGCTTCCATAGAGGGAATCATCCATAATCACATTATAATTTTTCTTTAAGAGTAGTGACAAGAAACCAAGAACACATAAATCAGCCAGTGCAATACTAAGGTAAGCGATGATAAAGGAAATAAGCTTCGTCTGTAGTTTTCCATCAAATATCACTACAATCGTGTAAAAAACAAAAAGCAGTGCTATACTTGTCGCCTGCAACTTATTCTGTACCAGGTAACCGCTTATTGTAAGCAATGACACCATACCGATTGGTATTATAATGCGGTAAGATAGTTTTATTTTGCGAAATCGATATCCAATAATACCCCAAAATATAAGAAAAATTTTTATCAAATCGAAAGAATAGCTGCTGTATACCAATAACATATCTTCCATCTTAGGTACTCCTTACCTTGCATTCCGTCTACGATATTCTCTGCAAAGCTGAATGAATTTTGTACTTTTTCTTAAGGAGAGTAAAACCTTCTCTCCATTATCCATCAGTATCGTTTTTTTTATTTCCTGAACATATTCCATATTAACAATAAACGATTTATGTACTCTATAAAAGGAACCGTCATTTAATATAATTTCCCATTCTGCCATGCTATTGTCACTCTCATACATGGCTGCTTTCGTCCGAACCACTGTATAATGATCCTGCGCCTCAACATACATAATTTCTTTGATTCGTATAAATGCAGAGGATGTATTACGAGCTACAAATACCTTGGTATCCTTCTGATACTCCTCAATTGCCGCATTCATGGTATCGATAAAATCCTCATATTTTAATGGTTTTAGTAAATAGCGAAATGCTTTAACGTGATAACCATCCTGCAGATAGGAGGTATAACCGGTCAGAAAAATAATAATCATTTGATTGTTTGTTTCTCTGATCTTTTTCGCTGTTTGCAACCCATCCATTCCATTCATCTGAACATCCAGAAATAAGATATCAATCTGCTCTGAATAGGATACAACCTCTTCCCCTGATGAAAATCCTACCACCTCAAATTCCATAGGATGTTGTTCCTTATATTTTATGCAGTGTCCCAGTAACTCTCTGCGTAATATTTGTTCATCGTCGCAGATTCCAATTCTCATATGCTCACCTACTAGTCTTTATCATTCGTTTCTATATGGTTATTATCATACCAATATGGTTATGGTATGTCAATCAATGCCTTTTTAATATTCTTTGATTGGAGGGAATAAATTTATTTCATTATTTTATGATCAGATGAAACTTCTTGTCCACAGAATACTAATCTTATGATATAATAGATTTTATTTCATAAAATTTTATAACCTATGAAAGGATTGATCCTATGAAGCAGATCGCAAGCTTTACCATTGACCATATGAAATTACTCTGCGGAGTATATGTATCTCGAAAAGATAAGATAGGAAATGAAGTAATTACAACCTTTGATATCAGAGTGACCAGACCAAATTTTGAACCGGTTATGATGTCTGGTGAAATTCATACCATAGAACATCTTGGTGCAACTTACCTTCGCAATCATAAGGATATTGCAGATAAAGTAATCTATTTTGGACCTATGGGTTGCCGAACCGGATTTTATCTCCTTCTTGGCGGAGATTACGAGTCGAAAGATATCCTACCTTTACTAACCGAGATGTTTGAATTTATCCGTGATTTTGAAGGTGAAATTCCTGGAGCTACAGCAATCAATTGTGGAAATTATTCCGATATGAATTTAGAGTTAGCGAAACATTATGCGAACCGTTTCCTGACTGATGTCTTATATGTCATTGATGAGGAACACTTAATCTATCCAGTTTAAATTCCATATACCACAAGTTTGCACCGTAAGTTATTTCATATATTGCAAACCAATCGTTATGATATCCGGATTACTTCCTACAATCAAATCCAATGGATCTGAGCTTTTATTTCATTGATTTCATCGTCAAATATGGCTTCTTTACTACTGCAGTGTGATAACTAGTCCGTTATCACCTGCTTTTTTATTATTACAAACGTTTATAAGCATTAATCCCTTGCATAGTTCATAGCATCATTATGTTATCGCTGAATATACTATATTGAGTACAAAAGTATGGGAGAAGCTATGGCAGGCAACGATTATATTCATACAGCGGAAATTTTACAAGCCGCTACTCCGTATCTAGGTTCGAAAACTAAGACAACCATGGATCTTATCTCAAAGTTTCTTGAATTGATGGGTTGTTTTCAAAACCTGAACAGGCAACCTGACTTGGCTGCCTGCGGCTTCGAAACCGAAAAATTAGATATAGAAGCTTTATTGAGCAAAATAAGACCTTTATGCAGAAATAGAGAACGGGAAATGGTAGATCGTATTCTTAATATTTTTAGCACCATGAGAATGTTTGAGACATATAAAACCTACATGGAAATGATGAAAACCATGCAGGAAAGTATGGCCCCCTCAGACAATACCGAATATTCTCAAAATACTCCTGAGAGTGACAACTACCATAATGACAACGGTGATCATAGCAAATATTACAGTAGTGATAATAACGGCAACGAAAATGAAAGTGGTAGCAATGGCAGTACTGATAATATCAACAGTGAAAACAACAATAGTGACAACGATGACTCTGATGGCAACAAGACAGATCATGTTAATAATGGCTCACAGTCCAATACAAATAAGGGTTCCATGTTTGGCGGCGGTAACAGTGATATGATAAACATGCTGAAATCATTCATTCCGTCCGAGCAAATGAACACTTTCGAAAACTTAAGCATGCTTTTGAATGCAGCATCATATGATAATAACAGCAAAACTTGAGAATAAGGAGTGAAATGTATGGCAGATACCTCTTGGATGAACAATCCAAAGTTAAAAAATGTAGATCCTCGTAAATTAGCAATCTTACTCGATGTAATGAAAGAAGCAGAAGGAAAACCTACTGATAAATTAGTCCAATTATTTATGAGTACCAACAAAAGACTAAAAGAACAAAATTTAACATTTGATCAAAACGAAACTGATCTCATGCTGGAAATTCTGACAAAGAATATGACTCCAAAAGAAAAGACCCAATTTGAGATGATTAAAAAGATGATGCCAAAGAGATAATGAATGATGATATTAAAAAGGAGCCAGTCTATGGGTGTCATAGTCCGGCTCCTTTCATTGTTACCCTCTTGTTCCTGTAATTGTTAAATGATATATTGATTACATATTAATTCCATACTTCATCTGCATAATTCCGGATGGTTCGATCGCTGGAGAATTTACCGGCATTGGCCGTATTGATAAAGCATTTTCTCCTAAATTCATAAGTGTTTGTATAGTCACGATTCACTTTCAGTTTCGCCTCCACATAAGGAAGGAAATCGAGAAGCAGATAATAGTGATCCGGTTGATGCCAGCTTGCTCCATAAAGAAGCGAATTGTATAATTCCTTAAAACTTCCGGTGCCGCCATCATCAAAGGTTCCATCTACAAGAGTGTCCACAACCTTTTTAATTCTACCATTCTGTTCATAGAGATCCATCGGGGAATAAGTGTTACGAATCTCTTCTATATCCTCTACTCTCGCTCCAAAGATATAATTATTCTCTTCCCCTGCTTGTTCCACAATTTCAACATTAGCACCATCATAGGTTCCTAAGGTTACAGCACCGTTTAACATGAATTTCATATTGCCGGTTCCAGAGGCTTCTGTACCTGCCGTTGATATCTGTTCTGAGACATCAGCAGCCGGAGTCAATTTTTCAGCATAAGAAACATTATAATTTGTTACAAAAACCACTTGCAGTAAACCCTTCATATCCGAATCTTCATCAATCATTTTACTGATTTCATTGATATATTTTATAATCCCCTTTGCTCGAAAGTATCCCGGAGCTGCTTTTGCACCAAAGATAAATACAGTGGGATGGAAATCTTTAATTCTGCCGTCTTTGAGACCATAATAAATATCCAGTATGGAAAATGCATTCAAAAGCTGGCGTTTATATTCATGAAGTCTTTTTACTTGAATATCAAAGATAAAGTCCGGACTAATCGTGATACCTTCCTTCTTAAGAATGTACTCAGCCAGTTGTGTCTTCTTCATATTTTTGATTTCACTAAACTGTTTGATGACCGCTTTGTTATCCGCATACTCTTCCAAGTTTTTCAACTGATCCAATTCAGTCACCCAAGAATTACCGATCTTATCCGTGATGAAATCAGATAGTTCCATATTAGCCAGTGCCAGCCATCTCCGCTGCGTAATCCCATTGGTCTTATTGTTAAATCGTTCTGGATATATTTGATACCATTCTTTCAATGCATCGTTTTTTAGTATCTCTGTGTGTAGCATTGCAACTCCATTGGTTGAATGACTTGCATAAATTGCTAACCTAGCCATATGGATCGTATCACGATCAACGATAGTATAAATTGACTGTTCTTCCAGCGATTTTCCCAATGAGGTAAGTTCTTTCACCAGTGCTTTATGGATCATTACGATATACTTGTAAACCTGAGGTATCACCGATTTAAACAATGGAATATTCCACTTTTCCAAAGCTTCTGACATTACAGTATGGTTTGTATAAGCAAAGGTTTCTTTCGCAATTTTAATAGATTTCGAAAAGCTTAATCCTTCCTGCTCCATGAATAACCGTAGCAATTCCGGAATAGCAACAACTGGATGAGTATCATTTAATTGAATTGCATATTCCGATGAGAAATGGCTAAAGTCTTTGTTGTATTTTTTCTTATAGTTGCGTAGGATATCTTGCAAGGATGCCGCTGCAAAAAAGTACTCCTGTTTCAATCGAAGCTTCTTTCCAGCATTGCTTGAATCATTTGGATATAATAAACATGAAATCGCTTCTGCTTCATTTCTGTTTTTAACCGCTTTATCATACTGCTGCTCATTGAATAATTTAAAATCAAACTGGTTCGTTGGTTCGGCTTGCCATAGACGAAGGGTATTAATGGTCTTACCACCATAACCAATCACCGGTGTATCATAGGGAACTGCATAAACGGTCTGATTCTTATATTCAACCAATACCTTTTCCTCTTCCTTACGAACGGACCAGGGATCACCAAACTTCTGCCAGTCATCCTCTATTTCCATCTGTATGCCATTCTCAAAGTATTGTTTAAACAGACCATACTGATAGCGGATACCGTAACCATTTAAGGTAATTCCTATGGTAGCTCCGCTGTCTAAGAAGCAAGCTGCAAGACGCCCCAATCCTCCGTTCCCAAGAGCTGCATCCTCGATATCTTCGAATACCCTGATATCAATGTTATTCTCACTCATTAATTCATAAAATTGCTGAAACAATCCCATATTATATAAATTGCTATACACCAGTCTTCCGATCAAAAACTCCGCTGATAAATAGCATACCTTTTTACCGGTAGCAGTGAGTCCCCAATCCTTACCCAACATCTTCATCGCCGCTTTGGAAACCGCATTGTATAACTCAGTCGTACTTGCATTCTTAATGTTCTTGCCATAATCTAAGTCTAATATCACGCCAACATTTGTCTTAAAACTTTGATCCATATCTTCCTCCTTATATTCCGATCAGCTTTTTTCCTACTCCTTACTCACTTTTGGCACTCGGTTGTAAAGGATTGCTAACTCTAAAAGGGTTACCTCATTAATATCTGCATATTGATTTTTCTTTAACCGCCACTTCCAATTTGTACCGATGGTAGAAGGAAAATTCATTCTTGCTTTATTATCTAATTTTAGTATATCTTGCATTTGAACCATTGCCACATCAGCTATACAGGAATACAAAGCTCTCATCATTGCATTTGGTAATTCATCTACGTGGGTTACATTAAAATACTTGCAAGCAAAAAGAATTTCATGTTTCGGTTTTTCTTTTAAAAACCCCACTAAGGTCTCATTATCATGAGTACCGGTATAAACCACCAAATTGGAAGAGGGATAATTATGAGGCAGGTTATCATTCTCCGTAGAACCATCCAAGCTAAATTCAAGAATCTTCATACCTGGAAATCCTGTCTCTTTCATTAGCTTCTTCACATTCGATGTAACAACACCAAGATCTTCTGCAATAATCTTAGCACTACCGATGGATTCCAAAATCGCATCCGTTAGTTTTTTTCCTGGTCCCTTCCTCCACTCTCCAATGGCTGCTGTCGGGCAGGTAATGGGAATGGAATAATAATTTACTACACCAATGAAATGATCTATACGGATAATATCGTAGAGGGAGGCACTCAGCTTCATTCGCTCTTTCCACCAGGAAAATTCCTGCTTCTCTATCACATCCCAACGATAAAGAGGATTTCCCCATCTTTGACCATCTTCCGAGAAAGCATCCGGCGGTACACCTGCCACATGAATCGGGTTCTTTCTTTCATCTAATTCAAACAAATCACCATGGACCCAAACATCAGCACTATCTAAGGCTACATAGATCGGAATATCACCTATAATGTGAATCTTCTTGCTGCTAACATAAGCTTTTAGTTGATCCCATTGCTCTCGAAACTTATATTGGCAGAACTTCCAGAAGTCAATGTCTTCCTGTAATAATATCTTATATCGTGTGACAGCCTCTTTCTTTCGATATCTGATATCTTCCTCCCATAATAACCATTCTTTATGATCAAAATGAGTTTTTATCGCCATGTATAAACTGTAATCTTCCAGCCAATACTCATTCTTCTTACAAAATTCACGATAAGTATTCTGAGTTCTGTGATTGCTTCGTTTGAAAGCTAATTTTAAAACATCAAAACGATGGTTATATATCATCGAATAATCAATCGAGTCCTCTTCCTTCTGCCATTGATATTGATTAACCTCTTCCTGTAACAATAACTTCTCTTCTACCAGATAATCCAGATCTATAAAATAAGGATTTCCTGAAAATGCTGAGACGGATTGGTAAGGACTATCTCCAAAGCTCGTAGGACCCACCGGTAATACCTGCCAATATCTACAGCCAACACGTTCTAGAAAATCAGCAAAACGATAGCTTTCTTTTCCTAATGTACCAATTCCATAGGGAGATGGCAAAGCACTAATTGGCATTAATATCCCGGCACCTCGTTCCAGTTTCTGTTTCATATAAATTGTCATATTGTCTCTCCGGATTTATTCTATGTTCTTTCTGATAATAAATATAGTGAACTTTTTTTCGATGGATATGTACTTAATAAAAATATTATTTTATATCCTAATCGAATTCAGGTTTCTGTTGTTGAAATGTCTTAGTAGGTAACCATTGTCCATACAAATAATATGCAGACAATAGTGAAGTATGATACCTATATATCATAGTAATCTTATCAGGCTTTCGTAAAAACTATAATCCTTACGAAACTTAATCTCTTAAGGATATTATGTTCTGTATTGTGCATAAGATCATGTAGCAAAATTTATTACAATTAATGTTATTACGAGAAATATTTATTCCAAGAGAATCAACTGCTTCAGGTAAAAAATTTCAAAAAAAAGTTATTACCTGTTTTTATTGCAAACAGGTAATAACTTTTTAATCTATCAGCTTATCCTTATTTACTTTTCTAATTATTAATCTCCGATTTACCGCTTCCCGCAACAAAGTATATACAACCGAAGTCAGCGGAATAAATATCAACATACCGGCGATACCCATGGTACTGCCGCCGATGGTAACCGCCACCAGCACCCACATAGAGGGGAGTCCTACGGAACCCCCAACCACTCGGGGATAAATGAAGTTACCTTCAATTTGCTGAATGATAATAAACATAATAATAAACCAGAACGCTTTGGTTGGATCCATGATTAATATTAAGAAGGCGCCAATAAAGCATCCGATAAAGGATCCAAAGATCGGAATTAATGCTAAGAAACCAATCAATACACTAATCATTAGAGCATATGGAAAACGAAAAATAATCATTGCAATAAAAAACATCATTCCCAGGATTACTGCTTCCAAGCATTGACCGGATAAGAATCTGGCGAAGGTCTGCCCGGACAGATGACATACAGATACAATTCGGTCAGCAGCTTGTTCGGGAAGATAGGCATATAATAACTTCTTTACCTGAAATCCTAACTTCTCTTTTTGCATCAGAATATATATCGCAAAGATTAATCCAAGGAAGAAATTAACCACACCTCCAAGGATAGAGGTTGCAACTCCGATTGTAGATATTACAAAGTTTCCTCCACTATTCCTTAATAAGTCAAAAATACCTTGTCCTATTTGCTCCCAATTGATATCCATGTGTTTAATTTGGTCCATTAAGCTTGGATACTTTACCAAGAGGTCGTCTATTCTCTGTTCCATGTTATCAATAAAAAAAGTAGCTCGATCGCTTACGATCGGGATTGTATTCACAATTTCCGGAATCACCAGAAAGACCACAATTAATATAATACCAATAAACATAAGCAGCGTGAGTATTAGACTTATAGGTCGTTTCAGCTTCTCCCATTTTATTTTACCGGCCTTCCGATTTGTGAATAATTTTGTTTCAATGCTTCGCATCGGAACATTTAAAATAAATGCAATCGCTGCACCTAACAAAAATGGGAATATTAATCCAAACACTGCAGCAATGTTATTCATGACCAGGTTTAGATTTTGTAATCCAACATATAAAAGTATAGCAAAGGTAATAATACCAAGAAGCTTTTTTATATTACTCTTATTTAATTCCATCCTTTATCCTCCGTAAAACCTATTCATCATTTAAATTGTTTTTTCTATACATATCAAGATATACCTTTCCATACAAAGCAAAAGATAACAACAGAAAACTACCGCAAACGATCATTAATATATTTACTGTATTATGATTCAAATTTGGAACTGCGATAAGCACCAGCATAACAGCATAAAACACTGTAGTAGATACTTTTCCAAACCATCTTGATCCATTTAATTTTAAGCCTCTCTTAAACATATAAAGCCCAGCCGCAACTAAAAATAATTGAAAAGCAACAAAAATGATCAACAGCAAAAACATCCATCTAACTTTCACAATCAATACAAAGATCAAGGATGCCTGAGTTAATTTATCAGCCATTGGATCAATTAATTTTCCGAACTCGGTTACCATATGAAAGGTTCTGGCGATAAAGCCATCGAGAAAATCCGTAAGTCCGGAGATAAATACTATTACTGCAGCTGCAACATATTCATAGGGTTCTTCTGCTTTGATATAGAGTACTACAAATACCGGTATCAATAAAAATCGAATATAACATAAGATATTCGGTATACTAAACAATTCTTTTCGTGTAAATTTCATCAATCTCTACCCCCAGTCTTATACGACCATATATTATAAATCTATGTATTGTATGTTATGAAAAGATATCCGTTTCCCCTTAACAGAAATCTCTTCCTTAGCAGTATATGCCTGTCATGCTTGTTCTGCTACATACTAATTCTTTAAATGCTAGAAATAATATACCCAGAAAAATATATAGTGATCTAACTCGAATTCCTATTTTTCCTTAACGAATAAATGATATGATTATCTTCAATATTCTACCACATTTTTTAAATTTTAGCATTAAAATTTCATAAAAAAGAGAATGTTCCTGTAATCAGTCACATTCTCTCAATATTTATCTTTCTATTACTGCATCAAAATCAACCGTATCGTAGGAGTCGCTCATGATTTTATTCCCTTAGGAATATATTTAAGTAATTATTCGGTGCAGAGGTTTTGCTTAATGAGTTATTTTACAAATTTAATTTATGAATATGGATTAATGGCAATGTTTTTTATTATAATGATTGAATATGCCTGTTTCCCCATCTCCAGCGAAATAGTCCTTCCTTTTTCCGGGGCTGTAGCTTCTATTCAAAATATCAGTTTTTTCACTATTCTTCCGGTCAGTATCTTAGCTGGTTTAATCGGAACCAGCTTCTGTTATCTTGTAGGCCGCATTGGTGGTGCGACTTTAATACATGCTATCATCAAGAAATTTCCCAAAGCCGAAAAAGGGTTAAATGCTTCCTATGAGAAGTTCAACAAACATGGCGCCATCATGGTATGCGTTGGCAGATTAATACCGATATGCAGAACCTATATTGCTATTATAGCCGGTGCTGCCAAACTAAACCCATTTGCTTACTTTTCCGGAACCATCATAGGAATTACGGTATGGAATACTCTTTTGATTGGATTAGGTTACACCCTTCAAGAAAATTATAAGCTGGTTGCCGCCTATTATAATCAATATAAGCATTTTATCGTTCCTATACTCCTTCTATTAGCCGCTACTCTAATTATCAAACTAATCTTTCGTAAGAAATCACAGACTATAAAGGAAAGTACTTGATTTTTCTTAATAATGAGTGTGCTCAAACTAACCTCGTATGATGGACTTATCCTTCCATTTTCCTGAATAAAAACGGAAAATACCAACAAAGCAGGTGAAAAACCATGTCAGTGCAGTCGCCCACCAGATTCCATGATAACGAAATGGAATGGATAAAATTTGAGAGATTACTACTCTGGTCACAACCTCTGTAAATCCCATCACCATTGGTATTTTTACATCTCCTGCACCACTTAAGAAGCTTCTGGATACAAAGATCATACCTACAAAGGAATAAAAGAAGCAAGTAACTCGAATTGCTTCCACACCAATTTCTACTACCTGGGTATCATCCGCTGAGGTAAAAAGCATCATGATACTTTTTCCACCAAAATAGATAACAGGCAACATGATCAAACTAAATATCAGTATTATTTTTGATGCAGCATAAAAGCCTTTTTTAGCACGTTCGATCTGATTTGCTCCTATATTTTGCCCAGTGAAGGAAGCCACTGCCACACCAACCGACATGCCAGGTTGCAAGATCAGTTGTTCAATACGTGAAGCGGCCGTTGCAGACGCAATTACAATTTCACCGAAGCTATTGATCACACCCTGTAAAGCCATGGTAGAAATGGATATTAGAGCATTCTGTATCGCTACAGGCAAACCCAATTTGATACATTTCGAAAAGATAAACTTATCCGGTCGAAACTCTTTCAGAGGCATATGTAGTAATTTCACCTTTTTAAACGCATATAGAATGCAACCAATGGCAGCTAAAATCTGAGAGATGATTGTAGCAATTGCAACACCGGGTACTCCCCAGCCAAAGCTAACTACAAACACTAAATCCAATACCACATTGAGTAGACTGGCAACAGCTAAAAAGATTAAGGGCGTGACCGAATCACCTAATGCTCTTAGAACAGAAGACATTCCGTTGTAACAAGTAACCCCTAAGATTCCGGCAAAAATAATCTTCATATATAAATCAGACTGGTCAATGATGGATTCTGGTGTATTTAACAACCGAAGAAGCCATCGACTTCCGATAAAGCCGAGCACGCCAGTTATCATCGCCGAACCGACAATAATATAAGTAGCTGTAGCAAAACTTTTCTTTACATTCTCATAGTCCTTTGCTCCATAGAATTGGGAAATGACGATGGATATTCCGGCAGAAAGTCCAAAACTAAGGGCGAAAATAAAGAAATTTAAGGGACCTGTTGCTCCCACCGCTGCCAGAGCATCATGTCCTACAAATTTACCAACTACGATCGAGTCTACCATATTATAAAATTGTTGAAATATATTACCAATTAACATAGGAATTGCAAATTTAAGTATTAATTTTGCAGGATTCCCTGTTGTCATGTCCTTTACTAAACTTTTACTCATATTATACCTGCGCCTTTCCAGTATTACATCGCTCATTTTTTTGAATGAAATCTTTTTCACCTGTCATAAAGTCATAATGATATCAATTTATACCTTGTTGTATTATACACCCTTTCTTCGATTAGTAAATGTTTTTTTTCATATAAAGAATGTCATTTTTGGACTTACTTAAAATTATTTTTTTTGGACTCGCACAAAGTACAATACTATTTTCCTTCCTGCTCCAATATAATGAATATGAAGATTTTCCATTAACAGGAGTGATTATAATGAATTGGCATAGTATGTCCACGGAAGAAACTTTAAAGGAATTGGATGTCTCTGCCCAAAAAGGGTTATCCATAAAAGATGTGAAACAGAGGCAACAAACCTACGGAAAAAATGTATTGGAGGCTAAGAAAGGTAAAAGTCTGATTAGTAAGTTTTTCTCCCAATTTGCTGATTTTATGATCATTACTTTAATCTGTGCCGCTATTGTTTCTTTTTTAGTGTCCTTTCTCGAAGGCGAGCCTGATTTTGTTGATCCGATCATTATATTATTGATCATAACATTGAACGCAACCTTAGGGGTATTACAGGAAACAAAAGCAGAAAAATCACTGGAAGCACTTAAGAAAATGTCAGCTCCCACCGCTCATGTCTTAAGGGATGGTCATATTGAAGTTATCGATTCCGTCGAACTGGTCCCAGGAGATATTGTTATCTTAGAAACCGGTTGTTACGTTCCTGCAGATGCAAGACTACTAACTGCAGTAAACTTAAAAGTGGAGGAAGCTTCACTCACCGGTGAATCTCATCCGGTCGATAAGGTTGCAGAGCTAAAACTAAAAAACGACACCCCTTTGGCAGATCAAATTAATCTTGTTATGGCAACCAGCACCGTTACCTATGGTAGAGGTACCGCAGTAGTAACAAGTACCGGAATGCATACCCAGGTTGGTCACATAGCCAAATTAATTATGGAAGATGAAACTCCTCAGACTCCATTGCAAAAACGTCTTGCCAAGACCGGTAAAGTCTTAGGAATTGCTGCACTATCCATTTGTATAGTAATATTTATTTTGGGCTTATTAAAACACCTTCCGATCTTTGATATGTTTATGACTTCTGTTAGTCTTGCTGTAGCTGCCATACCGGAAGGGCTTCCTGCGATTGTAACGATAATGCTTTCTTTGGGCGTACAACGGATGGCAAAGAAAAATGCAGTAATACGGAAACTGCCTGCTGTGGAAACCCTCGGAAGCGCAACCGTCATCTGCTCCGATAAAACCGGTACTCTGACGCAGAATGTTATGACCGTAACTGAGATTTCTTCAATCAATGGGAAAGAATCAATGAACAGTGAATTTGGCCATTTTTTATTATCTCATGCAGCTTTGTGT
The DNA here is from genome assembly GCA_029238935.1 of Herbinix sp. Taxonomy (GTDB): domain Bacteria; phylum Bacillota; class Clostridia; order Lachnospirales; family Lachnospiraceae; genus Mobilitalea. The sequence continues at coordinate 51,625 of JAQZBN010000043.1, forward strand.
AATGATGCCATATTAGAAGTCGAGAAAGATCATATTGCAACTACCGGTGAACCTACGGAGAAAGCTCTGGTCGTTGCTGCTTATGAAGCCGGAGCAAATAAAAACAACCTGGATGTCACTTATAAAAGAATTCATGAGATTCCTTTTGACTCCAATCGTAAGTTAATGACTACCGTACATAGTACCTCCGACGGAACCTACCGTAGTATCACTAAAGGTGCTTTTGATTTTTTAATTCAACATTGCAGCTATCTGTATCAGAACGGAAAACAGATTCCACTTACTTCCTCCGATCGAAACAAATTAAATGCCTGGAATACTGCAATGACAGAGCACGCATTAAGAGTAATTGCCGTAGCTTATAAAAACGTACCAAAAAATTTTATCAAAGCCAATGCAACGGTACTGGAAAATGAACTGACCATCGTTGGATTAATTGGCATGATTGATCCTCCAAGAGAAGAAGTAAAAGATGCAGTATATCTATGTAAACAAGCGGGAATTAAACCGGTTATGATTACCGGAGATCATGTCTTAACTGCCCGGGCAATTGCATCACAAATCGGTATACTCTCCAATCCGAAGGAAGCGATTACCGGTGAAGAATTATCCAGAATGAGTCCTGAGGATTTATGCAATAACATAGCTAATTACAGAGTATTTGCCAGAGTTTCTCCGGAACATAAGGTTCGTATCGTAAAAGCTTTTCAAAGCCGTGGTGAAGTAGTTGCTATGACCGGTGATGGTGTAAATGATGCTCCTGCCTTAAAAGCTGCAGATATTGGCTGCGCCATGGGCATAACAGGTACTGATGTAGCAAAGAATGCATCGGATATGATACTTACCGATGACAATTTTGCAACTATTGTATCCGCTGTAAAGGAAGGCCGCGGTATCTATGAAAATATAATCAAAGCTGTACATTTCTTACTCTCCAGTAATATTGGGGAAATCCTAACTATTTTCATCGCTATCTTATTTGGATTACCAACACCTCTGGTTGCTGTACAACTATTGTGGGTAAACCTGGTGACAGACTCCTTACCGGCCATCTCTTTAGGGGTAGAGCCCACTGCGAAGGATATCATGGAGAAAAAGCCGGTTCCTCCGAATAAAGGTATGTTTGCAGATGGTTTAGCCTTCAAGATTGTTTTTGAAGGTATTATGATAGGAACTCTCGCCCTCACTGCGTTTATACTGGGATTACGGTATTTTGATACCCCCGCTTTCCTACGCTCCCTGGCAGAACAGGGAAATCAAGTAGATACATCAGCCGGTGTTATACCTCAAGTAGGAAGAACCATGGCTTTCGCAGTACTTAGTTTATCTCAGCTCTTTCATGCTTTTAACATGCGAAGCAACCATTCTCTCTCCGAGATCGGATTGTTTAGTAATATGAAATTGATCTATTCCTTTTTAATCTGTACTTTTCTACAGATTATCGTAATCTCCGTAGCACCTCTGGCTAAGATCTTCCAGGTTGTGCCACTGAACTTAAGACAATGGGCGATGGTTCTCTTACTCTCTTTTGTACCGATTGTTGTCGTGGAGCTGCAAAAAATGGTAAATCGTATCGGTAACCATATTCAGTAAATTTCCACCGGTGTTTCCTTCAATTATCTTAGTACGATTTCATTTTTGTTAGGTACTTGGCTGTAAGGGTAGAGCACCGGTGTTAATTTTTGGTTTAATTTTTTTATTTTTCTTATTTCCTGTCAATTTTTAACAGAATACGGCGATGCAATAACTCTTGAAATCATATGGAAATCGTACTATGATAGTTATATGGTTGGCTTGTCCAATGTATCCAAAAAATCACATACATGTTTCATAAACGCTTTATTCATGATATAGAGAGGTGCATCGATGAATGATAAAAAATCAAATAACTTAACCCCTCCATTAAACCCCTATGATAGTACGATGGAGGATAATTGGACAATGTACGACACTATGCCTTATGTAAAAGATGATGCTCTAATAAGGGATTCCGGTATGAAAAAGGAAAGTGGAAATATAATAAAATCCTACCGCTGTATCCTGATTGAACCTTATGAGATAAAGAATTAAAGTAATAAACTCATAAATACATAATTGAAGAATTCGTTCTGAATATAAAAAACTTGATTTACATAATTCTTGCCAATCCCAAGTAGGTATCTGGCCATATCATGTAAATCAAGTTTTTATTTGTAAAATAGAAACAATAAAATAATAACATCTCAGTGTATTATTTAAACTTATCGCCTTATTATCTTACCTTAAATGCATCTTTACCAAGATATCTTGCTGCGGCTCCCAGTTCTTGTTCAATTCGAAGAAGCTGATTATATTTGGCAACACGATCTGTTCTTGAAGGTGCACCTGTTTTGATTTGTCCAGCATTGGTAGCTACTGCAATATCAGCGAGGGTTACATCTTCAGTCTCACCGGAACGATGGGATACCACTGCGGTCCAGCGATTATTCTTAGCCATCTCAATCGCATCGAGAGTTTCTGTTAAAGAACCGATCTGATTAAACTTAATAAGAACTGAATTGGAGATACCTTGTTTAATACCATCTTGAATACGCTTCGTATTTGTTACAAAAAGGTCATCACCTACTAATTGAACTTTATTACCGATACGATCTGTTAACTTCTTCCAGCCAGCCCAGTCTTCTTCCGAAAGACCATCTTCCAAAGAAATCACAGGATATTTGCTACAGATCTGATCCCAGAAATCAACCATTTCATCAACCGTCTTATATTCTCCAGCTTTCCAGAACAGATAATCTCCTTCTCTTCCTGCTTTCTTTGCTTCATCAAACATTTCGGTTGCAGCTGCATCAATTGCAATCTGGAAATCCTCACCGGGACGATACCCTGCCGCTTCAATTGCTTTTACAATGTAATCCAACGCTTGAGTATCACTGGTAAATTTCGGTGCAAAACCACCTTCATCACCAACTGCAGTAACAAAACCATCTGTCTTTAATAATTTTTTTAAGGTATGAAATACAGTCGCGCTGTGCTCTAAGGCTTCTGAAAAAGTAGTAGCTCCTACGGGCATAATCATAAATTCTTGAATATTTAAACTAGAATCCGCATGCTTACCACCGTTGATAATGTTCATCATTGGCACCGGTAGGGTCTTCGCATTCACACCACCAAGATAACGGTATAACGGTAATCTTAAGGATGCAGCGGAAGCTTTTGCAGCGGCAAGGGAGACACCTAAAATCGCATTTGCACCAAGCTTGCCTTTGTTTGGTGTTCCATCCAATGCTATCATGGCTGCATCAATCGCAGTTTGATCACAAGCATACATACCCTTTAATTCCTGAGCAATTAATGTATTGACATTCTCAACGGCTTTTTTAACACCGGTTCCCAAATATCTGTTCTTATCATTGTCTCTAAGTTCAACTGCTTCAAAAGCTCCAGTTGAAGCACCGGAAGGAACTGCTGCTCTTCCAACACTACCGTCTGCTAGGGTTACTTCCGCTTCTACCGTTGGATTTCCTCTGGAATCCAAGATTTCTCTTCCGATTATTTGTTCAATTTTAAAATTCTTCATCTGATATCATCCTTTCTTTGTTCTTCTTTGTATCGGCTTTGACATACTTCGTTTCTATTATCTACAAAATAATGGGAACTATTCGGTATAAAGTATGTACAATCCGTAAGTTACTTTTCTGTGGCATAATTTATTACTATGTTTGGATCTTTTCTTTTAATCTAAACAATAACCAACCGCACATCATTTAATCTTACGGTAAATTGTTACTATTTATGAATCTATTGTATATAAAAAACAAAAATCCTTCAAGTAGCATTGGTAAAAAAAATCAAATACATGGTAAATAGTGGATTGATACATATATAAAATATTGATATACTAATGAGAGTAATTATTTTTATAATTCGCACGTGATCTACATGAGAGGAGTTTTTATGAGCAAAACATTTGATAAACTTAATACACATCTGGAAAAAGTTATGGCTTTTCAGACTGCTCGTTCCTTGTTTGATTGGGATGAGCAGACCCAATCTCCAATTGAAGCCGGTGAGTATACTTCAAAAGTAATCGGTATCCTTTCCAGTGAATATTTCAGTAGTTTAATTAATGATGATGTAAAAAAATTATTAAAGAAACTTCAGGATGATAAGGAACAGGAGCAATTGACGGAGAATGAAAAAGCCATAGTAAAAGAATTGGCAAAGACCTATGAGCAATTAGAAAGTATTCCACCGGATGAATATCGTGCTTATAGCGAGTTAGCCACTGTTTCGGGTAGAAAGTGGCAGCAAGCGAAAAAGAATAATAAATATGAGGATTTTGCTCCTTATTTAAAGCAAATTATAGATTACAAAAAGAAATTTGCTGGCTACCGAGCCAAAGGAAAAAAGAAACCTTATGATGTATTGTTGGGGGACTATGAAGAAGGTTTTGGTATGGAGGAATTGGATATCTTCTTTGATAAAGTTAAGAAGGATATCATTCCTTTATTAAAAATAGTATCAAAAAAAGCTGATACCATTGACAAAAAATATAATTTTGTAAAGTACGATATTAATAAGCAAAAAGAAATTTGCAAATACTTAAGCGGTTATGTTGGCTTTGATTTTAATCGTGGTGTGATTGCAGAAAGTGCACATCCATTTACTTTGAATCTTCATAATCATGACGTTAGAATCACCGATCGTTATATGGAGGATAATTTGGAAAGCGGTATATTCTCAATTATTCACGAAAGCGGACATGCTATTTATGAAATGAATATCGATGATGCTATTACACAGACCTTAGTTGGTGGTGGTGCATCCATGGGTATGCACGAATCCCAATCCCGTTTCTTTGAAAACGTAATTGGACGTAGTGAAGCCTTTTGGGAGCCGATTTATTGCAAATTGATTGAAGCATATCCTGAACAATTGAAGGATGTACCGTTATCCCAGTTTATTAAAGGTATCAATAAAGCAGAACCAAGCTTAATTCGTACGGAAGCAGATGAACTCTCTTATCCACTTCATATTATCATCCGTTATGAAGTCGAAAAGAAGATTTTTACCGAAGATATCGATATCAATGATCTTCCGAAGATCTGGAATGAGAAATATAAAGAATATTTAGGTCTTACTCCAGACAGCGATGCTGTTGGTATCTTGCAGGATACTCATTGGTCCCTTGGTGATTTTGGTTACTTCCCTTCCTATGCCATCGGTAGTGCGATTGCAGCACAGATTTATTATCATATGAAGGATATCATGCCCTTTGAGGAATACTTAAGAGATGGAAATGTAACACCAATACGTGAATACTTAAAAGATACAATTCATAAATATGGTGCAACAAAGAATACCAATCAAATGCTTGATGCAATGATGGGTGAAAAGTTCAATGCCGATTACTATGTGAAATATCTGACTGAAAAATATACAAAG
>JAQZBN010000044.1 GCA_029238935.1 Herbinix sp.
TTGAGCATTCACTTATGAAGAATTCAGCAACTAACTAACCATGAAGGGTGTTACACTTTTGCATTGCATTTTGTTACACTTTTCTATTGCAAAAAACAACCTTCACCGTTGTCTCTCTTATCTTTTTTATTCCTTTTTTCATTTATACATTTTTCGCTCATAATATCCCCATCTATTAAAGCTACAATATAAATTAACTAAATTAATATTGTAGCTTTAAATTTTAATAATAGATTTCTTTTCCTTCGTTTTTTTCTAACCATTTTTGTAGCTGATGTGTAGTAGTAATATAGTCTTTACCTACCTTTGTAACTGGTAAAACCCCCGCTTGTAACAATTGTAATAACTTTGTCTTACCAAAAGGTAATATCTGCAGTAAGTCATCCTGAGTAATAATTTTAAATTCTTCTGAAGCCATATTATCCATCCTTATTACGAGAAATAATATTACTAAATACTGCATCCTTATTATAACTCTCTTAATAATATTTTGCAACAATATGATGACCATAAGTCATCTAATAATATGTAAACTGATAAAAAGGTAGGTGGCAATTATGATAGAGTTTGCAGAGAAACTTAGAGAATTACGTAATGGGAGAAATATGTCTCAAAAAGACTTGGCTGATAGACTAGGTATTGATAAAAGTCTAGTTAGCTATTATGAATCTGCTAGCAGATTTCCTTCACCTGAGATATTGATTAAAATATCAAGAATCTTTAGAGTTTCTATAGATTATTTATTAAACCTTGAAAAAAGCAGAACGTTAGATATTTCTGATTTGAAAGATAATGAGATAAATGCTTTGTTAGTATTAATAGATGTCATTAAAAATAAAAACTAGGTAGTCCTTTACTACCTAGTTTTTGTAAACTATTAATCTTTATATATAAGGTATGAGTGCATTTTTATCACCGTCAAATGTATCAACTAAATGAATATGGTTACACCCCTCCCACGCATCAACAGAAACGTGTTCTAATAAGATAATTTGAAAGTGATGCTTATCCTGTAAAATATTTTTAAAAAAGTAGTTAAGTAAATTAAAAATTTCTTTAACTTTAGTCCAATCATCCTTTTTTGATAGATTCTCTTTACTGCTTTTAAAATCATAAACTTTGTTATTAAAATACGGTCTACTAGGCTGGTCTATTATCAAAAAAGGTAATATGTATGGAACATCATTATCCATAATTAATTGATGCATACCTAAAAACATACATAAATGCAAAAATAAATGGTCGGAACTACTTGTTATATTAGCAGTAGATGTAGATTTATTTTTACGTAACTTAAGAACTTTTTTTGAATAATCAAAAGTAGATAAATATTTACCATATTCATCTAATGCACCCTCTGCCTTTTCTATGTATATTTGAATATAATCATTTAAAGCTTCTATCATTGATGATTTTCTCTCATCAGGAATTTCATATATATCCTTTAGTTTATTTAAATCTTTTTCTCTTTCTTTAATTTTCTCATCTATTTCATTAGTTGATTGCTCGCTACATATTAATCTGGTAAACTCTGATTTTAATTCACCAATAGATATCAATCTATCTTTATCGCTTTTTATGCTATCATCTATATCTGGCATTATAGATAGCTGTTTATTAATAGTATCTAGCTTATTTTCTAATTCAAATATTTTGTCATCAATATTATATTCGAATGGAAGTTTGTCTTTAATTGCTTTTTTTATATTATTAAACTCCATATCTAATATATTAAGGAATTGACGATATTCGTCATTGTCTATATTATTAGAAAATGTTTGATTTATATACTTTATTGGTCTAAGTGCTTCTTCCTCTTTTTCCAAACTATTTTTATAGATAGAATATCTTTTTTTAAATCGTTTAATTTTTGTTAATTGAATTTCCAACCGCTGCTTTTCTTCTTTAATTTTATCTATATCATCTTCGTCCTGATCTATTTCCACAATAGGTAACATACCCGTTTCATAAATCTTTTTTAATTCATCTATAGCTTCATTGATGTCTGTTATAAAAGGAGATATTATTTTAGCATCTTTGGCTCTTTTTATAATTATCTTTATACTATCTAATCTATTCTCACTTTCTTTTAAAACATCATCCTTCTCCTTTTCTAATCTTGTAATATCTCTTTCTAAGGATAAGATTTTGTCATGTATAATAATATTTTCAATAGTAGTAATACCTAAGGCTAAATCAAAAATTCGTGGTAATGCATCTCTGTATCTGTCAATATCCATCTTATCGAAATAGTATTTACTGTGGTCAACAACATCACCTGATAAAGTATTAAATAACAGAAAGTAACGATACGATATTTTTGAATTTTGTTTTATTATTTTACTACCATAATTAAAAGTCACCTTTGAGTTTATTGAAAATTCTTCTTCAATAATATCCTTTAATTCACTTTCTCCTATCGTAGCATAGGGTAACTCAGGTATCTCACCCACTGGTGAGAAATAATAATCCTTTGAAAAAGTTAATTCGTTTTTAAATGCTCCTCTAGCAATCGTAAACAATTTACCATTAATTTTAAAATTCAAACCATACCAAAGAACATTTTCACCTATATGCTCATATGAAATATTACTTTCACTTCCGCATAAACAATAATCTATTATTTCTAAAATTGCAGTTTTACCAGTCTTACTATTACCAGTTATAACATTAACTTTATCATTTCTGAATTGTAAAACCCTTTGTCTCCCATCTTTAAGCCACAAAATAATTTTATCTATAAAGAACTCAATACTCATAATTCAATACGCAAGCTAAGATATAAACTACTTGCATCCTCCTTCATTAAAATATTAGCCATACTATCTTTTGTAGCAATTAAATTATGTGCTGTTTTTCCTAATGATTTTTCACTAAAATTGAAATTTTCAGCATTGAATACTAATTTGTTATTTTCAATTATTAATAATTTAAGTTGAGACATTAATAAAATGGAATTTATTGAAATTGCTAACTTATCCTTGAATCTTTTATTGAAATTTGTAAAAGTTATATTTTGTTTTACAATTAGTTCCTCAATACTTCTTACATTACTGTTTGCCCTCTTCATATAATCGCGTAAGCATTTATAACTTAATAATGGTTCTATAAGCATACATTTTGATATCTCTAAAGAATTAGCAACTTTCAGTACACTAAGTATTGTTATTCCTGTTAAAAGCTCATTACTTTGAAAACTATATATATCATTCATCAATACTTAGCCTCCCATTCTAACTTCCATCCTATTGCCCCTTCATTAGATAGTAAATAAAATTCACCATTACTTAAATCAACACCTATCTCTGTAGTAATCATTTTTAGGTTTTTATCACGAATATCATCTAAACAATTTATCGAGTTTACATTATTTAATGACATATTTGACTTAGTTGTTCTATGAGATTTTCTATGTATATTTCTCCAAATCGATATTGCAGACTTTTTAAAGTTTTCTTTATCAATATTAGTAATTTCTCCATCCTCGTACCATTTATTTAGATTCAACTGAACTGTTAGCATATACTCAGAAAATTGTACTATCTGTACAAAATCATCTTTTTCAACTTCACCTATCTCAATTAATTCTTTTATAAATGGTTGTTCCGATAAATCATCTGGGAATATAGGTTTGAAATAACGTATTGGTAAATTCGTTTGTCTATAATTCTCGAAAATACGAATATATTTTGTTAACCATTCATTATAACTTATAATTTGATGCTTACCTTTTTTTACTTCACTAAAAAAATCTTGTTTTAATTCAGAGAACAAGTCATTAAATACATCATTAACTCGACTTAATGTTATCATTTTACCTTGTATGTTTTGCTTTATTTCATCAACAATATCATCGCTAGAATTAATAAACTTTATTTTTTTTATATAAGCAGATAATACTTTGGTGTCCAGTGAAATCACATCATTTAAATGCTCTTTTACATCTTTATCCAGAGTTAAACTATGAAGCTCTTTTAGATATGCAATTAATTTTGTAAATGTAATCTTTTTATTTATAAATAACTTTATATTAGATATTGGTTTATTTTTATCAAGTAATTTGTTAGTCACAAAAATAAAATCTACCTTTTTAATAAACTCAATTTGCGCACTTGTTGTTCTACCCTCTTTTATAACTTTGGTCCAATTTGATAATGATTTCCATAAATCATCATCCATCTCTGTAAGATTAATTGGTTTATCTTTTGAATTCTTTTGAATTGTATGTTTATTTTGTATCAAAACTAAATTATTATTAGGTAAATCTATATGTACATCATCTTTAACTTCAAAACCAACAGTTTCGCCATAACTTAATTTCAATAATTCATTAATAAAGTAAAAATATTGATAGTCAAATCCAATTATCTTTGTATCAGCTGAAGTTAAATCATATCTAGTTCTCTCGTTACTCATTAATATCACCATCCTCATTTAATACAATTACAATTTTTATTAATTATAGCATATTTTGTAAAATAATAAACAATTATTTCTAATAGATGCTGACACCAATAAAAATGAGCTGAAACGGTTTAAAACGGTTTGTGAAGGAGAAATTTATTTCATCATATTTAAAAACGCAACATATCCCTTAAATATCAGGGCTTGTAGCGTTTCTCATTAATACCATATTAAATCGAGCTGAGGTTAACAAAAAAGCTTTGCAACATATAGATGTCGCAAAGCCTTATAAATCAATGCTTCCAGCTTAACTGGAAAATGATGGAGCTGAGGGGAATCGAACCCCTGTCCGAAAGCCCATCCATTGCAGTTTCTCCCATTACAGTCAGTCTTTTATTGCATACCTAAGCATTATTTGCATAACACCTTATACACTGTTCCCTCCATCGAACGCCGACAGACAGGCTTTCGATTTCGGTAGCTTCATGTTTCTTTTATCCTCTCAAAGCTTTGAAGCATTAGGCAGCGAACGCTAAATTATCGTCTGCGTTTAATTTAATTTCTAAGTTGGTGACGCAGCCCTAGTCTGCGAATGGCTACCACAACTTCAAAACCCCCGTCGAAACCAGTACAACCCCGTATATTAAGAACTCATATACGATAAAAGGAGCATCCTATCCCTATCCATACCATCCTTTTATGTTTTCTCTGGTTCACAGACGTGTAACTTATATTAATATAAATATGCTATTATGTCAATAGATGATCAATACAATTTAAGTAAATCATGTTTCCATTACAGCCAGATTTCGCTTATTTTGGATTTTTACTATAAATTTATTCTCTATAGGTAATACATATTACTCAACTTAATATAAATTCTTTACCTTGAATTCCTTCTCAGCTTCTCTCCGTTGATCTTTCTTCGCTATATCTTCTCGCTTGTCATAGAGTTTTTTACCACGGGCAAGACCGATCTCCATCTTTACCAAACTACCTTTCAGGTAAACCTGAAGAGGCACAAGGGTATACCCCTTCTGTGCCAATTGTCCCCAGATTTTATTAATCTCAAACTTATGAAGTAAAAGCTTTCTTACTCTAAGTGGATCTTTATTAAAAATATTTCCTTTTTCATAAGGACTGATGTGCATATTATAAATAAAGACTTCACCCTTCTCAATTCGTAAAAAAGCTTCCTTCACGCTGCATTTACCCATACGCAGAGACTTTACTTCCGTTCCATGCAATGCGAGTCCAGCTTCAAACTTATCCTCAATAAAATAATCAAAGTACGCCTTCTTATTATTGGCGATTAATTTGATATTTTCCCCCACTATTCCTGCACCTCCACTAATTCGAAATCGATTGTTCTTTGAATTTTATCTGCATTCATTACTTCCACTATTACCTTTTGTCCAAGCTTATAGGTTTTCTTCGTATGCTCACCAACCATCTGATAATGCTCTTCATCATAGATATAATAGTCATCCTTCATCTCACTGACACGGACCATTCCTTCTACCGTATTCGGAAGTTCTACATACAAGCCCCAGGAGGTTACTCCGGAGATAACTCCTTCAAATGTCTCTCCAATGTGACTCATCATATATTCAACCTTCTTTAGTTTTTCAACCTCACGCTCTGACTCATCTGCTCTACGCTCCGTCTTACTGGTATGATCTGCAACCTCAGGTAAAATCTTATCATAATGATTGATTCTATTCTCACCCATCTTACCATTCAAATTTTCTTTAATAATACGGTGGATCTGGAGATCTGGGTAACGGCGGATTGGAGAGGTAAAGTGGCAATAATACTTCGCGGATAGTCCGAAGTGTCCGGTATTAGCTACTGTATATCTTGCCTGTTTCATAGACCGTAAAGTCAATCGGCTGATGATTGGTTCTTCAGGGGTATCTTCAATCTTTAATAACAGCTTCTGTAGTTCCTTCGGATGGATCTCCTCCTGCCCGATCTTAATGCTATGACCAAAATTATTAATGAAAATAGCCAGTTTCCTAATCTTCTCCTCATCCGGATTCTCATGAGTTCTATAAAGAAACGGAATCTCTTGCCAGAAGAAATCTTCAGCAATTGTTTCATTGGCAATTAACATAAACTCTTCAATTATTTTGGTTGCTTTGTTACGTTCATAAGGTTTTACTTCAATTGGTTTACCTTTTTTATCTACGATAATTTTACTTTCCGGAAAATCAAAATTAATCGATCCTCTCTTATGTCTTCTCTCTCGTAGTATTTCTGCTAATTCCTGCATCAGAAGAAACATCGGAACTAATTCCTCGTATTCTTTCTTTTCCTCGTCATCGTTATCTTCTACAATCTTAGCAACACTGGTATAAGTCATTCTTCGGTCGACTTTGATGATAGTCTCAGCTACCCGATGACCAATTACATTCCCTTTCGCGTCAATATCCATAAAACAGCTTAATGCTAAACGATCTACCCCAGCATTTAAGGAACAGATACCATTAGATAATTTGTGCGGTAACATTGGAATAACTCGGTCCACCAAATATACACTGGTTCCTCTTTTTAATGCTTCCTTATCCAGAGCTGACCCTTCTTTGACATAATTTGTAACATCGGCGATATGAACGCCCAATTGATAGTTTTCACCGATCTTAGTAATCGTTATGGCATCATCCAAATCCTTGGCATCTTCACCGTCAATGGTAACGGTTTGAAGATTTCGAATATCCATTCTACCAACCATATCTTTCTCATCGATCTCTTCCGGAATATTATTTAATTGTCTCATTACTTCTTCCGGGAATTCTACTGGCAGATTATTCGCCTTTACCACGGACATGATATCAACTCCTGGATCGTTGATGTGACCAAGGATCTCGACAACTTTACCTTCAGGGCTCTTAGTAGCATCCCCAAAATCTGTGATCTTAACGACTACCTTATGACCAGTGACTGCACCTTTGGTAAACTCTTTTGGTATAAAGATATCCTTGCCAAACTTTTGATTATCCGGAAGTACAAATCCAAAGTTTCTGCTTTTCTCAAAGGTACCAACAATCTCGGTATTCCCCCGTTCAAGAACACTTACAATTGCTCCTTCTTTTCTTCGTCCGGTCTGCCCTTCTTTTATTGCGACCGTAACTTTATCCCCATGTAAAGCACCTTTGGTTGCGTTTTCCGGTATAAAGATATCATCTTCATCTCCCTCTAAAATTACAAAGCCAAATCCTCGAGAAGTGCCTGAAAACATACCCACTTTAACACCTTCACCCGCAACTCGGTATTGTCCCTTAGTATCTACAACTAATATCGCCTCTGAGATCAGTAGATCAAGGACTTCTTTCAATTCATTTTTTTCGCTTCTAGGAACTTGTAAAAATCCAACCAGTTCTTTAAATTTCATTGGTTTATAATTTTTATCTTGAAAAAATTCCTTAAGCATTTTCTTTTTATCTTCTAACATTACTTTTTCCTGCATTATTACACCTACTTTTATATTTGATTAAATCTTGATAACGAAAAGAATCTTAAATTCTTTTCACGAATATAGTATTCGTATTATTCACAAGATAATTTCATACTATTAAATTATTATAGCAGTAAATAAATGCTACTGCTTATAAGTATACCATATATTACATATTTTAAAAACACATTTATCCAAAATCTAAAATAAGAGGTAATCTTTACAATAAAAAACACTCTGAATAATCAGAGTGCTTCTCATTTATTTATATTACCATTTTAAATTCAATACTACGGACAGTATAATAAACGCTGCTGCTAAATATCTGGTTATTCTGTTGAGCATACCCTCTTCAGAACGTCCCTTGTTCTTCCCCCAAAAGGTTTCAGAAGATGCTCCGGTAAGAGCTCCAGATAATCCGTATCCTTTTCCTTGCTGCCTTAATACTATATAAGATAGTACTGCACACACGATAATATATACCACATTAACAATCGTTCTTAAAATTTCCATGCCACACCTCCTAAAACTTCAATGGATATTCTACCATAGATTTGGACAAAATACAACCATTATTTTTTCTTGATTAATAATGATTTTCCTGTCATCTCAACTGGCTTAGCCATACCCATCATTTCAATCATAGTAGGAATGATATCAGCTAAACAACCATCCTCAGCTAAGGTATATTCTTTGTCATAGTTAACAAGAATAAATGGTACTGGATTTGTTGTATGTGCTGTGAAAGGTTCTCTTGTCTCGTAATCTACTAATTGTTCTGCATTACCATGATCTGCGCAGATAAACATCTGACCATCTACAGAAAGTAAAGCATCAATTGCTTTTTCAACACACTCATCCACTGCTTCAATCGCTTTAATAGCTGCTTGTTCAATACCAGTATGACCAACCATATCAGGATTTGCGAAGTTTACAACAATTACGTCGTATTTTAAAGATTTGATAGCTTCCACTAATTTTTCTGCTACTTGATATGCACTCATCTCAGGCTGAAGATCATACGTAGCTACTTTAGGAGAATTTACAAGAATTCTTTCTTCACCTTCATTAGGAACTTCTACACCAGCATTAAAGAAGAAAGTTACATGAGCGTATTTTTCAGTCTCAGCAAGCCGAAGCTGTGTCTTGTGATTTTCTGCTAAAAATTGTCCAAAGGTATGATCTATGGAAATTTTATGGAATGCTATAATCTTATTCGCAATCGTTATATCGTACTCGGAGAAGCATACATAAGTTAACTTCATTCTGCCATTTGCTCTTGCAAATCCAGCAAACTCATCATCACAGAATGCTCTTGTAATCTCTCTAGCACGATCCGGTCTGAAGTTAAAGAAAATGATAGAATCATTGTCTTTAATAGTTGCAACCGGTTTGTCATTTTCCATTACAACAGTAGGTAATACAAACTCATCAAATTTCTCGATATCATAAGAATTTTGAACAGCTGCTATCGCATTTTCCGCTGTTTCGCCTTCTCCTAATGCCATAGCACGATATGCTTTTTCTACACGGTCCCAACGATTGTCACGATCCATCGCATAATAACGACCCATTACGGTTGCTATTTTTCCTACACCAAGAACCTGCATCTTCTCCCATAACGCTTCCACAAAACCCTTACCGGAAGCTGGAGGTGTATCTCTACCATCTAAGAATGCATGTACATATACATTTTCAAGTCCTTCTTTTTTCGCTAATTCCAGTAAACCATATAAATGTGTAATATGACTGTGTACTCCACCATCGGATAATAATCCGAATAAATGAAGATCTGTATTATTCTTCTTACAATTCTGGATTGCTTCTAATAAAGCAGGATTGCTGAAGAATGTACCATCTTTAATCTCTTTTGTTATTCTGGTTAATTCTTGATACACAATTCTTCCTGCACCCATATTGATATGTCCAACTTCAGAATTTCCCATCTGACCATCCGGAAGGCCTACTGCCATACCGCTCGCATAACCTTTTACGAATGGATATTCCGACATTAATTTATCCATAACAGGGGTTTTTGCTTCCGCAATTGCATTTGCTTCCTTTTTCTCATTTAAACCATATCCATCTAGTATCATTAATACCGTAGGTTTTTTACTCATATGATTACATCCTTTCACAACTAAGTTGCCTTTGATAACGTATTTGATGCAACACTATAATCCATATATTATTTTATATCGATTAAATGGTTACTCACGTGATCTATCTATGTAGTTCAATCAGATAATCACAAAATCTCAGACGAGGTTATGCACCTCGTCTAAGATGAAATTATAATTAATAAATATTATTTATAATTAACAATTTTACCAAAATCAGTTTTTAAACTTGCTCCGCCTACCAATCCACCATCAATGTTTGCCTGGGAGAATAAATCAGATGCACTAGCTGCTGTTACACTACCGCCGTATTGAATACGGATTGCATCTGCAGTTGCTGCGTCATAAATTTCATCGATGCATTCACGGATTGCTTTACATACTTCTTCTGCCTGCTCGGTGGTAGCAACTTTACCAGTACCAATAGCCCAGATTGGCTCGTAAGCAATAACAGCTTTCTTTGCTTGATCAGCTGAAATGTTTAAGAATGCAATCTTTATCTGTTGACGAATAAAGTCAATTGTAACGCCTTGTTCTCTTTGCTTTAGAGATTCACCGCAGCATACAATTGGTGTAATGCCGTGTGCAAACGCTTTTAATACCTTCTTATTCACGGTTTCATCTGTCTCAGCAAAATATTCTCTACGTTCAGAATGACCGATAATAACATATTTTACTCCGATATCTGTTAACATGTTCGGAGCGATCTCACCGGTATAAGCACCGCTCTCTTCAAAGTACATGTTCTGAGCACCAATAGCAATATTGGTTCCTTTCACTGCTTCTAAAGCTGTGGTAAGTGAAATTGCAGGTACGCAAAATACTACATCAGCATCTTCGGTAGCTACCAAAGGCTTTAATTCATTAATTAAGGTAACTGTCTCACTGGGAGTCTTGTTCATTTTCCAGTTACCAGCGATTATTTTTCTACGCATAACGGCCTCCAAAAGATAGATTATTATGATTCACTATAAATCATAATATCAAAATTATTTGATTGTAGCAAGCCTCTTTCAAGAAAACTAAAGAGGCTTGCTACAATCACTTTACTTATATTATTGATTCCATCACTTCGAAATAAAAATGATATTAACAAAGGATAGGAATTATTTATCGTTTGCTGCTGCAACACCAGGAAGTTCTTTTCCCTCTAAGAATTCTAAGGAAGCACCGCCACCAGTTGAAATATGAGTCATCTTATCTCCAAATCCTAAGATATTAACAGCTGCTGCAGAATCTCCACCACCAATGATGGTAGTTGCTTCGATTTCTGCTAAAGCTTTAGCAACTGCAATTGTACCAGCTGCATAATTAGATAATTCGAATACACCCATAGGTCCATTCCATACAACAGTCTTAGCATCTTTTACAGCGTTAGCATAAAGCTCACGGGTTTTCTCACCGATATCAAGACCTTCCCAATCAGGTTCGATCTCGCCACGGTTAACGGTCTTGTAAGGAGCATCATTATTAAATTCCTGTGATACAACGGTATCGATCGGAATTAATAATTTAACACCTTTCTTCTCAGCCTTTTCCATCATCTGTCTTGCATAATCAAGATAATCTGGTTCTAATAAGGATTTACCTACTTCTTCTCCCAGAGATTTCATGAAAGTATATGCCATACCTCCACCGATGATTAAAGTATCGACTTTATCAAGAAGATTATCAATAACTGAAATTTTGCTGGAAACCTTTGATCCACCAAGAATTGCAACGAAAGGTCTCTCCGGATTATTTACTGCATTACCAAGGAATTCAATTTCTTTCTGCATTAAATAACCTACTACTGCGGTATCAACATACTTTGTGATACCTACGTTTGAGCAATGTGCTCTATGAGCAGTACCGAAAGCATCATTTACGAATACATCACAAATAGAAGCTAAATCTTCGCTGAAGGAATCAACGTTCTTTGTTTCTTCTACTCTATAACGAGTATTCTCAAGAAGAACTACTTCTCCTTCTTTCATCGCTGCAACAGCAGCTTTTGCATTTTCTCCAACTACGTTATCATCTTTAGCGAACTTAATTTCCTGTCCTAATAACTCAGCTAAGCGAATTGCAACAGGAGCTAATGAAAGCTCAGGTTTTGGCTCACCCTTTGGTTTACCTAAATGGGAGCAAAGAATAACCTTACCACCATCATTGATTAATTTTTTAATAGTAGGAAGTGCTTCTACAAGACGATTCTCATCTGTAATCTTTCCTTCTTGTAACGGCACATTAAAATCACAACGTACTAAAACTCTTTTACCTTTTACATTGATATCATCAATTGATTTTTTATTTAACATTAGAATATCTCCTTTCAAATTCGTATGTATCCATACGCAATGATAGATAGAGTTAACGTATTACAAAAAAGGTCCGGTCCAATAAGACCGGACCCATGATGGATCAAAATAACATGTTACTAAAGTAACCTATTATGCTAATTCAGCAAAATATTTAATAGTTCTTACCATCTGGCTGGTGTAAGAATTTTCATTGTCATACCAAGCAACAACTTTTACTAAAGTTTGTCCGTTACCAAGGTCAGTAACTTTAGTCTGTGTTCCATCGAATAAGGAACCATAAGTGATACCGATAACGTCAGAAGATACGATCTCATCCTCAGTATAACCGAAGGATGCACTTTGAGCAGCTTTCATAGCATTGTTGATATCTGCTTTAGATACTTTACCGTTAACAACTGCTACTAATTCTGTAATAGAACCTGACGGAACAGGTACTCTTTGTGCAGCACCGTCTAATTTTCCGCTTAATTCAGGAATAACAAGACCGATTGCTTTAGCAGCACCAGTGGAGTTAGGAACGATATTCACAGCAGCTGCACGAGCTCTTCTTAAATCACCTTTTCTGTGAGGACCGTCAAGTACCATCTGATCACCTGTGTAAGCATGAATTGTAGTCATGAAACCTTTTTCAATTGCTACTAATTTATTTAAGGTATCTGCCATAGGAGCTAAGCAGTTAGTTGTACAAGAAGCTGCTGAAATAATTGTATCAGTTGCTTTTAATGTATTCTCGTTAACGCTGAATACAACAGTAGGTAGATCATCACCAGCTGGTGCGGAAATAACTACTTTTTTAGCACCTGCATCTATATGTGCCTGAGATTTTGCTTTTGTTACGAAGAAACCAGTACACTCAAGAACTACATCTACACCAAGTTCGCCCCAAGGTAATTCTGCTGGATTTGCTTTTGCATAGATTTGAATTTCTTTACCATCTACTACGATGGAGTTCTCTTTTGCAACTACTGTATCTCCTTTTGCATATCTACCCTGTGCTGAATCGTATTTTAATAAGTGTGCTAACATTTTAGCATCTGTTAAATCGTTGATAGCTACGATCTCATATCCTTCTGCACCAAACATTTGTCTAAATGCAAGACGGCCGATACGTCCAAAACCATTAATTGCTACTTTTACTGCCATGATATATTCCTCCTAATTATTTTAAATTTATAATATACTGTCATACGACAGTTATTAATTGAAAGAAACGCTTTCATTTGGCTGATTGATAAATTTTTCTCAAACTAAAGATATTTTACCTAATTTGGATTAAAATATCAAGAGCTAATTCCTTTTTTATAGAATATTATGATTATGTTGATAATCAACATTAAATGCAATGCATTTTTGTGCATTATTAAGAAGTATTTTGTCTTATTATTCCAGAACAATTTAACGAAGCGAGTAATGTGATTTAAAGTGATAAAATGCTTTAATATAAAATAAAACATTTATAATATTACCACATTTTCTAATATGCAAACACTTAATTTTTCCAATATGTTTTTATTCGAAACGAATTAATAACTTTGCTATATTATTACGTATCTAATATACTCTTTTTGTTATAAAAAAATCCCATAGGAAAACATAAATATTTATCAAGAAATATAAGCTTATACATAAAATTATTCCTCCAAATAATCTATTGTTTTCCATACATGTTCAATGATACCATAGAATGAAACTTTAGAAAAGTATTTTTTAATACTTCTTTTACTTCTTTTATCTTATATTTTGTTAAGGTTTCAATTCATCTTCTTACTTTATGTATTGAACAACCCGGTATTATACTACTCCGAGTATGTTCAACTATTTTATTATAAAGCCATTTTATTTTTCTATTTTAATGAACTTCCTGTACTTCCTGCATTTCCGAGTGAACTTGTATTATTAGTTAATCCAGATAAACTGGAACCACCTGATGTCATGCCTAATCCACTGCTGCTTCCAGTAAGACTTGATAAACCGGAACCGGAAGTACCTAGACTACTTCCGCTACCAGCCATACCTAAGCCACTGGTTACACCTGAGCTTCCAGTTACTTTTGAACCATTGGTTAAACCGGATAAATCAATGGTATTGGAACTACCAGAGGATGACCCAAGACGACCGGAATTATTACTTCCAGATGTTCCTGACATTTGGCTGCTACCAGAATTATTACTGCCGGTACTTTGTTGTGTACCTGAATTACCAGATAAGCTTGTATTACCACTCATTCCTGAGTTCGTTGTTCCGGATGCCCCTGCGTTATTGCTCCCTAAAGTATTCAAACTAGAGTTTCCTGTCAATCCAGAATTACCAGATGTTCCAGTGCTTCCAGTCATACCTGATGTTGCTGATGTTCCACTGCTTCCAGTCATTCCAGATGTTCCAGTGCTTCCAGTCATACTTGATGTTGCTGATGTTCCACTGCTTCCGGTAATTCCTGATGTTCCTGATGTCCCACTGCTTCCAGTCATTCCTGATGTTCCACTGCTTCCAGACATACCTGAATTTCCTGATGTGCCCATCCCTCCGGTCATTTCCATACTACCCGAAGAGCTTGTATTACCTGACATAGAAGTATTTCCTGACATTGTAGAATTTCCAGATGATGTTGAATTTCCGGACATAGTAGTGTTTCCAGACATACCTGTACTTCCTGACAATCCTTTATTTCCTGACATACCTGAGTTTCCTGACATACCTGTGCCACTAGCGCCACCGGACATTCCATTGTTATTGGTGCCTGTCGAGAATACTGATTTTAAACTTAAAATTTCGTCTTGAGACGCCTTTTGAGCCGGTTGATAATAATTTTTACTTTTCGCAATTGTGTATAATTCATATTGGGATTTTTCTGCTTCATTTCTCATTTGCTGAAGAGTACTTCTTAACTCCTGATTCTCAGTCTGAGATATCATATCTTGATAAGCTTTTAACCCTGCATTTAATGAATTTAGTGCATCTGATACCATTGCCTTTTCTTGCATAATTTAGGCCCTCCTACTGTAAAAACTGTAATAAAGTTTGCTTATTTTTATCACATGATTGAGCTGATTTTTGGAAAAACTGTTTTACATTTTCATCCTGCGCATTATCAGCATAGCTTTTAAATTTCTCTGCATCTGATTCACCAAATTGTAATAAATGTCTCAGGTTCTGAACTTCTACTTCATTTAGATTAGCCATTTATATACCCTCCTTAATATATTCGTATCAAATATTCTTAACTTGACAGCGTTTCTATTGAATCAATCATATAATTAATCTTCTAGTTAATAATCTTATTAATCTTCTAATTAATCTTCTTATTAATCTTCTAATTAATCATTAATCTTCTAATTAATCTTCTTATTAATCTTCAACTTAATCTTCTTATTAATCTTGTGATTAATCTTCCAACTAATCAAGTTCATCAATCTTAATCAATTTCATCCATCATTTTATTTTTCCTCAATAATTAATAACTTTACTAATTGATTTTTTATTGATCTAGAGATTTATTTCTAGTGAATCACTCTTCCATTAAATCACTTTCCTATTGAAGAAATCTTCTGATTTAACAAACCTAGTTTAATAAATCGCGATTAATTAGCAGATCGAAACGATTTTAATAGTAATTAAAATTGTAATCTATCAAGTATAAGAATACTCATGTTATTTACTGGTTCATTAGGATCAATCTTATTATAATCAATTATGTCCTATTAGAATCAGTCAATTAATTGATTTTTGATACAAAATTATTATCTCAAATCTATAAGAAAGATATACAGAAGGTTAATTCCATTTCATTTTTCAAAAGTTATTGAACGATAAAAAAACTGCATTTTGCTAAGTTTTACTTTCACAAAATGCAGTTATGTACATATATTCGATTAATTGGATCTCATTTTATATTCTAATCTAATTTTATCTGCGATTAAAGCAACAAACTCTGAATTTGTAGGTTTTCCTTTTCCGTTACTTACAGTATACCCAAAAAGATCATCAATAGTATCCATTTTTCCTCTGCTCCATGCAACTTCAATCGCATGACGGATCGCTCTTTCTACCCTACTTGGAGTTGTTTTATGTCTCTTTGCAATGGATGGATATAATAATTTAGTGATTGAATTCAGCATCTCTGCATCGTTGACTGACATCATGATTGCATCTCTTAGGTATTGATAACCTTTAATATGAGCCGGAACCCCTATCTCATGAATGATATTGGTAACATCAGATTCAAGATTTCTCTCCATATAAACGCTTTTGTTTTCATAAGCACTAACTTTGTTATGATTATCGATCAGTTTGCTGTGATAATCTCCTTTAATTTGCTTAATTCTTGATAAAACAACATTATTGTCAAAAGGTTTCATAATATAATAGTTAGCCCCTAGTTCAAAAGCATTTTCTGTAACGCCTTCCTGGCCAATTGCCGTAATGACAATGAAGGACGGGTTTTTCTTGAATTCAGAATCCCTTCTTACCTTCTCCATTACACCTAAACCATCCAATTTTGGCATAATTAAATCTAATAATACTACATCCGGCTTTTTCTCTTTTATCATGTCCAAGGCATCAATTCCATTTTCTGATTTACCTACTACTTCGATATCTGCATCTTCCTTTAAGATATCTTCCAGTAAGTTAACCATCCTCTCGTTGTCATCAACAATTGCTACGTTAATTTTGCTCATTCTACAACAACCTCCATTTAGATTTTGATTCTTCTCCTCATAAATAGTTCCTCGATAATCCCAATCCCCATTGGTTTTATACTTAACTACTTTCTGTACCTTGAATTTCACTTTTCGTGATTTTCCATGTAGTATTTCTTATTTCATGATGTTTATGATTATATTATATATCTTTCACAAATTTGAGTCAATAATTATCACGATAGCAAATTAACCAAAATATACTTACCAAATTATGACTTTTGTTATTAATAATTTACATTAAAAGATATTATATAACATTAAAACCAAGAATTCTACATTATTTATCTTATTTGCGCAAATGTTTCTGTAAATATTTACCATGATTGAATTATATCTGCATCAATAAAAACATTCAATTCTTTCTTAACGCACCATTCGACAGTACAAATTAGGAAAATATGGAAGAATTATCTGTAACCACAACATTTTGTATTATTGGGAAATAATAGCAAATAACATGGTGTTCTATTACAAAGTATAATCTTATTTTATACGTTATTTCGTCGACTTCTTTTTATAACAAAACTTCTCCTTATTCTAAATTATTTACCATGTTTTCGATAAATGTACCGTAACCTTTCGTTGAATCCTGTATAAAAACATGTGTAACAGCACCAATAATCTTGTTATTTTGAATTATTGGGCTACCACTCATTCCTTGTACGATACCTCCTGTTAAATTCAATAAACGTTCATCGGTGATACGAATCACGATACCTTTACTATGATTATTATTGCTTATATCAATACTTTCTATCTCTATTTCATACTCTCTGATTTCATTCTCAACACAGCAGAGGATGGTTGCTTTCCCTTTTTCCACTTCTTGTTTTAAACCAATCTCCAAGGCTTTCTTCTCATATAATTTTCGATATTCATTATCTACATCACCATAAATGCCTTGATAAGTGTTATTTTGGATGTTACCAATCTTGTATTTATCGTTCTGTCTGATCATACCAATGAGCTCACCTGGTTCACCTTCTTTGCCTTTTATAATGGACATAATTTCAGCAGCATAAATGGAACCATCCTTTATTTCCATTAGTAAACCAGTATCAATATCAGTAATTCCATGTCCAAGAGCACCAAATTTACCGTTAGTGGAAACAAAAGTCAAAGTCCCAATACCTTGAGTGTTATCTCTGATCCATGCACCAATTTTATAATTTCCTGCTGCGGTTTTCACTGGTGTTATTTTAATCGTAAGTTCCTCATCATTCCTACGTACTAAAAGAACAATATCTTTCCCTTCACTTTTTTGAATTTCATTAATTAGTTCACTTTTATCACTAACTTTGACATCATTAATTGCTAATACATAATCACCGGACTTTAATTTATTAGCGATAGGTTCATAATTAAGGCCATCTGCACCTGTTACTCTACCACTGCCAAGTACAAGAATGCCATCGGTTTCTACATATATCCCGATGGGATCTCCACAGGGAATTAGTTCTATCGTATCTATAACATCAAGAGAAATATTTTTAAAATTAAAAAGCCCAAATAATTTCAAACTAACCTTATACTTTCCTGTTTGCGATGACTGCAGGGTAAATGGCTGGTTTAAATCTATGTTTATCTGGTTAGAAGGAACACTTAAATCATTAACACTGATAACACCAACGTCTTCCGTCTTAATATTTGCTTTCAATGGCATATTAAAATTAAAATCTTCTTCTTTATCCACCAGAATTTTTATTTCATCCGGTATGCTTTTTTCTATATTATAATAAAGCAACCATACGATTGTTATAATATTAATAATAAATGCAACGATTAAAATTTTTTTATAAACTTTTTTTCCAAGCATCCTTCCACCCCATAATTATTAGTCTTTTTCATCCGATTGATCTCACCACATATGTCTTAATGGTGTTAAGTGTACTTGTTCACATCAAAAAAGGATATACATAGTATTGTATATCCTCCCTGTAAGTATTCGTTTATATTAGATATTTAACTGTTGTATTTTTTGGTTGCAGCTGCCAATTCTTTCATCTCTCTGGCATTTTCCTTTACACGATCCGTAATAACAGCACCTCCGAGTATTCGTGCTATCTCACCGATGGACTCATCTTCATTTAGTTCTTTGATCGAAGTTTGCGTTGAGATTCCATCCGTAACTTTTTCAATAATATAATGGGAATCTGCCATTGCAGCAATCTGAGGTAAATGTGTGATACAAATAATCTGATGATGATTTGCAATTACAGATAACTGTTCTGACACCTTTTGTGCTGTTCTTCCACTGACTCCGACATCAATTTCGTCAAAAATTAAAGTATCAATCTCATCTTTATCCGCTAGGACAGATTTAATACCTAGCATAATTCTTGATAATTCACCGCCTGAGGCTACTCTGGATAATGGTTTTAATGGTTCACCTGGATTGGTCGAGATGATAAATTCTGCTTCGTCAAAACCATTCGCAGAGTAATGTTCCAGTGGTTCAAAAACCATCTCAAATTTTACATCGAGAAAATTAAGTGCGATTAATGCTTCCTTAATCTTATTGGTTAATATGACTGCTTTTCTCTTTCTTATCTCAGACAAATGTTCCGAAAGACTTTTTACCTTTGCCTCAGCGATAGAAAGTTGCTTGTCCAATTTACTAATATACGCATCGTAATCCTGATATTTATCCAGCTTTTCTTCACAGCTTTTGCAATATTCTTTGATTTGCTCCAGTGAATTCCCATATTTTGATTTTAAGTGATTAATCAAATCCAATCTCCTGGTCGTTATCTCCAGTTCTTCTCCTTGATTCTCCATACCATCAATGTACTGTGAGACATCTCTATTAAAATCATTTAATAAATCTTCTATATCAGTTGCCTGCTGTAAAAATCCCGCAATGGTATCATCATATTCAGACAGTTTAGTTAAAATTCGGACAGCTCGTCCAATTGCATCCCCAGCCGCAGTATTATCGTATCCAGTAAATCCGTATACATTCTGAAGACCTTCTGATATAGCATTGGCATGAAATAATTTTTTATAGTAAGCTGCAAGTTCCTCATCCTCACCTGGACGAAGTGCTGCACTCTTAATTTCATTTACTTCATACTCTAAGAAAGATATCTCTCTGAGCCTTTTTTCTTCATCAATCCCAGCCTGATTTCTTTCCTGCTTTAATTTAGAATATTCGCGATAACATTGCTCCAATTCCTGTTTTAATGTCCCGATCTCATCTTTCGCATAACGGTCCAATATCTCAAGATGCTTTGACTTATATAATAAGGATTGATGTTCATGCTGTCCATGGATATCAATGAGTAAGCCAGCAATTGCAGATAATGCTGCGGCTGTGACATTCTCTCCATTGACCTTACAAACACTTCTACCTGACATAATCTTTCTTGATATAATAATTTGTCCATCCTCTACTGGAAGATCCAATTCCTTCATCTTCTCCATAACAGCTTCATCCGATGTATCAAATACTAATTCTACCAAAGCATATTCTGCACCAGTTCTTAAAATATCTTTTGGTACTTTTGCACCAAGCGCTGCGTTGATCGATCCTATAATGATTGATTTACCAGCACCTGTTTCGCCGGATAAAATATTAAGATGATCTTTAAAATATACCTCCACCTCATTTATAATTGCAAAATTCTTAACATGTAAACTAACTAACAATGAGATATACCTCCTGTTCATTCTGTGGTGGTTTTTTTAAAGCATAATAAACATATGTTCTGATTGTATTGTATCATAATGGAAATAAATTCGCAAATGATTCTTTTTTTATCATGATTTTATACAAATAATCTATTCTATTTTATTAAATTCAGCAACGTAAAAAGAGCCTTTATAAGCTAATTATAAACAATCGAATGATTGATTATTACTATACTAATAAAAGCTCTCATATCTATAAAAACACTATATTGTATTATTTGAAACTATTCAATTGATTTTACTTTATTTAATCTTAACTACCGTTACCTTACAGGTTAACTTTCTTCCATTCACAGTAGCTGTGATCGTAGTGGTTCCTAATCCTCTGGAGCTAATATAACCATTGCTAACAATTGCTATTTTAGAATTTTCAACGCTCCATCTTACCGGAGAGGTTGCTCCTTCTACAGCTAATTGATAATCATAGTTTGTATACTGCTCTAATGTAATTGATGTAAAATTCAAACCAACTACTGCAACTTCTACCACTGCAACCTTACCTGAAGCTGTCATAACTGTAATATTTGCTGTTCCTGTTGCTCTTGCCGTAATCTTTCCTGTATTTTTATCAACCCTAGCAACTGCAGTATTATCAGAACTCCAAGTAAAATCATCTGTCGAATTCGTAGGATTTAGCGCTACCTGTACCGTCTTAGTTTCACCACTTACCATAACAATCCTCTTATCCATCACTGTCACTCCAGTAGATGGTACCCGATTACTTACAACAACGAGACAAACTGCTTTCTTACCACTATTATCCTTTGCTGCTACTGTTATTGTAGTTTCACCTGCTTTCAATGCTGTTATTACACCATTTTCATCGACCGACGCAACACTCTTGTCACTTGATGTCCATTTTGCACTCCGATAAGTAGCGCTCGATGGTTTAATTGTAGATTTTAACTTCTTAGAGTCACCCACTAATAATGATACATAACTTTTATCAACCGTAACACTGGTAACCGGAGTTATTACTCTGATTTCACAACTTGCTTCTTCCTCTGTACCGTCTTGGGCAACCGCTGTAATGATAGCATATCCGGCTTTCAGTCCAGTAACTTTTCCTTTAGAGTTTACTACTGCTACTTTGGTATTACTTGAAGTCCATTTTACTTTTTGATTTGTAGCGGTTGGATTTGTAACGGTTGCTTTTAATGTAACCGATTTATCAACTCCTAATTTATATGATTCATAATTTAATTTAACGGTAGATACCAATTCTCTAACAGTAACCACACACACAGCAGAATAGCCGCCATCTTTTGTGGTACAGGTAATAACTGTAGCTCCACCAATCAGTCCTTTTACTACACCTTTATCCGTTACTGTTGCTACTTTAGGATTTGAACTCTTCCAAGTCACATTTAAATCTGTTGCTTCCGTCGGATTTACAGAAACTTTTAATTCAAATGTTTCTGTTGTATAAATTGTTTTTTCACTAAAATTAAGTAATATACCTTTGACCGGTTGCGTTACCGTTACTTTACAATAAGCCACAGCTCCCGCTTGTGTTCTAGCCATAATAATGGTCTGACCGGCTGCTTTTCCGATTACCTTACCGAAATTATCAACTACAGCTATCTTTGTATCACTGGACTCCCATACCAATTCCGTATCAGTACTATTCTTCGGTGTTAAGGTTGGGGTGATAACGTAGTATTCGCCAGCTTTTAAATTAAGGGTATTAACATCGAACTTAATTCCTGTAGCTACCTGTCTTACGGTTATATTACAATAAACACTGTAACTTCCATCCACTGTTTTTAGGATAATAACAGCACTACCGGAACTTTTTGCCGTTACTTTACCGGAATTATCAACCGATACTACAGATGAGTTTGTTGATGTCCAAGTAACTGCAGTGGAACTAGCATTACTTGGGAGTACGATGTAAGAAAGTCTGGCTGACTCACCTACATACATCGTTTTTGTGGTTTCATCTAATACTACGGATAACACAGGAATATTAATCGTAAAATTACAAATTGCTTTAATTTTTCCATTGTCATCAGATGTTGCAATAATCGAAACATTACCAGGCTTTAAGAAAGTAACCATACCATTGGCATCTACTTTCGCTTTTGATGTATCGGTTGAACTCCAAAGAACAGTTTGATTCATTGCATTCTCAGGATAAACTGTTGCACGGAGTTGTAACTTCTTCACGGATAAATCCACGGAAACACTTGTCTCTGACAGCACTATGCTTGTTACCGGCTGTTGCACTGTTACGTGGCAATAACCAACTACAACATTATCTTGATTGATAGCTGATATAACCGCCGTACCGCCAGCAACACCTTGAATGGTTGTTGTTAGCTTACTGGATTCAACGATCTTAACAACACCTTCATTGGAAGATTTCCATGTTAATGATACTCCAGATAAATTACTTGGTGTAATCGTAGCATGAATGGTTTTAAAAGCATCAATTGCTAAATCAACAGTGGATGGATCAAGTGTAATCTTCGTTACCGATTGCTGTACCGTAATCTCGCACGTTGCTTTCTTTGTAACACCATTGATGGTCTGGCTGGCTGTTATGGTCACTACACCAGGTTTTATACCCGTTATTAATCCATCTACGACAGTGGCTATTTTTGAATCACTGCTACTCCAGACAATTGGTTGTGTTGGGTCAGTGACGATTGCATTTAATAATATTGTTCCTGAAGTAAATAACGAAGCATTGGTTGTGCTTAGGGATATTCCATCGATTACTGTAATTGTTATGTATATATCATCAACTGTAACTGCTGCATTGTCATATAGATTCTGTCCAGTCTTATAAGTCAATTTTAACTTTATCTGCCCTTTGCTTTTAGCTGTAACAACACCTGTTGTTTGATTTAACTGGGCAATATTGGCATTTCCTAAAGTATAGGAATAATCAAATATCCCAACACCGGGGATATTGGAATTCGCTAAGATACTATAGGTATCACCCACTGTCATAACTATATTTTGATTACCTATATTAATTGGTACAACAATCTTCATGTAAGCGTAGGGAGCATTTGTTTCTGAAGAGTATTTTTCGTTCGCGAATGCATATACCTCATAGGTACCTGCTTTTACATTACTAAATGAAACATTACCGCTAACGGTACTGACAGTATAAGTTAATTTACTGGTATCACTTTGCGAAATCAACTTTTTTGTAGCAAAATCATAAACTTCCCACTTTAAATTCTTTGCATAGGAGGAATTTGATTGTATTACAAAATTGGAAGGAACTCCGGTGGCTGGTATAGCTGTTGCCGGATTACTACTTGAATTATTCACATGATGATTTCCTGATATATCATCATAAGTCAGAGTAAATGTAGGTTTTACTACTACTTTAAGAACAATCTCCAAGGCTTTATCCTGAGCGGACATTGTACTCGTTTTTACTTTAATACTTGTGCTACCGGAACCGACCGCTTTCACTTTTCCAGCCTCGTCCACTGTAACTATACTTTCATCATTGCTTTCCCATAGTACTGAGGAGGCAGAAATCGCTGATCCTGATACCGGTGTAGTTGTATTATCTGGTGTATAATCAACATATTTTAAATAAATAGGCTTTTGTTCATTCACACTATTTAGAACTAGGATCTTTTCCTGTGTTGTTGTTGCAGTTACAATTCCTGTTTTTTGATAGTCAAATGCCAGATCAATTTTAATCTGACAGCTCAATGTATAAGCATTCGTTCCTTGTTTGACAACAGCTGTTATTGTCGAATATCCCGGACCTGTTCTTACTAGCTTTACAAAATTTGATCCGTACGTGGTATTTTCTATCTTTACTACGTCAGGTTCACTGGAAACCCATTGTACTGTAGTCTCCGGTTCCCAGGAACCTGAAGTAACATTCAGCAATAATTCTGAAGATTTCATCTCATACTCAGTACCTGTTTCTCGCTTCTGACCATTAAAAACGAAGTAATATTCGGTTGGAAGTACGATAGAGGATGCTTTCGCATACGATTCTTTCAATAAAAATACTGCCGTTATTAATAGAAAGCAAAATGATAAAGGGATCACCCATTTTTTTATTTTTAACATGTCTTAACCTCCCAGAAAACCTCTTATATACTATATATCGGCAACTTTCTTAATTTTGTTATAATATATTGTATATATTTTAGGTACAATATTTGGCAGTTATGTGTCACAACATGTCATTTATTTCATTTTATCTTACCAATTTCTTCATTAATCTATTTAAAATACATTGCTCTCATAGCATTTACTAAAGCTATTAATGCTACTCCAACATCTGCGAAAATAGCAAACCAAATGGAACTGATACCCAAGAAGGACAAGAGCATGATGATTAACTTAACTCCCAGTGCAAAGATAAT
Source organism: Herbinix sp. (assembly GCA_029238935.1). GTDB lineage: Bacteria > Bacillota > Clostridia > Lachnospirales > Lachnospiraceae > Mobilitalea. Next base: position 25,027 of record JAQZBN010000044.1, read on the forward strand.
ATTCTGCGTCACGATTGATCCAGTTTTACGAGCAATCTTAATTGCTGTAACTACTTTTTCTATGTCATCATTCATAATAACTACGTCAGCTGCTTCAATCGCCGCATCCGATCCAATACCACCCATAGCAATCCCGATATCTGCACCTGCAAGAACAGGAGCATCATTAATACCGTCCCCAACAAATACGACTTTTCCTTTGGGACTAGTCTCGCCCTTCATCTTTGTAAAACGCTCTACTTTATCCTGAGGAAGAAGTCCCGCATAATATTCATCGATTTCAATTTCTTTTGCAACTTCTTTTGCTTTATTATTATGGTCACCGGTGAGCATAACAGTTCTTCTGATTCCCATCTGCTTCAGTTCTCTTAACATGTTCTTAGTACCTGATTTAATTTCATCTGATACAAGAATATAACCTAAATATCTCTTATTGAGTGCCACATGAACGATACTTCCGGCTGTATCCGGTTCCGTAATTGTAATACCTGCTTCTTCCATTAATTTTTTGTTTCCGGCTAGAATCTCATCCGTATTTCTGAGCGCTATGACACCAAATCCTGCCTTCTCTGTTATTTGAACAGCTTCTGTTATTTCCTTTCCATAATTTCTTATAATGGACTTAGCAATCGGATGATTGGATTGACTCTCCGCAACTGCTGCCAAATATATTAGCTCTTCCTTATTCTCATCTCTTGCCGGAGCAATTTTAGTTACCTTAAAGACACCCTTTGTTAACGTTCCTGTCTTATCAAAAACTATTGTATCAACATGTTTTAATGCTTCTAGATAATTTCCTCCCTTGATCAAAACTCCTTGCTTTGCTGCTCCACCGATACCACCAAAGAAACTCAACGGAATAGAAATAACCAAAGCGCAAGGACATGATATTATAAGGAAACTTAAGGCACGGTATAACCAAGTAGTATATGCCCCAAACCCTAACATCGGAGGTAATATTGCAACCGCTAATGCGGTAAATACGACTGCCGGAGTATAATATCTTGCAAACTTCGTAATAAACTTTTCACTCTCCGCCTTTTTACTGCTAGCATTCTGCACCAGCTCCATAATTTTAGATACTGTAGCTTCTGCAAATGGCTTTGTTACTCTAACTTCAATCGTTCCACTGGTATTTATCGTACCTGAGTATACCTCATCCTCCGCTGCTACTTCAACCGGAACACTTTCTCCTGTAATTGCTCTGGTATCAATAAAGCTTCTGCCTAAGGTAATAACACCATCCAGCGGTACCTTTTCTCCTGGCTTAATAACTATGATGTCCCCAACCTGAACAAGTTCAGGTGCAACCACTTTCAAGCTATTACCATCTTTTACATTCGCATAGTCCGGACGAATATCCATGAGGTTTGTTATGTTCTTCTTTGATCTCTGTACCGCCATATCCTGAAGTAATTCACCGGCACCATAAAAGATAAGTACTGTAACCGCTTCCACCCATTCTCCGATGAAAAATGCTCCAACCGATGCGATACCCATCAGAAAATTCTCATCAAAAACTTTACCCTTTAAAATATTCTTTCCTGCAGTCAGTAAGATATCATATCCTGCTATGAAATACGCTACTAAAAACGCAATCAGAGTAACGACATTTGGTACTTTAATGAAAGAAAATACTAAAGCAATCGCTCCTGCAATTAAGAGTCTTAGTAAATATAGTTTAATATTATCAATGCCCTCTTCCTCATCATCAAGCGATGCTATTCCATTCTCCATCGATATGACATCTACCGAAGGTTCATGAGATTTTACTACCTTATGAATTAATGTATAAATATCTTTCTCGTTCTTCTCATCTACAACTACACTTAATCTAGTCGTCATCAAATTTAGACTAGCTTCCTTAACCCCCGGCAGCCCATTTACCTCATGTTCAATCTGAGATGCACAATGTGGGCAAGTCAGCCCTTTTAACGTATATTCCTTTTTCCCTTCCATACCATCTCTCACCTTTCACTAATATGTTCAAGTCCAATCTCTAAAATATTTTTCACATGTTCATCCTGGAGAGAATAAATTGCCGTCTTTCCCTCTTTACGATATTTCACCAATTTATCCTGTCTTAAAGTTTTTAATTGATGGGAGATCGCTGATTTCGTCATATTAAGTAGTACTGCCAGATCACAGACACACATATCAGCAGAGTCCAAAGCCCACAATATCTTTATTCTTGTACTGTCTCCAAAAACTTTGAAAAAGTCAGCCAAATCGTAAAGCTGTTCATCTTGCGGCATCCCCTTCTTCACCATCTCTACTACGTCACTATGAATAACATCACAATCACATATTCCAACCTTGTGTTCCATACTATTTATCCTCCCTTATTATTAATTTCATAAATTCTATTTTATTTTATATTCACATTCAAACAGTTGAGTAATTGTTCAACTGTTTGATATTAGTATATGAAATATTTAGTAAAAATGCAATAGATTTTTTTGTATAACGCAAAAAAAATTTTTTCCATTTATACAGATGCGGATTATCAGATAATCAACTCTATTTCAAAAGAAAAGCTTATTATATATTAATTTAATGTCTTATAAACATATCCGGACTGATTGCCAGGCTATTTCAAGTTACTTTCGATTAATCCTGCTAATAAAAAATCCCCTCTAAAGCAAGGCTTAAGAGGGGATCGTATCTTAATTATCAAGTATAAGTATCATTATAGTATGGACATAGTTTTATATTTCGCTTGCATAAACCGCGCTACAAAGCATACAGCACGGAATAACCAGTCAATCGTCATAGCAATCCATACCCCAAGTACTCCTAGACCAAGCGTCAGAGCAAGGACATAGCTAAATGCAATTCTCCAGACCCACATAGAAATCATAGATACCCACATCGTAAATCTTACATCATTCGCTGCTCTTAAAGCATTGGGAAGAGCAAATGCAATAGGCCAGATTAGTGATGCCAGTATACAATGATAAAGCATTAATCCGGAAGCAATATCGCTGGTCTCATCCGATAGATGATAAAGTTTTAGTATTAGCGGTATTAAGAAAATGATTGCAACATTAAGAACAGCCATAATAAGGTAGGTAAGCTTCATTAATTTAAATGTATATTTCTTTACGGCATCAAAGTCCTGTGCACCTATGCATTGACCCACAACCGTGATCAATGCCAAACCAATCGCAGACCCCGGGAGTACCCCCAAACCTGCTACATTTCCAGCAACTGCGTTGGCAGTTATGGCCGAAGTGCCTAACCCTGCTATGATACCCTGGACTAAAATCTTTCCTATTTGGAATACGCTATTTTCTAATCCATTTGGGATACCAATATGTAGTATCTTTTTGATAATCTCTTTATGATAGCCGAATTCTCTGATACTCCTGATATGGATGGGCATATCTTTATTTTTAAGTAGAAAATACAAAACAAAAGCAGCAAATATTCTAGATATTAAGGTTGCAATTGCAGCACCAGCAACCCCCATATTAAAAACATAAATTAATACTGCATTGCCAACGATATTAATTAAGTTCATTGCAAAGGAAATGAACAATGATATCTTTGAATTACTCATGGATCGGAATAAGGCAGCACATGCATTATAAATAGCGATAAACGGATATGAAATTGCAGAATAGAAGAAATAAACTTTTGCATTATCCATTACATCCGTATCGACATTTCCATACAATATACTCAAAACTAAATTTTTACCTATTAAAGTCACAACCATAAGAACAATTGATATGATAAATGTAGATAATATCAATTGTTCACCTGCCGAACTAGCATTCTCATTTTCCTTATGACCAAGAAATTGCGCTGATATAACCGCACCTCCGGTAGCCAGTGCAGAAAATAATCCAATCAGCAAATAATTTATTGAGTCAACCAGTGAGACTCCTGAAACTGCTGCCTCAGAAACACCGGTTACCATCATACTATCTGCCATACCCACGGTTACGAGCAAGATTTGTTCTAATATAAGTGGTATAATTAATTTAGTTAAGTCTTTTCTTGAAAACATAGCGGTCACCTTTATTATGTAATATAAAATGGGGCTGCCATCATTCGCTTTGGCTGCCCCGTATTCTTTTTAATCTAATTAATTTTTATTTTTACATAATGATTATATCATTGAGACCTAGTGTAACATAGTAGATAGTTAAAATCAAGGTAAGATTTTACTTTCTGTCAATTAACGTTCTGATAATCATATAATAAAATAAAGCCGTTTTGAATCGAGGACTATAATGAATATACATGTAGTACAACCAGGAGAAACGATTGATTCGATTGCAGAACTCTATGGTGTACCGGTTACCAGATTAATTATGGATAATGAATTAAATATTATCGACGAAATGGTACCCGGCCAAACCATTGTTATTGTGTATCCCGAGCAATCTTATGTCGTTCAAGACGGGGATACTTTACTTGGAATAGCAAATTCATTTGGAGTTACCGTCAAACAACTCCTTCGAAACAATCCATATCTGGTCGAGCGGGAATTTATTTATCCAGGAGAAACTCTAGTAATTAAGTATCAACATACGAGAGGACAGATGGAATCCAATGGTTTCGCCAATGTATTTGTAAAACAGGAAACTCTTTTAAAAACTTTGCCCTATCTTACTTATCTATCTATTTTGGGCTACGAAACGACTGAGAATGCTGACATAATACCTATAGATGATTCAAATCTTCTTCAATTAGCCAGGGACTTTGGTGTAGCTCCAATTCTATTGTTATCTGCATTTATGCTGGAGCCCACAACGAATGACTTTGAGGAAAGTTACCGTATTTTATATAATGACGAACTGGTAAATCGCCACATCCAAAACATTTTAGCTATTCTCACTGAAAAAGATTATTACGGAGTTAACATCGCTTTTCAATATATTACGGCAGATAATTTACCCGTTTATGAAAATTATGTTCGTAGATTAACTGAACGATTAAATTTTGCCGGTTATGCTGTTTTTATTACTTTAATCCCGATCGCAAAATTTGAAGTAAATGAAATTACCTTTGAACGTATTAATTACAGTGGTATTGGTAACATAGCAAACGGTATAACCCTGATGGGATACAATTGGGGATTTAATTCCGGCCCTCCATCTCCTGTTACATCCATCTATTTGATGAGACAATTCGTTGAATATGTTGTTTCCATGGTACCAGCAGAAAAAATTATGATTGGTATTCCTAACATTGCATATGATTGGCAGCTCCCATACGTATTAGGCTTAACCAAGGCACAATCTCTAACTCTTAATTCTGCATTAGCTTTAGCAAGAGAAGTTGGTGCCACAATTCAATTCGATGACATTTCAAAAACACCGTATTTTGAATATATTGATCCTAGCTCTGAAATACCCTATAAGCATATTGTATGGTTTATTGATGCCAGAACCATTGATTCCATATTTGAGCTTATTCCTGAATTTGGTTTAAAAGGAAGTGGTATATGGAATATTATGGACTACTATCCACAATTATGGCTTATTATGAATTCTCAATTCGAAATTCTCCCCATATAATTCATTCTATTAAAACACACAAAATAATTACAGGCTAACCGCAGATAGTTTATTTGCTGCTAGCCTGTAACTGTTATAAAATGTATTTAAAGCTCAATTGAAGTATTTTCCTGCTCTAAGATCATATTTATAAATATGTCTACCAATTGTGGATCAAATTGTGTTCCGCTATTCTTCTTAAGTTCTTGAATAGCTTCTTCTGTTGTTAACGGAAGTTTATAGACTCTCTTAATTGTGATTGCTGAAAATGTATCTGCAATCTGCATTATACGTCCCTCTAACGATATATTAGTACCATCCAAACCCTTTGGATATCCTGTACCGTCCCATCGTTCATGATGCTCACTGATTGCACGAAATACAACATCTGAAAGCTTAACATCTTCTAACACTTTTATTCCCATCATTACATGTTTTTTAATTAAATTGTATTCAAGATCAGACAACTTCGTTGGCTTTCTAAGAATTTCATTTGGTAATATTAGTTTACCCAAATCATGTATCCAACCTGCTATGTACATTTCTTTAGTGATTTTCTCGGAAAGATTTAATGCTCTTGCCAAAAGAGAAGCATAATAAGCTGCATATTGTGAATGTATGTAGGTATACATATCCTTCTCTTCTAACGACTTAAGGAAGGTAATACAAATATCAGGTAATTCTGTTTTGTCTAAATGAATATGAGCTTTTTGCATCTTATCCTGAAATTTATGATAGTACATGTCCTTATCTGCTATATTAAGTAGCTCTTGAATGTTGGTATCATCCCTACCAATGGCTTTTCCAATAGAACACTCTATGCTGATTGGCGGTAAATCCTTGTCAGCCAAGAATTGCTTCTGCTTTATATCTTGCTTTAACATAGTTACGATCTGCTCCAACCTGTCTTCACTACATTCTTTTAGCAGTATAACAAATTCATCCCCGCCCAAGCGACCAATGTTAAACTCTACTCCATAAGGTTCCTTCTGTAGAAATGTTGAGAATTGTATAATAATATTATTACCAATGATATGGCCATAGGTATCGTTAATACGCTTAAAGTCGTTGAGATCAATAATCAAAATATTAATATTATGTTTCTGTTCTATTAATCTCTCTCCTTCTTGAATTACATAGGATAAGGTTAATAAACCTGTTAAAGAGTCCCGTATACTTAAATCATAATATTTATCTCGTTGCCGTATCAGACTTTTCATCACATATGAAAAAATAGAGCATAGAGAGGATAAGGACGCCAAAATGATGAAGGGTCCTCCGATTTCATATCCTATGGAATGATAGCAATACAATAAGAAGGTTAATCCACTTGCTGCTATGAAAGGTGAAATTAAATCGGGCAGTATATATCCAAATATAAGAATTAAATTAAAGCTAAAATGATTAAACAATGTAAACTCTACGTCAAAAAAATAAACCATAATCAAATATAATATAAAAGCAGCATAAGCCAAAATATATTTTACTAATATTGAATTATTTCTGAATTTTGCTGTCCACAGCAAGAAAAAAAATAGCATTAAACAAATAATGGGATAACCGGTATTAATTTCAACATAGATGAAAGTAATTCCTGCACATAAGGTAGAAATGATATATAGAACATTCATTAATTGTTTTTTCACATTGGGTATTAGGTGATCAATCGATGTATCAGAGACTTGGCTATTTTTTTCCATAGTTTGTATTCCTTCTTATGTATTTTACATAGTTCTACTATCATTGTAATATATTAGCAGCTTTTATTCAATATTACATTTTCATACAATAGATGTTATTTAATACCATTTTTAGATTTAATACCAACTTATTATTACTCTTTAACATGATAGAAGATGTCCCTGACGTAGCATCCTTTTCTTCATTAAGATATCCTTTTGTTCAATTGTAATATCATCGGTATATTAAATTCATTCCTAAGGCATTTCCTACTCATTGAAGCAGTCAAAAGTACGGATACATTAATTTGATCTATATCATAATCCTTAATACAAAAAATGAATGAACCGCCCAAGTTAACGATCCATTCATATTTTCTCTTTTTATAGATGCACAAATCTATTTAGAATCATATCATTCTAATTTATATTAAAAATGGATCGGCGTTATTTCATCCGGTTTATCATCAAAAGCAGGTATTGAGCCCTCCACTACCTGATAAAGTGTGCTGTGACATATTTTTACCGCTTCCATCATGTCAATGTATTCTTGCATACAAACATCAAGTACACCAATTTGATAATTCTCTCCGTCAAACCTTCCCAAACAGCTTTGATCGTTTAGTTGAAAATAATGTGCTCCCAGGAAAAACTTGCTTAAGCTTCCCTGTTCCACATAATAACGATAACCTTTACCGCGATCAGTCTGATCTATAACCGCCTTAATACCATGGGCAGTTAACCCCATATCAAGAGCCCCTTGGTGGAATTCCCCTATCATAACAGGCATATCAAGCAGTTTACCTAACTGTTCCACTTCTTTGTAAGGGGAAAATTGATAGCTGTTAATGGAGAATACATCAAAGTTCTCATATCCGCTAAGGAGGCTGGAATCAGTAATATAAGCGTATCTCATACCGAGATTAAGATGGTTTTTATCCACTTTTTTGCAAGCCTTTGATGGTATTTGAACATACAGTGTTATCATTTCCTTGGAGAATTCGGTTAAATCCCGTTTTGCATGCTCCGATGAATCACAGGCATGATAGAGTGGTTGATATAAATCCTCAAATTCCTTTAATTCTAACTTCCATGCCACATTAAAAGTAGCTATATCGTTATATTTATCCTTTAGTCTCGTTATAAATTCTATCTTGGATGCTGTGCGTGTTGGATTCGCCAACATCTCTTCTGCAATATTTAGTTCATATACAAATGCCCATGCCGGTTCATTACGCATAAAATATCCGATCATATATGGATCTTCCTTGAATTGTTCTAAGCCAAGTGCATATTCTTCAGCATTATCTTTAAATTCCTTTGCATATACATCGGGAAAATCTCTGAATATATGAGCTGCTGTGGATGGATATCCTTTGGGGCTATAAGTATCAAGCGGTATTACATAGGGCATTTGAGCATAGCGAATAAACTTAGGATCAGACCAGTTTCCAATCGTATTAAATCCCCATTCATATAGGAACATCTTTAATATCTTAGCCCAGACATCCCACCATTGATCCGGTCCAAAGGCATCGATAAGGTTAACAATTCCGTAATTACAGAATTCCATATGGTTATTTTTACTGCGAGTCTTTAAAGCATCTCCATAGATTTCTATATCATCCGGGATGAAGCTGCACCAAGGACGAACAGGATCCACTCTCGTTTCATTTCCCGGCCTTAAGCAATCGAGTCCTGCAGATACAAAAGCATTACCTTCAGGATCCACAAGCCACCAACGATTTCCGTCATATTCTGTATGGAACCAACCAGTTCTTGTCATCGGTTTCTTCAACCAACCACCATATTGATCCCAATCAGGATAGGGGTATTGATAGTCAAAATGATCTGCTTTCTCTCGTAATCCCTTGAGATATGTATTGCAGGCCTCACGGTCTGCCATCTTATTACTCCACTGTTTCGGAATCCATTGCCCTAGCCCATCCATCAATTTCACATCTTCTAAGATAATTTCTGGCTCTGTATCGGTAAAATACAGATTTCGGATTTTAACCTCATGCTCCTTTAAAAATGGAATGGTTGTAACATGGATCTCACCAACCTCTTCCAATCGGATTGGTTTACCAAATACCGTCATCTTCAAACGTCCTATCGTACGAGGTGGAAATAAATTCTGGCTATTCAATATATCAAGGCTGACCGGTACAGTTAGATTAATCCCCGGTAATAACCCAAATATCATACGTAAATCTGCTTCTACTCCTGGCTGCGGTGATGTACGATACACACTAACTTGAAAGCACATTGAATGCTCTTCCAGCACTTGTGCTTCGAGTACAAGGTACTTCATCTTCTCCAGCAAAAGCCCATCAGATATTGGACTATCCTTCTTATATACACATAGATCCAACCCCTCCGCAGGACAGTGAAACTCTTCCGGATACTTAAGTTTCCGACTACCCCTTATTATCTCATAATTACATTGCTTTAATTCCATATTACGTATACCCCCTCTAGATAAACTTATTTATTAGAATTCATTTTTTAAACTTCTGGTAAATAACTCATTTAATACCGTTTTCGCATCTTTATTCTTATATAATATCTCATACACTGCAGTACTAATTGGTAATTCAACCCCATAATTTTTTCCAAGATTTAGCATTGCTCGTACTGTATAATATCCTTCAGCCAAATCTTTAAATTCTTCCCCTCTGATAAATGCTTCACCAAATCTACGATTATGACTTAATTTGGAGAATACGGTGGCTTCATAATCTCCGAGATGGCATAATCCGTAAGCAGATAATTCATTACCACCCATGGCTTTGATTAATCTTGCTACTTCTCTGGTTCCTCTTGACATCAAGGCTCCCTTTAATGTTGACAACCCAAATCCATCCAGCATACCGGCAGCTATACCAATAACATTCTTTGCAGCAGCTCCGATTTCATTGCCGATCAAATCCTGACCATAATAAAAACGAATTAATTCACTGGAGAATTGATCCACCAGCTTCTTTTTCACTGTTTCACTATTGCTATCAATCACCATGCAATTTGGAATTCCATTATAAAACTCTTGAACATGTCCCGGCCCCAACCATACAGCCACTTCGTTGGAAAAATCCAGATTATCATTAGCTACTTGTGATAATCTTCTTCCTGTAGTGATCTCAATTCCTTTCATACAAAGGACAAAAATTTTATTGGTTATTTCCAGGGTCTTAATTTCATCCATCAGTTGCTGTAAGCCTTGGGAATTCACTGAGATCACAATCACTTCAGCATCCTTGATACAATTTATATCTGTCGATAAATTTACAGATTGGGGTAGCTCTAGAAAATCATTTTTACACTCTTTTATAAATCTTTGCATATGGGTCGAACTTTCTCGTCCATATAATGTAACCTCATTCTGAATGCTATCCAGATACCAGGTGATTAAAGAACCCCAGCGGCCACAGCCTATTACAGTTATTTTCATATATTTGATCCTCTCTATGTGAAATGATTACTAAATTAGCTTCTTCTTTTGTCTTAATAGTAATACATATGATACCAATTTTCAAATTAAATATCACAAATACACAAAGTTACTATTATATAAAAATACTCCAATTACCCAAGTGGATATGAGTAATTGGAGGAAATATCAATTAATTTCTTCAATTAACAAGCTCTTATATCAATATAATTTTATATTCTATTGGGTAAAGAATCCGTATTTGCTCCGGATATCTCTAAGTAGAAAGCTGCAAAAGCAGCATTCATGTACGGAACCAACCATAGAAACCCTATTCCAAATGTTAACATACTTAGTATAATCCATCCAATAAAACTAAGAGCAAGGCAAAAAAGACGAAACTTATTCCCTCGCATCATATCCTTGGATTGGTCTATTGCTTCCATGATTCCCATGGTCGGATTATCTTCCATTATGTAAAAAGCCATGGAATAGCTAAAGGCAGCTATTATACCTGGTATGATAAATAACAATGCCCATAAAAATGTAAATATTGCAATTACCAGACGTAACCCCAATGCTTTTCCAAAAATATCAAGTCTAGAAAACAGATCGGTAAATTGTGGATTCGTACCTTTTATCAAATTCTTGTTAAATCTACAGTAACCAAGTTCAATAGCACCACCAATAATAAAGGTAATCAATGCCCATAATAATATCACTGTTATCACGACTGCAAAATATCCTAAAAAAGAATCAGAATTATCTATCGAAATAAAATGTCCAGATTCTCTATTACTACCATTCGAAGATCCTCCCCGAGATACTGCACCTAATAATATTGCTATAATCCCTGTACCTATTGCCAGCGGCCAGTTACCCCTAAGTGCATTTCGTGCGATCCTACGAAAGTCTTCTGCATATGACATAATAACACCCCCCTATTCTCAATTGTTAAATATTAACTTTTCACATGAATATATTACCATTATCCTGTACTTAGATCAATAATTTCAGAATACAACTTGAAAATTATTGGTATTAATTATAAGCATAATAAGTTGTTCCGGATACTTCAAAAGTGATCTCTTCTCCATCTGAAGTGATACCTCCTACATAATATCTGGTCTTCATCCACTTCTCAGTAATCTCATTATTCTCAGTTAATTTCAATGATGTTACATATTTTCCTTCAATCATATCTCTTCCAATGGGAGGAATATTTTTTATGCTTATGGATAAGGAAAAATTCAATAGCACGGTAAGTAAAATGATGTAAATTATAATTACTATTTTAATATGAAATTTTTTTCCGTTTATATTCTTCTTTAACATAGAGATGATATTGATCACCAATAGGATCGTGATGACCATGATCTTAAGGGCTTCATACTCTTTCGTAAAAAAAGCATTCTTTCCATCTGTTTCTTCTATAAAATTCTTAATATAAAATTCAACAACAAGAAATACAATAGCCCAAATTTTCATTCCATACTTTTTTATATATTTTTTTGCTTTCAATTACTGCTCTCCTAATTTATACGATTATTTCCTTTTGACACAGTTTTTATAACTTGCTTACTCATTATAAAACAAATATGAAGTTTATGCTATTGATTTTCAAATAATTACCATATTTTAAATTGCATTTAACATTTTTCTAATCTGTACAATCCAATACAGCGATTAATCCGCTGCCAAGACATTTTCCCACCAGGTGGTTCGTTTTTAGTATTCTTATCAAATCCTGAAGCTCCTGATACACTAGCATCCGGTAGAGTCGCTTTTGGATGGTGGGAAGAAAAGATTACATCAAAATGCATCCGTTAAAAATCCTGTATTTATTACATTGTTCTATCAAAAAAAATCTCCTAACCATCGTATCATAACGACAGACAGGAGATTTTTGATTTTTATCCTTACCATTCATTTAGTGATAAGCACAATAGGAGAAGAATCTTTTTCCTTCCGTATAGTCACCTATCTTGCTAACACTTTTACATCATATCCTTGTAGATGAAGATCACCAACGACCACATCACCGCTTAATAATTCCTTTAATTGGCCTTCTTCCTTTAAGTTTACAACCTTATCCTCTTTCGTAAAATTCATTACGAATATATAATCTTTTTCCCCATCCGAGCGAAGCTGAGCTGTAACTCCTGATGGTAATTCTGTCTGTAGAGCTCTTCGTAAATCCAGATGTTCCATCAGATTTTCATAAAAATCATGTTCAAAATCATTATTATTTCGAAATGCAATAAAATAAGCTTTTCCTTTACCAAAATCATTCACAGTTAGTGCCGGCTGACCCGCATAAAAGTCACCATCATAGGTAGCAAGAACCTGTGCTGTCTCACAGTGAATTAAATCGCAGATTTGCTTTACTTGGTATGATCTTTTATTCTTTACTACCCCATCAGCAATTATGGTAACAGAGTTTTGATCATTATCATAGAGACCATCCGTCTCTTCGTCCCAGATACCCAATAGTTTTCTTAAAGGACCTGGAAATCCTCCCAAAAAGCACAGATCATTTTCGTTCACCACCCCACTGCAATATGTCGTTACAAAAGTTCCACCCTCCTGTACAAACTTTTCAATTCGTTCTGCTACACCGGGCCTTACCATATAAAGGATTGGTGCAATCAATAGTTTATAACCTGTAAATTCACAGTCCATATTAATGACATCAACCGGAACACCCTTCTCCCAAAAAGCTTGATAATGTCTTTTACATGTTTGTTCATATTCCTTATGAGAATTATTCAGCCCCGGAGCTTCATTGAATGCCCAACGGTTTTCCCAGTCATAAATAATTGCGACATCAGGTTCTACAGAAGTTCCAACTATTACATCAAGCTTATTAAGAGCTTCACCAAGTTGGGTAACATCCTTGAATACTCTTGTGTTCTCATGTCCACAATGATCTACAACAGCTCCATGTAATTTCTCCCATGACCCTCTGCTTTTACGCCATTGGAAGTACTGTACCGTATCCGATCCGTGAGCAATTGCCTGAAGTGATGAGAGTAAATGCATTCCAGGTCTTTTTAACTTCGCTACTTCCTGCCAGTTCGTCATACTCGGAGTGCTTTCCATCAGCATAAAGGGTTTTCCACCTTTCAGTGACCTGTATATGTCATGTACAAATCCTACCTCACTGGCGATGATCTGATCTCCACCTGGATGATGCCACTGAGGATAGTTATCCCAGGATACCACATCCAATTCTTTCGCAAACTTCCAATAGTCCAATCCATCATAGGTTCCCATGAAATTGGTCGTACAAGGTATCTCGGGAGTTCTTTCTTTTAGGGGAATGATTTCATTTTTATAAAAATCAATAGTTTGATCTGTTACAAAACGCTTCCAATCAAGATTATGTCCATGAACCAATTGCTCGCCTATCACTGACGGAGATTCTATCTGAGACCAATCCGTATAGGTATGGCTCCAAAATGTTGTCCACCAAGCTTTGTTTAATTTATTCAAATCTCCATCATATCTGACCTTTAACCAATTTCGAAATGCCTCCTGGCAGAGCTCACAGTGGCAATCACCGCTGTATTCGTTTGAAATATGCCATACTAATAATGCAGGATGATCTTTATATCTTTCTGCTAGCTTACGATTTATAATCTGTGTTTTTTCTCTATAGATTGGAGATGTATAACAGTGATTATGACGTATGCCATGTAAGTTTCTTTGTCTATTACTTCCTACACGTAATACCTCCGGATATTTTTGTGACAACCACGCAGGTCTGGCACCACTTGGAGTTGCAAGAACTGCATAGGCATTGTTTGCAGCCAGTCGGTCCATGATCTCATCCAGCCATGTAAAATCAAACTTTCCCTCTTCCGGTTCCAATGCTACCCAGGAGAAGATACCAACCGACATCGCATTACATTGTGACAAATTCATAAGTCGCATATCTTCATCCCATATGCCTGGTATATCTTTCCACTGATCGGGATTGTAGTCCCCCCCATGAAGTAACTTTGGAAATTTAGGATTAATCGGAGCATACTTCATATTATCCACCTCTTCTAATATTAAAATGTCGTTGCATATTACTATATTGTTATTATACAACCCCCTATACTGCGTTTCAATAAAAGCATATTGTTAGATTATATGGTTATATTGTCATTTTTTCTTGTTAAATAATTCAAGATGATATATAGTTATTACAGTAGTTCTGACAATAGAAAGACAAGGAGAACTTCATGCTTTTTACAATCATTACAGAACAAGAAAAAGTGCTACCTTTTTATATTACCGGTATCGGTATGCAAGTTTATCAAGAACCAATTAAACGTCCGGAAGGTTTCCACTATTATCAATGGACCTATTGTTCAAAAGGTAGCGGCGTATTTCTAATTGGCGGAAAAGAATATGTCATCGAAGAAGGTACCGGATTTTTCTTCTCCCCAGACATTCCTCACGAATACCATGCAACTGGAGAGACATGGGAGACCTATTGGTTGACCTTTTACGGAAACAATCTACCTTCTTTACTTAATCTATTCAATGTGGGACCTTGGGAAATATTTATTCCAGAGAGAGTGGAAGAAAGTATAAAGCTTTTTCATGAAATTGAACATGATCTTCTACAAGACAATCTTGAAAAGAACATACATACCTCTGCAAAGCTTTATGAATTTTTAATTTTATTTAAAAGTAGCAAACGACTAGGTGCAGATCGTCCATTAAATAATAAGCGAATGAAGTTAAAACCGATTATATCCTACATGGAATCTAATTATGGACATGATATTAGTCTGGAGGAACTTGCCTTCTTGATTAATGTAACTCCTCATCATCTATGTAAGCTCTTTAAATCCACCTTAGGTATGACTCCATTTCAATATTTAATACAACTAAGATTACAAGCAGCTAAGCAGCTTTTACTTTTATCTCCTCATCTTAAAATTATGGAAATAGCACAGTTGGTTAGTTATAGTGACACAAGTTATTTTTGCTCAATTTTCAAAAAGCAAGAAAATATAACACCCCAAGACTTTAGAAAGCTGCATGGGATCTTAGTCTAATAAGAAGATTGTAGTTCAGGCTATGATCAATTGGTATAGAGAACATTAATTTATTATTAAAGTACATCGATAAATGCTCCTACCTGTAATAAACAGACAGATTATATAACTGTCAATTACAAGAGGAGCATATCTCTGATTTAAACTATAAATATCATATAAGTTATGATATTGCTTCATAACTTATTAAAAATCATACCGCCTTAGAACTTGTTGATGCTTTAGTGCTTCCTTTTCACGCTCCAATAATGGTTTACATACATTGTTATTCTTCCTTATTCTATATTAACAACATGTTTTTCAATCAACAAGCATACTGATTTTTCTTTCTAATTCCCCCATATTCTTAATGATACTATTATTAGGAAATCTTTCTTCAAGCTTTATTAATATTCTATGAATAATATTCGTCGGAAATAAATGCTGCCCAAATAATACAATAACTGATAAAAAGGCCTCAAATAAACCTATGATTAAAAATATTACATGTAATGAAGCAACTAAACGTAGCATAATGCATTGAACTATGATCCAAATAACTAAAGCCCAGCTAAAAATACTGCTTATGTAACCCTGATATTTTGATTTCAAAAGAATTGATACAGCACTGAACACATTTCCAAGGCCAATCATAACAAATAAGATAAGTCCCGGTATTAGATAATCACGAAAAGGTGAATTAATTAAAGAATCTGTCGGCATTCCACCAGGACCTTCCGGATTTAGTATAGCCATCATTCCTCCACCCATTGCTCCTAATCCTACGAATGCATGGAAAATTAATAATAAACGAAATACACTTTTCAATACATTTTCCTCCTTAATACTGAAATCGAACAGTGATATCTGCGTTAAGCTGTTAAATTTAAATCTAATAATACCTATAATAATAGTCAAATGTTTAGAATTTGGGTGTAATAAGCTAATTAATGTAAAAGAAAACTTATTATATCGATATAGTAAATTAATCAATTTACATGTCTAGCTAATTCTGCTTGAACCGCATATATATTAGATGACTTATTGAATTGCTTTTGAATGGGGGTTGCTACTCCTGATACCCAAATTTTAAGTTCAGCATCAAAATCAAAATGACCTGCTGTCTCAACACTGAACTGAGTTATCTTACTATAAGGTATTGAACGATATTCCACTTTTTTACCAGTCAAACCTTGTACATCAATTAATATTAATCTTCTGTTTGTAAAGATAAACATATCTCTGATAAGCTTATAGGCTCTATCAATAGTTTCATTCTCCGATAATAAATTACCATACTCTTTTAGTGCTTCTGCTACGCTATATTCAGCTGCATTTCCCATTAGACCACTTAAAATACCCATTGTAAATCCTCCTTAAAAATCTCTTTTAGAATTATTATATTGATCATGCTCTTATATTAATAGTTTTCCTATTATAACCACAACGAACGACTAGTATTACGAAGCATAACTCTAGACATCTTAATAAATTAATTTTTCAAAAAACCACTTATATAATTATGCTTTTGTTTATATTATTATTCGCTCACCTCAATTAGATAGTCCTTCTTTGAATTGAACAAATAGACAATTACCAGTACTATGCCCCGGAGAACCGCTCCCGCAATAAATCCGATCCATAAACCTGTTAATCCAAGCGGTGATATCGAAAGAACATACGCAATTGGCACTCTAATTGTATTACAAATTATACTAACAAAGGAGGGTGGTAATGTTTTTCCAATACCTCTTAAAAAACTAGAGGATATATTTTCAATACTGCCTGAGATTTGGCAAACAGAGAGGAATATCATATAGGTTGCTCCAAGTTCGATTGCTTCTTTTTCATGTAAGAATATGGACATAAAAAATCTTCCAAAAAACAACATTAATAAGGTAACCAATACCCCCCATATACTCATTGCTGTAAAGGATATTTTCATTCCTCGCCCGATTCGTTCCTGCTTTCTAGCACCATAATTCTGTCCAATAAACGTGGTGAGGGCTGTCGCATAACCACCGGCAATCAGCCAGGTAATGGACTCAATCTGAGACCCAACGCGCATAACCGCCATAGGATATACTCCAAATCCTGCCACCATACGATTAATCAGTATGGTTAGAAATGAAAATAACAAGTTTTCAAGAGCTACCGGAATACTCCACTTTAATATCTGCTTTAATAATTCAATTTCCATCTTAGCTTTAAATTGAAAGCTTTGAAAAGGACGATGGGAACTTTTCGTAATTGATAAATATAAAATAATGCAAACTGTAAACTGTGATATAACCGTAGCTAGTCCCGCTCCATTAATGCCCAGTTTTAAAGCAAATATGAGTAATGGATCTAATATCATATTCATCACAATTCCAATCACATTCACGATAAAAGGCAATCTTGAATTTCCGCTGGCATTAAACGTTGAAGTCATAACAGCTGATGTGAAGGAAAAAGGTACCCCAAAGCTTATCACCATAAGAAAAGTTTGCGCAGCATGGTTTACTTCTTGATCGGGTATATTAAAGAACCCAATCAACGGAACTCTGAATAGGAGCATAAGCATCAAATAGATAATACCCAGAAGAATACTAAATGTAAAAGCAGTTTGGGTATATCTCTTTGCTGTATCAATATCTCCTCTGCCAAAGTTTTGAGAAACACCGATATCAATTCCGACCCGACTTAAGATCATCAGGGACATGGAAACCCACATAAACATACCAGCTGTACCCGCTGCTGCTACAGCTTCACTTCCAATACTACCGAGCCAAAACATATCGATCAAATTGTATGCCATCTGCATAAATGATGTACCCATAATCGGCAATGCGATCAGAAACAATTTATTTAGTATCTTTCCTGTTGTTAAGTCATATTTTTCTAATCTCATAAAATCTCCTATGTACGATTATTCATTCATTTTACAATCAAGTACCCTTATTTATCTCATCACTATATAAAAACCTCCTCTAGCATAATGATAAATGCTGAGAAGGTTACATTCTATAAATCATATCTAAACAACATCATTCGTCCCTATATTCTAACGCGAATGAACAGAAGAAATATAATTCATTGTTCACTTAAGCGGGTTAACTAATATGTTGAAAGTAGAAGTCATGTTTATAATCAGTGTGCCGAAACGTCCTCTGTTTGTTCTACAATATGTCATCCATTCGTATAGTAACTTTCGTTTAAGCCAAATAATTCAGTACTTTCATTCATTTATGATTATTGTATCACATTAATTGTATATCATCAATATAGCGCTGATTATTATCTGTTTATTCATACCACAAATTAGATATAACAGTAAAAATAAGTATCTGAGTATCTTGATATTTCAACCGATCTATATCAGTTGAACAGATAAAAAAATAAGCCAACAGAAGTATTTCTGCTGACTTCGTTATTTAATTTATTTACCATTAAGATAGTCCGCAAGGGAGGCTTCAATCTGAGCTGCATTTAATGCAGTTTCTTCTTTTTCAATACTCACATTAGCGGTAGTATTGGCTACCGTGTCGAGATAATAGTTGTTTAAAAAAACACCAGTACGTCCTTCCATCCAACAACAGATTGGACTGGAAGCTGTCGTTCCATTAACACTACCACCAAAAAAGCAGTTTTTGATTGTGCTATCTCCACCACCTTGATTTGAGGCTGCGATCCCTCCGGCAAAGGAGCCGGAAAGTTTCATAGTGGAGCTACAGTTGACGATGGAGCCGCCAATTCGGACACTCCTGCAAATCCCCCCGACCTGTGCAGAGTTAGTTATTGACCCTGTTGTACAGACATTCATGACTGTTCCAGTAACATAAGGAAAAATGCAACCGTCTGCTCCAGATAGTACTGCGTTGATGCTATAATTATTACCATCGTAGGTACCAGCGAAAGTTGCATTAGCACCGAGACCTGTATAATCGGTCACTTTCGCCAGATCAATATTGCTGATCTGGCGAAAATAAGAGCCACTAAAGTCCTCTCCGGTTTGTATTACCCGTGTAAGGTTTTGAAAGTCTTCGGCAGAACTGATGAGGTAGGGATCAGCAGCAGTTCCTATTCCTGATAGGGTAATCGTGGCGTCAAAAAGGAAGTCTTCTGAGTTCCAATAAGTATCCAGCCAGTCGATGCGATTTTGCATCCATGTTGCGTAATAGTCAACCTGTTCCTGATAGGTATGTAAACTACGGACTGGATCCGTTTCTCGGTTAATCTTCACATTTAGCGGCGTCTGAAAAATTTCCCATCGTTCAAAGTTACGGCAATAGGCATTATAGCCTTCTGTTGCTTTCTCATGAATGCTCGCAGGCACCTCATTAACAAGGTCTTTCAGTTCGTTCCAACGCTCACTGACGAGATTAGAGAACCAAGAGTTGGTTAATAGCTGTCGGTACCAGACATTACTATTTCCTGCTTGCAGATTAGTAAAATCTTCGCAACCCACATCAGCATTACCGCCGGTCTGGTCAAAATCCCAGATAGGTCCAAAGTGAAGCAAATCGTTCATATCTTTGTACATGAAGAAGGAATCCCATCCGGCATCGAGATTTTTAAATAATTCCTCGACTATATAGGTATCCACAACAGAATCTATGTCCATAAGTGTCGCAATCTTTGTCTGATCGCCTGAATATACTGCATCCCAGCAACTTTGCAAGTAATTTCTCATATAGTTAATTTGTGCATTTGCTATCGTACTGTTCGAGGATAGATCGTTCACTATTTCATACATGGTTTCATTAATGGTGAACTTTGGATCTTCAGCATAACCGGAAAGTTGCAACAGGTAGCCTGTCTGATCCACAGTAGAGACCGTGATATCTGGGTTTTCGGTTATATTAACACGATTTTTATTGACTTCATTCTGCTCACAGAGTAGGTAAACACCTCTGTACTCACCATTGATGTATAAGTCAACGCTGTTGGCAGAAGAATTCCACGAAATCCCTTCCAATTTCCTAGCAAAATTCATGGTCGTATAATTACGTATTAGGGATTGATCACAATGGTCAGCAAGCAAAGTCCAGTCCTTTGCCTTACCATTTCCTTGTCCAAGTAGATTTTGTTTTTCAGAGAGTTTAATCTTATAGGGAACCTTTCCATCTATGTCGATCTGAGAACCCCAGGTATAATTGCCTCGCCCTCTGATTTGCATATCTAGAGACTCAATGAGGTATTGATCCTCTACATTTTCAACGGTAATGGTGCCCTTAATATAGGTTTCTTTCGATTTGATAGCGGCACCGTTTTCAGTTGTGATAGAAATTACCGGTAACTCTAGTGCATCGAAATCAAATTGGGCAGTATAAGTGGTATCACTGACCGGACTATCATTCGAACGAACATCAGTGGTCACTCCATCACTCCAGCCTACGAATTTGTAACCGAGCTTAGGGGATGCCTTTACAGCAGTGGATCCTTTTACATTTTGCTGAACACTCTGGTGATTGGCAGGTCCATTAATGATACCAGCATTCTTATCTTCTGTGATGTAAGAAACCGTGACCACAGGACCAGGTTCACCATCGCCTAGATCTTTCTTTGTGGTTAACTTTGAACAGCCGGCTAAGGAAAGGAGCATTACAAAGAGCAGAAGCCAACAGCAAAGTTTTGCGGGATAAAGCCGTAATCCGTGGTAGAGTTTTATCATATGAAACCTCCTGAGATGATTTTTAAAATCAATATGCAATAGTATATATAACTGTATAGATCATCCTAATATTTACTATTGCTATACCATTTTACCGTATTGTTATATTATATATAATATTTGAATATCAATCAATAATAAAACTTCCTAAATTTTCTATTTATTTTTCGTACTCAATTCACAGATATCGCCTCTTATCGATTGGTTTTATATTTTTTAATGAAATAAAATCCAGTCAACTAACTGAATTTATACTTAGTCCTAAATACGATATTTTGTAGAGAAATCCTAACGTTCAATGGTATCATATTTTATAATTTTAACCTCATTATAATCTATTTGAAAGGTAGCTTTATCAGTTGATATCGTATTATGAGCTCCTATGAAAGGTCGGAATATAATATCAACTATTATCTTATCACTTGCTTCTATTACAATTGAGTCTATATCCATGTCGTACGAATTAACATGAGCATATTCCCCGTATCGGTTTTGAACTTCTTTTTCTAGAGAAGGAAATAATAGCAACCTAATGGTACGAATGTATTCTTCTTCTGAAATATGTTTCGAATGTATAGATGTTACCTTATTACTACTGATCGAAAGGTAATTATTATGTAAGTAGAATACAATTTCTAAAACTAAAATAATTGATAGTACCATAATTACGAATATTGATTTAGCGTTATACTGCTTCATAAAATCTCCGCTAAAGCATTTATCATAAATAAATTATGATTAAACGTAATTTATTATGTAGTTAATCTATATTCAAAATCTCATGAATACCGAGAATTTCCATTGAAATATTTAGAGTATTTATCTCAATTAATGCATTCCAGAATTTTCTATAATTCACCAAGCTAGTATACATAATATCTACATAAAAAAGATATATAGTTAATTTGCTGGTAACAACATAAAATCATATCTTTGGAGGTAACAATCATGAAGAAACTAATTGCAATAACGATATTCAGTTTAACCCTTATATCCTCATCTAGTACAGCATTCGCTGCAAATCATGTATCTCAAATGGCTGTAAGTAAAGGCGGTCGTTCTGTTGCAGAGTGTGCTCAAATGATGGAAAAAGGGGTTTCCAGTTGTGTGACTGACACAGGCTGCAACATGCAGTAAGTAACTATATTTTCTGAAAAAGATGGAGCTGTCACATTAGTGGTAAAAACCGCTAGCGGACAGCTCCTATTATTCAATCTTTAAAGTTCTTTATTTATAAAGAATGTGAAGCTAATTAACTCTGCAAATTGGGATTTATCTTCGCAATTCTTCAATTCTATTCAAATATTTTTTTCTTGCAAATACAACAAATTTATACGCCATACCATCCTTCATGGTTATTGTAACTGATGGAAAGCAAATCAACCAACCACCTATACATCCCAATATATCTGCATATTTTATTTGAAGATTACGATACTTTTTATCAACAGTTAATTTATTTGTCCTAAACACTGTCATTGTATCCGTTAAATACAATGCTCCTCCCAAAATACCTTGGTGGATAAAACTTGCTATATAAAGTTCTTTCATAACCTATCCCTCAAAATTCATATTTGTCACTGTATAACTAAATCTTTCAATAGCAGTTTCTAAGAACAGAGAATTAACTTCTATATCATTATACATTAGAATGTAAAAATAACCAAGTGTAATTCCCCCAAAGTTACAAGCTATTGTATATATGTTACTGTAGCTTGTTCCAGCTATCTGGAGGGGGCTTCCACCGTTGGTACATTCTGGTGATTTAGCAACTTTTATACAGTACAAAACCAACATCACTACATATACAGCTTATGCCACTGGTGGTAACATCTGTAACTTCTATATACTCGTATCCGTCTCAATGTAACGGAAGAATGACAGATTATTATTCTTGTAGCTCTTCATTGTTCGTTCTGATAACTTTCTTAGCTTGCAATCGAACAAAAATTCCTTTAATACTTCTTGTAACGATAATTTCTCTTTGAGTGATTTTGACATAAAAATAACCTCCATACATTTCCGCCAGTGACGGTGTACAGAGGTTCTAGTAGTATATGTTATTACAGTTTTCAAAATGTCCAGTACATCATCACTGGGCAATAAATCACTGTTAAATCACTTTGTAAATCATTGATAAATCGCTTCAGATACCGATAAATAAAGGCTTTCACAGTCCCAACTTACTCATCCCAGTTATGATAAACTTCCTGCACATCATCATCCTCATCCAGTAAGTCAAGGATTTTCTGCATATTCTTCAGATCCTTTTCATCCTTAAGTTCAACCCAAGTCTGAGGAATCATAGTAACCACCTCTGCCTGTGCCATAGGAATCTTCGCTTTCTCTAAAGCTTCTCTAACTACGCTGAAGGTATCCGGATCGGTAAATACTTCAAAGCTATCCTCTTCCTCTGAGAAATCCTCTGCTCCTGCATCCAGAGCAATCATCATGATATCATCTGCTGCCATATCGCATTCTTCTTTGTCTATGATAATCTGACCTCTCTTGTCAAACATAAAGGATACACATCCCTGTGTACCAACATTACCATATCCTTTGGTGAATGCATTACGCACATTGGAAGCTGTCCTATTCTTATTATCGGTAAGAGCATCAACGATAATTGCAATTCCGTTAGGTCCATATCCCTCATAGGATACCATTTCGTAATTAACAGCGTTTAAATCTCCTGCTGCTTTTTTAATGCTACGGTCAATCGTATCGTTCGGCATATTATTGGATTTTGCTTTTGCAATTAGATCCTTTAAGCGGCTGTTTGCATTAGGATCAGCACCGCCTTCTTTTACACATACAGCGATTTCACGGCCTAACTTAGTAAAAATTTTGCCTTTTGCTGAATCATTTCTTTCTTTTTTATGTTTAATATTCGCAAATTTAGAATGTCCTGACATATGAATTCTCCTTATCCTTCCTGATTCAAAATAGCCTTAAGTATTTTAACACCATTTTTATTGTCAAGCAAGTACATATGAAGTTCATCTAAAGCAGCGGCTACTGCCATCGCCATTCCGGATACGGTCTTTATAACCAAGATATTCTGTGCCATATCCATAGAGATAAAGCCATCCCGAAGTACACGGGTGTATTTCTCACTCATGCCAGGCTCTGTTTTCTGAAGGACGATATATTTTTGTCTTCCTCCGTCCACTGCAACCTTCGTTAACTTTAATTCTCTGATATCTCTTGATACGGTTGCCTGAGTTACATTATACCCATCTTGCATTAAGCGATCAGCCAATTCTTCTTGAGTTTCAATATCATATTTACTAATTAATTCGATGATTTTACTCTGTCTGCTTATTTTCATCTTTTCCTTACCTTTCTTAAGCCTAAAGACATATCAATCGCTTATTGCTGTTATACAATTACCGTCCAAGTAAATCAGGATTAATATCTTAAGCTACTTATATTAGAATGCATCAATCTTATACATTCGGTATCCTATGAATTTATATTTTTAACCTATGCCACCTATGAGAGGTTATTGATCTGCATCATCCTCACATTTAATCAGTTTGGACCGAAGAATCTCATAGATTCCTTTCTGATGCAAACGTATTAATTTCGTGTCATGAACTGCTTTTTTTATTAATATAACATCCTCGGTACCTAAATCAATTACTTTGTTCCCATCAAAGGTTGCAATCACTTCGGTTTGTTGGGACTTTTTACTTTTACCAACTACTACCTTAATCGTATCTTCCGCAGGTACGACAATACTTCTCGGACTTATCGAATGAGGGCAGATTGGCGTGATGACCATAACGCTGGCTTTTGGCATAATAACCGGTCCTCCGGCTGATAAATTATATGCCGTAGACCCCGTAGGTGTTGAGATTATCACTCCATCGCCTCGAAAATTATCCACCAACTCATCATTCACATAAATTCCAAGACTGACAATTCGTGAAAAGCCTTTTCTTGCAATTACGATATCATTGAGGGAATATCCATTCGGTGAGGTTGTTAATACTGTCTGAGGTTCTCTTCCATAATGGATGTCACCTTCTATCATCATTCTTGTTTCTAATCTATATTTATCTTCAAATAATGAATTTAACGCTTCTTCAACATGATTTTCTTCAATTTCAGCCAGAAATCCAACCGTACCCAGATTCACCCCTAATATGGGGATATCAAAGGACATCAAATCATTCGCTGCCTGAATAATGGTTCCGTCACCACCGAGAACGATTGCACATTCAATATTTTCAGGAATTGTCATGGTATGAAGCATACCTTTTTTATCCCATTGGGACAGACCAGAAAATGTTACCTCTTTCCCTGCATTTCTGATATAGTCAGCAATTTTATTGGTAACCTTGTAATCCTTATCTTTTTCTTTGTTTGTGATGACAAGAAATCTGTCCATGAATGCTATTGCTCCCTTTTCCTATACTAAAGAATATATCAAAAAAAGTCTAACATACTATTCCATAAATTTCAAGAAAACTTTCTTAATCCAACTGTTGGTGGGCTTTTTCGACGGTTTGCTTAATGATATCTATGGAAATATTTTTACCAATGAAGACATCTGTGCATTCTGCTTCTTCTTCACTACACTCTTTATCAAAATTAATCTCTACTTCTGTTTGGACTTTTATTAAATGAAGTAAATACTCTATATTACCTTCAGGTCCTCGAATTGGTGAATAATCCAGGTCAAGGCAATCAAAACCGATGGAAGCCGCAAATGAAGATACTAGTTCAATTACTTCCTGATGAACGCTCTTTTCACGGACAACTCCCTTTTTACCAACCTTCTCTCTACCAGCCTCAAACTGTGGCTTAATCAGGCATACCACTTCTCCCGATGGCGATAATAAATTCCGTACTGCCCGTAATACTTTTGTCAAAGAGATAAAGGATACATCGATGGAAGCAAAAGCAATCGGATCCTCAATCTGTTCCGGGAGCAGATAACGAATATTGGTTTTCTCCATGGAGATAACACGTTCATCCTGTCGCAGTTTCCACGCTAATTGATTTGTCCCTACGTCAACTGCATAGACTTTGATTGCACCATTTTGCAGCATACAGTCTGTGAAACCACCGGTGGAGGAGCCAACATCCATGCATATTTTGCCTTCGAGTTTTAAATGATAGCGTTCCATCGCCTTTTCTAATTTTAAACCACCACGGCTTACATACTTAAGAACAGCACCTTTTACTTCAATCTGTACATCCTCCGGGAAGGTACTACCAGCTTTATCTTCTCTTTGTCCATCAACGAATACATTGCCGGACATGATGATCGCTTTGGCCTTTTCCCTAGATTCTGCCAGATTTCTATTTACCAATAATACATCCAATCGTTCCTTCACTTTATCTCCAAGCCCTTCTATCTGTATCCCCAAACGATCTAATATTGGGGGTATCCTCTATTTTAACTCATCCTTTATTTTCTTAAGTATTCCTTTTTTATCCATACCATACTTCTCCATCAACTCAGCTACGGAACCCTGCTCAATGAAGGAATCCGGTAATGAGATGTTGATCAGATCAACCTGCTTCAACTTTCTTTCACAAATAAAATCAGCGACTTTCTGTCCAAAGCCTCCACTACGAACATTTTCCTCCATTGTAATGAATACTTTATGACTTTCCGCCAGTTGTTCCAGAAGATTATAATCAATTGGAGATACAAAACGTACGTTAACCAAGGTTACCTTGTGGCCTGCAGTTTCTAGTTCCTCAACTACCTCTACCGCTGTCTCCACCATGCTTCCCACCGCTAGAATTGCTATCTCGGAACCTTCTGTAATCAATTCACTCTTACCATATTCGATTGGAGCTTGGTATTCTTTTAACCCCTGGTAAGCATCCCCTCTAGGGTATCGGATAGCAACCGGTCCTTGATATTCTATTGCATAAGCTAGCATATCTTCTAATTCAAAGCGATTTTTCGGCGCCATTACTGTCATATTTGGGATATGAGAAAGGTAGGACAAATCAAAGATTCCCTGATGGGTTGCACCATCTTTTCCTACTATTCCGCCTCGATCAATGGCAAAAACAACAGGAAGTTTGCTGATACAAACATCATGGATGATCTGGTCATAGGCTCTCTGTAAGAAGGTCGAATAAATTGCAACTACGGGGCGAAATCCGCCGATAGCAAGACCAGCTGCAAATGTCACAGCATGTTCTTCTGCTATTCCTACATCAAAGAAACGATCAGGAAACTTTTTCTTAAAGTCCATAAGCCCCGTGCCATAAGGCATAGCTGCACTGATGGTTACTAATTTATCATTCACGTCACCATATCGAACAATAGCATCGGAGAACACCTTGGTATACGAAATTCCCTGTTGAGATTTCACCGGCATTCCGCTCTTTACGTCAAAAGGATCGACACCATGATAACGGCTCGGATTCTTCTCAGCTAGAGGATAACCTTTTCCTTTCTTCGTGATAACATGAACAACAACTGCCTTTTTCGCTTTGGCAGCTGATGCAAAGGCTGTACTCATTTGTGCTATGTTATGACCGTCAATTGGTCCGATGTATGTTAAACCCATATCTTCAAAAAACATACTCGGAAGCATAAAGTATTTAATTGCATCCTTTGACCGCTTTAATTGATCGACAACTGCTTTTCCTACCCTAGGCATCTGATTTAATGTATTTTCAATGTTTTCTTTTAGTCCGGTATACTTTGTATTGGTTCTTAATTTTGCTAGATAATTCGCCATGCCACCTACATTTTCTGAGATCGACATATTGTTATCATTTAAAACTATGATCATATTACTCTTTAATCTACCTGCATTATTAAGAGCTTCAAATGCCATTCCTCCAGTGAGAGCACCATCTCCTAAAACCGCTACGACCTTATGATTTTCGCCACTTAAGTCTCTAGCCTTCACTAGCCCTAAAGCTGCCGAAACCGCTGTGGAGCTATGCCCGGTGTCAAATGAGTCATAAACACTTTCTTCTGTTTTCGGGAATCCACTAATTCCGTTCATCTGTCTAAGTGTAGAAAAAAGGTCTTTTCTCCCTGTCAGAAGCTTATGAGTATATGCTTGATGGCCTACATCCCATACTAATTTATCGGATGGAAAATTCAAAAATAGATGAAGTGCCATTGTAAGCTCTACCACACCCAAATTAGAGGCAAGATGCCCACCGGTTTTGCTGACATGATTGATTAAAAAGGTCCTGATTTCCTCAGTTAATTTTTTGTAATCCTTCTCATTTACCTTCTTTATATCATTAGCATCATTGATTGTATCTAATATCTTTGGCAAATTGTTCAACCTCTTTCTTTTCACATCTAGGCATTACCTTGATCTATTACAAAACTTCTTATTTTTCTCTATTGATTAGCTTTATGATTAATTCTCTTAAATATTCGTTTTTGGAATCAAATGTATCGTATTCCTCCAATGCCTTTTGAGAAGCTTCATAGACCATTTGACTAGCTTGTTCAATCCCCATTAATGTCACATAGGTTATCTTTTCATTCTTTTCATCACTGTGAACTGGTTTACCCAGAACTTCTGTAGTACTTGTGACATCCAGGATGTCATCTTTAATTTGGAATGCTAAGCCTACATTACTTGCAATCCGCTCAATTTTTTTCACTGCTTCTTCCTCTGCACCGGCCAGTACTGCACCGATCATAAAAGATGCTTCTATTAAAGCACCGGTCTTCAACCGATAGATAAAATCCAATCTGTCTCGGTCCGTGTTATTTTCCGTTTCTTCCACATCTACCGTTTGTCCGCCTATCATTCCATAGATTCCAGCTTTATTCGCTAATATTTGAATAGCTTTACCTACTCTTTGATAGCGGATAGAGGTATCCATTGTATCTGGTAATTCTTCTATATAGGAAAATGCTTTTGATGCTGTCTCAAAGGCATAGTTTAATAGACCATCTCCTGCTAAGATGGCCATCGCTTCACCGAACACCACATGGGTTGTTTTACGACCTCTTCTGTATTCATCGTTATCCATTGCCGGAAGATCATCGTGTACCAGAGAATAGGTATGAATCATCTCCATCGCAGCCATAAATGGCTCTACTAATATCGTATCTTCTCCCCTAAATAAATGAAAGGCTTCTTTCATAATCATCGGTCGTAATCTCTTACCGCCGGCCAAAACACTATAATTCATCGCTTCCAGAACTGTTCTCTGGTATCCCTCTTCTTTTGGCAGGAACTTTTCTAGAATATGCTCTATATTACTGACCTTTTGTTTTAAATCATCATCAAAGTTCATTAGACTCACCATTCTCACTTAATATTATCAATTGCTTCTCTACCTTATCGATGGAATCGTTACAGGATTTTAAAAGCTTAATACCTTCTTGATATAACTGAAAGGAATCTTCTAAGCTGACATCGGATTTCTCCAACTGAACAATGATTTGATTTAATTTATCGAAGGACTCTTCCAGTTTTAACTCTTTTTCTGCCATCGTACTACTCCTTTTCCGGATTTATTGATTTCCTCTTTTTACGTTCGCTACACTTTCAACCCTTGCACGAATGTCTCCGTCCAATAATGAAATGGTCAGGGTATCTTCTTTATTTACCTTTTCAATACTTTGAATTGGTTTATTATCCTCTCCAACAACTAGCGCGTATCCTTGATTTAATTTACTAAGAGGAGATAACCCTTCTAGTTTTGTGATGTATATCTTTAACTGGTGTCTTTTTTCTCTGATCTGTTGGTTTATAATTAACCTTAGCTTATTCTCAAGATCCATAAGCTGTTGTCTTTTTTGTCTAATCTGATATGCCGGACTGGCATAATCCAAACGTATCTTAAATTCTCTGATTCTTGATTGCTGGTATGTAATTTGCCGCATCATTGATTTATTTAAATGATTGCGGTATTCTCTGATGTTATTCTGAAAAGTTATATAATCATTCACAGCCAGCTCCGCGGCTGCCGATGGTGTCGGTGCCCGTAAATCTGAAACAAAATCAGCGATAGTAATATCCGTCTCATGACCAACTGCTGAGATAATTGGGGTATGACATTCATAAATCGCTCTTGCAACGATCTCCTCGTTAAAAGCCCATAAATCCTCAATCGAACCACCGCCACGACCGATAATGATAGTGTCTAAGCCCAGTCGGTCTAAAGCTTTGATACCTTTTACTACACTTTGAGATGAACCAATACCCTGCACCTGTGCTGGATAAAGAATTAACTGTACATAGGGATTCCTACGTCCTGCGATATTAATAATATCCTGAATGGCTGCTCCGGTGCTTGCCGTTACAATCCCAATTTTTTTCGGATATAACGGAATAGGTTTCTTATGTTCTTTATCAAAGAGCCCTTCCTCTTCCAGCGCTTTCTTCAGTCGGTCAAAGCGTTCGTATAGTATTCCAAGACCATCTAATACAATCTCACTGGCATAGAGCTGATACTTTCCATCTCTTTCATATACACTAACACTTCCCAGTGCTATGACACTTTGTCCCTCTTCCAGACGGAAGGTTAATCCTTTCCTCTGTCCTGCAAACATAACACAAGCCATCTGCCCGGACGCATCTTTTAGAGTAAAATAGATATGTCCCGAGGTATGATATTTGCAGTTTGAGACTTCTCCCTTGATATAGACATGACCCAATGTGCTGTCTCTATAAAAAAGGTTCTTAATATACTGATTCACCTCTGTTACTGTATATACCTGGTTCATATGTGGGAACACCCTCTTCTTTCTAATAAAACATTAACCAAAATAATCTATAACGATAATAGACAGCGTTTTAATCACTCATAATATTTAAATCCTAGACAGAGGATTCGTTATCTACGTTTTGCAATAACGAATGAATCAATTCCATGTAAAGCCTGTACAATCTTATCTTTCCACTTCCTATGCAAAACAAAAATGAACTGAAATTATACTTAAGCAAGCTTTGCTAACACTCCGTTAATAAAGCTAGGTGATTCCTCACCGCCGAATTTTTTTGCCAGCTCTACTGCTTCGTTAATCGCTACTTTTACCGGAATTTCCTCATCAAACTTCATCTCAAATACCGCTAGTCGTAAGATCGTAAGATCCACCTTACCCATACGATTTAATCTCCAGCCACTGGCTGCATCTGAGATCAGTGCATCAATCTCGTCCAACTTAAGTATGATTCGCTGTATCCGTTCTGCCAGATATGCCTGTTCCTCTTCTGTCGGTTCTTCAAATTCTTCAAAATGAAGCTCTGTATTTTCTTCTTCGATTAATTTATCGCAGTCTTCTATATATAACTCAATTTGTTCCCTTAGTTCTCCCGTCTCATGGAAATCCTTACGAAAAAGCATACGGAAAATGTGCTCTCTTATTTCTCTTCTCTTCACGATTTTTTTCCTCCTGATCGTTATGTGTA
This sequence comes from Herbinix sp., assembly GCA_029238935.1. Lineage (GTDB taxonomy): Bacteria > Bacillota > Clostridia > Lachnospirales > Lachnospiraceae > Mobilitalea. The sequence continues at coordinate 56,711 of JAQZBN010000044.1, forward strand.
AATCCTATTACACAAGAACAAACAACCCTTAAATTTACATCTAAGGGTTGTTTGGACATTATTTACTCTTTTACGATATTAACACCAGCAATTCTAATGTTAACTTCACTGACCTGTAATCCGGTCATATTCTCTATCGCCAACTTCACCTTTTCCTGTACTTGCTTTGCGGTCTCAGGAATTCCATAACCATATTCCAGAGTCAAGGCCATATCTACTGAAACAGCATCCGGGCTTACCAGAACTTTAACTCCCTTGGATAAATTCTTCATACCCAACTTACCTACCAGCTCATTGGTGATATTACCGGACATTGCAGATACACCCTTCACTTCGGTAGCAGCGAGTCCTGCGATAATAGCAACGACTTCATCTGCGATCTGCACTTCTCCTACCTTACCATTTTCATGTATCTTATATGTGTTTCTAGTCTCCGGTTCTTTACTCACAACAATTACCTCCTAAGTTACTATAATCATCTGGTTTGCCCAATATAATTAATTTATTATATATTATTATACCAGTACTACATATATATGTAAACACTGTTTTTTAAAACCAGTAAAATGCTGATTTTTCAAGCCTTTTCTATATTTTTAACTGTTTCTTACTACCTCATTCAATTAGGATAAAATTCATAAAAATTAGTCAAAATGCACTAAATTCAACCTCTTCAATTCCTAATATTTACAGCGAAACATACCGTTATTATATATAAAATATGGTAAAAAATCAACATTTCGATGCACGGTATATGATAAAATATTACATTAGGATATTTATCAAATGAGGTATCACCAAAAAATACCCCGGTCATAGGGCCGGGGCTTATAACTATTTTTATGTAGCATACCTTGATTAATCTTCTACTACCACTGGAGTGATAACAATATTTTCAGCCAAGGAATCTGTCTTACGTTTTACAATATCTTCAATTTTAGCTACTTGTTGATCAGTAATATTCTCAGCATTGATTACAACATCAACATATTCGCCATCAATTCTTACTACTGCATCTGAAAAACCGCTAGCTTGAAGTAACATTTCAGCTGCATCTTCTTTTTCTGAAATTGCAATAAGTTCGATCATGCCATCGATTGCTGCCTGTTTCTGTGCTTCTGAAACAGCTTCGCTTTCAATAATACTGTTGAAATCTTCTCTACTCTTTGCTCTAACCTGTTCTCTTTCCAACTTAGCAGAATAGAAATAACCTGCATCAAGAGTGGTGCTTGCAAGAACTGCTTCACCTGGAACACCTTCTGAATCCAGTTCGCCGCTGTCACTAACATCAACAGATGCCATTTCCTGTAAATCTTCGTCCGAGATATCGCCAAGTTCATCCGCTTCATCATCTACAGCATCTGCATCTTCTGCTGCATCATCGGTTGCTTCAGCATCATCCGTTGCTGTATCATCTAATGTAGTATCTTCATCGGTTGCTGTGGTTTCATTATTTTCATCGGTTGTTGCATCGTCGGTTACTGTGGTATCATCTGCAGCACCTGTATCATCGGTGCCGGTAGCCGTAGCCAAATCTGTACCTTCTTCGGAGAGAACATCTCCATTCAGCTCTGAGTAAATATCATAATCTTCTAAATCGGGATTGGCTGTTTGTAATACGCCTTCCTCCGGTTTATCATCATTTGTAAATGTGAGATAGCCAGCAATGGCGATCATAATTGCGAGCGCGGTAATTATGATCTGATTCTTTTTGAATATATTTTTCATATTTAACCTCCTGATGATTTTATCCCATCACTCATTTCCATTACTTTAACCTTATGCGCAGGGACATCAAATAATACCTCCGCAGCTTCCACAATATCAGAAATAACTTGAACATTGCCTCCACCTTCTGCAATTACTAAGATACCCTCTACTTCAGGCTCAAGTTCTTGTATTATGTATGGCATCGTTTTCCCATCCTCTGTAGTAACCAGAACGGTACTCTCTTCCCGCCCAACTTCACTATTTGTTCTGCTTCCGCCCTCCCCATCTGTTTCGTTAATGCTTTCCTGTGTATAAGGGTTATCCTTTAATGGTATATATTCTTTAGAGGATTTTAATGTTAACATTACCTCTACATTACCTATACCTGATACTTTTTTTAAGATGGTTTCTAATTTCTTTTCCATTTGTACAACATATTGATTTGTATCTACTTCCGTTGTAGTACTGGTATTCTGCTGTTTGTTTTCTGAGTTTCCTGAAGTACTATCTTTTGAATTATTGTTTGAGGTAAAAAGATCAGGAAATGTTAATACAATCAGAATTATTCCTGCTAAAAATATTCCGATTAGCTTCGGCATGCCTATTTCCTTCAGGGAAATTTTCTTTTTATCCATATTACCCTCCCTGTATATTAATATTTATATTATCTGGGTCAATATTATAGAAGTCCGATAGTTTATTTTTTATATTTATTTCCATAGGACTAGGAACCTCGGATAAGCCTTCTTCCGGCTCTCCCAGATTGATTGTTTCAATGATAATTTCCTCGATTTGAGACGAGTCATCGGAGTCTTCTTGTTTCTTTTCTTCACCATAATACGCAGTGATATTAAAAGCTTTGATACTCCCAAAATCTTTACTTTCGATGTCCATATCATAATCAATATTAAAATTATCCAGATATACACCTTCTTCCGATAGAAAATCCCCTACCTGAACCTTTATCCTGTCCGTATATTCTGAAAATTCAGCATCTCTCCTAGCTTCCTCCATTCTCATTACATCTGTTTCAAACTCCCCAGCCTCTACCGTAAAATTATTTGATTTAAAAAAATAATCAAACTTGTCCTCTAGCTTTAAGAGTTTAATTACCGGTGATATTACAATCAGGACAAGGATCATACCTGATACAATACTTACGTACTTTTTATAGCTGCTGTTGCCGAGTAAATTCATGATGATCGTATTAATAATCATAAAAACGACGATATTCTTAATCCATGCATATACCTCGTTCATACTTTAACCTGTACCTTTCCTTAGTAATCTTTACACTAACCCGCCGGTCGTTACCGCCACCAGCGTTATCGTCAGCATAAATAGAACTGCTCCTATAAATACTGCTTCCAGAAGCATTGCAGCTGATTTTGCGGAAGCTCCGATACATTCGATAATTCTTTTATCTGAAATTGGCTGAAGGGATGCACAGCCAAACTTGTATATCAGCGTTATAATAAGAAGCTTGATCAGCGGCACTGCACAGATCGCTACGATAATCACAAGACCGGCTACCCCTATCGCATTTTTTAGTAATACCCCGGCTCCTAGAACAGTCTCTGTTACGCCTTCGATGGCATTTCCGATACCGGGAATGGATTCCGAGGCTTTGAGGAGTGCTGATCGCTTCACCTTGTCCGCCACCGGAACAATCAATCCTTGAATGGTATGAAATCCTACAACAGCTGCTAAGAGACTTTTCATGGACCATTCAATGATGGATGATAATAGACCCGCTAATTTCGAAAGCATGTCCTCCTTCGATAGATTATTGACTAACATAATCATCAGATAGATATTTATCATAGGAATAACAACTTTAATTAACAAAAAGTCTGCTACCGTTATAATCATTAACGCAGCTTCATAATAAACCAAGGATGTGCCTGCACCTGTAGTAAAACCCACCGATAAAAAATATGCCGGTATTAATGCTTTCATAAAATCTAGAATAGAACCTATGGCAGATGCAGCAATTGCTGATGCAGCAACAAAGGAACTGGTTAATATCCCAAACAATAATAAGTAAGTTACATAATATCCCGTTTCAGAAACCTGATTGTTTTTCAGTGCCAAGGATAAATTAGTAAAGACTGCAGCAATTAATGCAATGGAAATTAATTGTCCGAAGGTATCCAAATTTGCACTTACTTCATCCATCACCGTTGTTTTTAGCTTGTCTGCAATATCAGAAAAGGAAAAAGCCTCTTCTCCTGAGACTAATCGGTTCACATAATCCTCAAAGTCCATGGAAGAATCCTCCTGAAGAATATCATCTATGACATCCTGTATGTCCGAATAATTGATGGAATCACCCATCTCTGATTCAGCCGCTTTTACTACCTCCTTGTTTATGATGACACCAAGAAATATCGTAATGATTGCAAACAGTATTTTTCTATATGTAATAGTTCTAATTTTACAGCTTTTTATCAACCATTCACCTCCTCTTTCTTAGGTATACTATGCAGTCAGAAAGTTGTTAATGGTTTCTAATAATGCCAAAAGAATTGGCATACTGATCGCTAGTATTGTAAGCTTTCCTACAAGTTCTATCTGCTCTGAGATTGCACTGTAACCAGAGTCTTTACAGATCGAGGCTGAAAATTCTGTTACGTAAGTAATGCCTATAATCTTGATTAAAACACCCATATAGGATTTATTCAAAGCAATATAGCCCTGAAGCTTATCAATCGCGTCCAATATTACCTCTAACTTTCCAATTCCCAGAAAGAAAATGAATACACAGGCTGCAATACTGATATATAGGGAATATTCTTCCTTCCCCTTTTTAAAAAGAATTGCCAGTATCACTGCCGCGACACCAATGAGAGCGTAACTTATCATCTTATCCCCGTGCCTTTCAATTTCCGATGACCTGTCCAACTTTTCATCAGGTCTGTACGAAAATAATGTTATATTTCATCTATTTGAAGAGTAGGTTTATATTTCAAATAATTTTGTAATGGTTTCAAATAATTCGGAAACATAGGGGAGCAGCCAAAATAATACTAAAATCATGCCTGCTAATCCCACAAGAAATGCTTGATCATCCCTTCCTGAGTGTTTCAGAACATTATTTAATATAGAAACTAGTATCCCTACTACCGCAATTCTTAAAATCAAATATATATCCATAGTTACCCCCAAGCCTTTTCCGGTTGTTAATTTAAATCCGGAAGGAATCGAAATAGTTAAAGTATTTTGCTCCGTCATTTTGTCTTTAGAGCATAATGATTGTTACAAAGATACCAGCCATAATTCCCAGGCTGTTATAAAGATATGTTTTCTCTTTTACTGTTTTTGATAAATCCTCAATTTCATTTTCTGTTTGTGTGATAAATAAATCCATGGTATTCATCTGCATATCCTTATCTAGGTATCCGAGATTTTCTCCGAACTGGATGAGATTTGATTTATCTCTCTTTGACAGGGAGGTATTATTTAGTTCCTTCTCCACAGCCTCTTTCCATATCTCATAAAAGGTGACGCCGGATAAATCATATAATTTGGTTGATATCCTATGAAAAAATCCGGCAAAATTACCATGATGTCTTCTTGACATGGAACTAATCGCCTCTGGTAAGGGTGTATTCGCATATCGGATATCACCTCGGAGTAAAACAATCAATTTCTTAAACTCTCTCAGATCTTCCAACCGGCTTTTTATCTCATTGCTAAAGAAAAATCCCATACCTGCGGAAGATATGATAACTAGAACACATCCCACGATCTTTAAAGCAAGCATCACTGTTTGTCCTCCCTTCTACCATAAATCCTGTTTCCGGATGCATCGTAGATTTCATCTAAATGCCCGATACTGTTTCTGTTGCTAAGAATAATATATCTCTCGAATAACATCTTCTTCATCAATTCTCCCAAAATCGGCTTTCCTTTAATATCATCTAAGGAGCTTCCATGAACTGTAGCAATTAATTTACAGCCACAACCAATGACATAGTCAATTGCTTCGAGGTCTTCTCTGGAACCAATCTCATCCACCGCTATAATCTGTGGTGACATGGATCTGATTAACATCAGCATCCCCTTTGCCTTAGGACAGCAGTCCAAGATATCAGTACGAATACCGATGTCATTTTGTGGTGTACCCATATAGCAGGCTCCGATTTCAGAACGCTCGTCCACAACACCAATTGCCATGCCACGTAAATATTCATTCCCATCGGATAATTGTCGTATGACATCCCGAAGTAACGTAGTCTTTCCACACCTTGGTGGAGAGATAATCAGGGAATGGTAAATCCCTTCAGTTTTACTATTAATTAGGTAGGGCAGAACTGGATCTGCGCAGCCTTTGACCTGGTGTGCCAATCTGATATTAATAAAGGAAATGTGCTTCATCCCTTTGATCGTATCATTTTCGACTATGGTCTTTCCTACGATACCAATGCGATGACCACCACTGATCGTTATAAATCCTTGCTTAATCTCTTCTTCAAAGGCATAAAGAGAATAATTACTGATATACTCCATCGTCTCACGGATTTCATTCTTCGTAATTATGACGGCCTGGGAAGGTAAATTCGTAAGTCTTGCGTCTGAAGTAACAAAGAACTCTTTATTCTCATGGATGATGATGAGTGGTGCATTCATACGCAATCGAATTTCCTGCAGGTGATCAAAATTTATCCTTAAGCCGGTTAATATAGTTCTTAGCTTAATTGAAAATATCTTCAGTAAATCGTCTTTTGTGTTCATCTCCTCACCTGCCTTTTAGTTTCTCATTACTTCCATAAAGTGTTCCATCGGATGGCTTGCCCCTCTGCCATCTAAAACAATATATTCTAGCTCATAAAAAATATTCCGATAATATCAATGGATTTCTAGGTGGAAAAATAATAAATATACAGAAACATTACTATGATATAAAAAAGCTTGCATTTCATAGCATCTTATATTAATCTATTGAAAAAATAGGAAGTGACGAGGTGTATGCCATGAGATATGGATTAATCGGTGAAAAATTAGGTCACAGCTATTCGAAGATCATTCATGAAAAGCTGGCAGATTATCAATATGATTTAATACCTTTGACAAAAGAAGAGCTAGATCCCTTCATGAGGGCGAGAGATTTTAGAGCAATTAATGTTACCATTCCATATAAGCAGGCAGTTCTTCCTTATATTGATGTGCTCCATCCCCATGCAAAAAGCATAGGTGCAGTCAATACCATCGTTCAGAAGGATGGAAAACTATATGGGTATAATACTGATTTTTACGGATTTGAATATATGATAAAGCATAATCACGTGACGATTAAGGATAAGAAATGCCTGATCCTCGGTAATGGAGGGGGCACTAAGGCAGTACTTGCAGTATTAGAATATCTAGAAGCAGCTGAAATTTTGGTCGTCAGCCGAACAGAAAGTGAAAGTGATGGCACAATTTCCTATGAGAACTGCTATCGTAATCATACCAATGCACAAATTATTGTAAATACGACTCCTCTGGGCATGTATCCTAAGATGGATGCCACCCCTTTGGATTTGACGAATTTTACAGCCTGTGAAGCGGTCCTTGATATTATATACAATCCGATTAAGACGAAACTCACCTTACAGGCTGAGGAGCTTGGAATTTTCGCTGTCACCGGGCTTGAGATGTTAATTGCACAAGCGAAGCAGGCGATCGAATATTTTCTTGAGATTACACTTCAGGACGAGGTCATCAAGACTATATATCAAGACTTAATGAATAATTTTATTGCATAGATAAATATATGGATTTACATTCATCTACATCAATAGAATAAAATGATGTAATCCAACTTTTATAGTTTTTGATGGAATAACTTAAAAACCCTAGAAATCGTACCTCTTCAGCACAGTACAGATTTCTAGGGTTCTTGTTTAAAATTACCTTTTCTTTAGCTTTACGGAATAGATTTCTCCCCAAAACGTAGCTCCCAGTATTAAAACGCTTCCAAGAATCTGAGTGATACCCATGGTTTCCTGGAAGAAAATACTGGACATTAAAATAGCTGATATTGGATCTATGTAACTATATACCGCAACCGTCTGTCCCTCGATCTGATGAATAGCTGTAAAATACAATAGGTATGCCAGCCCAGTATGTAGTAAACCAACGATCAGAAGGAGCGGAATATTCGTTCCTTGAAAAACTTCATAATCAAAGGGCTGAGTTGCTAATACATAGGGTAGTAATGTAAGAGACGCCATTGATATCTGAACAAATGTGGTTTCCAAGCCAGTGAGACCTTTCATATATTTGTTCATGATTACAACGGATGCATACAATACCGCAGCACTTAAGCCATATCCTATTCCTATCAAATTCGTATTGTCTAGTTTACCGCCTTCTCCCGCTCCTACTACAAAGAACATTCCAATCATTGCTGTTAAAATACAAATTACCTTGACCGGACTGAGTTTTTCTTTCAGTAAAAAAGGAGATAGAAACATGACAAATACCGGAGCAAAGTAATAACTAACCGTTGCATTTGCTATGGAGGTATAATGGTAAGCTTCAAATAACAGAATCCAGTTAAAACCTATGCCTGTTCCTGATAACAATAACAAGAAAAAATTAGGCTTAATTGCCTTCCAGGACATCTTTTTTTTAAGAAGAATACTGGCAGAAAGTAAAAAAACACTTCCAATGATTCCTCTACATAACGCTATTTGACTGGAGGAAATTGATATTCCCCTCACAAACAAACCGATACTTCCAAAAATCAGCATCGAGCTGATCAAGTATATTTTTGATTTCATCTTATAATAACCTCTATGTAAATGTTCTAATTTTATCTTATCTATAGCACAACCTAAAAAATAATTTCTATTTTCTTAATATCTATCGTATTACTAAACAACTTAGTTTTATATTAATTATTGGTGGTCACTTACTAGTCATAATATCATGTGCCATGTAAACATTGTTCATATTAGGTGTTCCATTACTTTCCACATCCCAACAATTAGCCATCGTCATTTCTATAAAATAGCATTGCTTTATAATTGCACTAGGAATACCTAAACTTTTTTCCAGGTATTGAATAATACAGCATATTTTTTTATAATTTTCTTCGGTAGATATTTCATCATCATTCTCATTAAGTATGAATCTCGGAACATCAAATATAGGATCTCCTACAACTCCTTTCGGATCAATAATTTTATACTGAGTATCGCCTTGAAGCAGAATGTTATCATGATGTAGGTCACCATGTAATAACATTTTCTTTGCATGTAGAGAATTAATTCCATGACAAATATCTTCCGCTTTTTTCATGTAATAATATAATTCTTTATAATCTGGTCGATTACTCATATACTTTGTAATTCTGCTAACCCAATCACTATAAGTTGGATATATGTTAGGATTTTTAGGTTTAATATGTAATCCATTATATAAAGATGAAAAAATATTTAGGCGTTTTTCCAGTGATTTTTCATTTCTTAACTGTCTTCCAGGTTTTATTAATTCTTCGAGAATAATACCATTTTCGAGATCAGAAGCATAAACCTTGCAAAAGTGTTTTCCATCGTATTCTTTTAATGTATTATATTCTGTTAAAATTTCATTGTTCTGGTTACCAATCTTTAGTATAGCATTTCCAAAATCATCAGATTTGCAAATAAAGATACAATTTACTGAAAAATAATCGACAAGCTGTACTATCTCCAGTTTCCATTTATGCGAATATACTTCTAAGTCTTTCTTGATTTTTTCATAATATTGTTGTCCAAAATGATTTATGATTTTATCGGTTTCTTCAAAACTGAAAAGAAAACTCAACAACCTCACCTCCTATAAAATGACTGAAAATAAATTAGAATAGGTTACTACTTTTACTTGTATTCATATTACATCCAACTTTAATTTTTATATTTTATCGCTAAATCGGCATCATTCTTATTTTCCATTCAAAATCCGATTTGTATGGTAATATTATACATTGTTTCAGTATAAGTTACCAATCATTTTTTAGAAACTTAGAAAATCCACTATATAAAAATATACTTGCAAAAATATATATTATTTTTTATTACCAGTTAGCTATTTGCTCACTACCTATCCTGTTCCATGCAAATTAACTCCATCTATCATTGCTGATTGAAAAATACAAAAAAGCGCAACCCTTGGAAATTTGATTTTCCTTGGATTGCGCATAAACATTCTTGATATTTAATTAAACTCTCTTCATGTATTCGCCGGTTCTAGTATCAATACTGATCTTATCACCTTGTTCAACGAATAAAGGAACATAAACGGTTGCACCGGTTTCAACTACTGCAGGTTTTGTAGCACCAGTTGCGGTATCGCCCTTAAATCCAGGCTCTGTATCTGTAATAACAAGTTCAACGAACAACGGAGGTTCAATCGCAAATACTTGTCCATTATGAGCAAGCATCTTCACCATTTCGTTTTCTTTCACAAACTTGAGGGAATCACCGATGGCATCCTCATTCATAGCGAACTGTTCGTAGTTTTCTACGTTCATAAAGTGGTAAAGCTCACCATCAGAGTAAAGGTATTGCATATCGCTTCTTTCGATGTGTGCCTGTGGATATTTTTCTGTCGGGCGGAAGGTTTTCTCAACAACGCCACCATTCTTAATGTTTCTTAATTTTGTTCTTACAAATGCTGCGCCTTTACCTGGCTTTACATGTTGAAAATCGATAATCTGGTAAACATTATTGTCTATTTCAATTGTCAAGCCGTTTCTGAAATCGCCTGCTGATACCATACTAAAAATTCCTCCTTAAAATTGACTACTCTCTAGTTTATAATAAACAGACATTTTTTGCAACTGTTTTTTTCCGAACATCACTGTTTTCAACAGTTTTCTTCTGTTTAATTCCTTATTGTATTACAGTTCAATTAGTTTCTTATCAGAATGGGTGTAATTTTCGTGACCATCTTCTGTTACAACTACTAAATCTTCGATACGAACGCCACCGAAGCCTTTAATATAAATACCCGGTTCGACGGTTTCAATCATACCCGGTAATAGGATATCTTCTTCCATATAGGACAATCTAGGACTTTCATGGATAAATAATCCAACAGAATGACCGAGTCCATGGCCAAAGCAGCCTTCATAACCTGCTTTGTAGATGATATCTCTTGCTACTTTATCCACTTCTTTTCCTTGATAACCTGCTTTGATGAAATCAAGAGCAGCAAGCTGAGCTTCCAATACCGTGTTATAAACTTCCTTTTGCTTATCAGAAGCCTTTCCAATTACAATGGTTCTTGTCATATCAGAACAGTATCCTTCATATACACAACCAAAATCCATGGTTAAGAAATCGCCATTTTCAATCTTTTTCAAAGAAGGAACTGCATGAGGCATTGAGGAATTAATTCCCGATGCAACAATTGCAGGAAAGCTTAGGCCACCGGCTCCATTCACTTTAAGTAAATATTCTATTCGAGCAGCAATCTCCAGTTCTGTCATGCCAGGCTTAATAAATGTTAGGATTTCAGTAAAAACTTTATCGCCGATTGCTTCTGCCTGGCGAATCATATCCAACTCTCTTGGTGTTTTTATTCTGCGCAGACGAGCTATATCATCCTTTAATGGTACCAATTCTTCTACCTGTAGTTTATCCTTCAAGCTCATATAGTTGGAATATAACATATCCTCTGCTTCAAACCCAAGACGATTTACTTGTTCTGCTTTTAATATTTCATTGATTGCTTCTTCATATCCGCCATTGGCAATAGTAATGATTTCATATCCTTCTGCTTCCATCTCAGCTTGAATAGTGTAACGAAAATCAGTAATTACAGCATGTCTTAGCTTTGAAATATAAACATAACCGGTCTCACCTGCAAAACCGCTGATGTAGCGCATATTTTTCCCATTGGAAACGAGTACAGCATCAAGCTTCTGTTTCTCCAATATTTCTTCTACACGTTTGTAATTGTTCATAGTATCCCCTTACTTTCTGATTTAATTTTTATGTTCTAAGGTATCCATATAAATCCTTTGAATTGCATCTACTGCTAATAAATAACCATGTAAACCTAATCCCACAATCTGCCCGGTACAAACAGGAGCGGTAACAGATACATGACGAAATTCTTCTCTTTGATGTACGTTCGATATATGTACTTCTATCTTTGGTACCGTGATTGAAGCCAATGCATCCCTGATCGCATAGCTGTAATGAGTATACGCCCCTGGATTAATAATAATTCCATCCACCTGATCATAATAAGCCTTCTGGATTCGATCTATGATTTCACCTTCGATATTGCTCTGATAGGTTTCTATGGTGATATTCTCTTCATTCGCTTTCTCTTCTAACATCGTCAACAGGTACTCAAAATTATGGCTTCCATAGATCCCTTTTTCCCTGATACCCAGGAAATTAAGATTTGGTCCATTTATCACTAGAATTTTCATCTTTACCTCCTCCAGTTTATATAACTCATTATTCTCGGTCCTAACGACTGCATTGTCCATTCTAATAATAATGCTTTGTTAAAGTAGTATGATTAAAGGAAGCACCAACACTTTCTCACTCTAACGAATCATGCTCTGGAATATCTCATATAAGCTTCCATGATTTCATAAACAATATCATCAATCGCTTTATTATCAGTAATAACAATTTTCTGTGATGCTTTCTCATAGATCGGCATGCGTGCTGTCAGGAGGCGATCCACTTTTTTATCTAAATCTTCCCCAGCAAGAAGCGGTCTTTTGGTATCACCTTTTAAACGCTTGAGCGTGGTCTCTTTGGAAGCTTTCAGATAAACTACATATCCAATCTCCTTTAATAAAATGGAATTCTGCTCCCGAAGTATAAGTCCTCCACCAGTCGATAGGATAGTATTTTGTAGTTTCTGTCTATATTCCTGTAGTAATCTCGTCTCCAAATCCCGAAAATATTCTTCACCGTGAACTTGAAAAATATGGTTAATAGTATCGCCGGCTTGTTTTTCTAAAACCTGATCAGTGTCCATAAAACGGTAAGAAAGTCGATGCGCCAGAACTTGTCCAACACTAGTCTTACCACTTCCCATAAAACCGATCAGTATGATATTCGACTTGATTTTATCCATCCTTACCTCCGAGCCTATTTTGTCTTTTCCTGTACTGCAAGACCCTTCTTCAGGCTTTTTCTGTAATAATGGAGTACAATTCGCTCTAAATAACGTTTAAGAACAATTTGTATCTCTTCCTTAGGACCAACCGGTTTCACAAGATAAGTCATCATTCCGGCACGGTTTGCTCCATAGACATCGGTAAAAAGCTGATCTCCAATAAATACGGTATTTGAGATTGTTGTCCCCATAATCTTCGTAGCTTTAATATAACTCTTAATAGCAGGTTTTTTGGCATTAAAGATATAATCTACTTTAATGTCCTGATTAAACTTCATAACTCTTGCTTCTTTATTATTGGAAATTAAGCAGACCTGAAAGCCAATCTGCTTTAACTCTTTGAATAGTGCTTTCGCACTGGGGCTTGCGTCTGCTCCATGTTCTACTAAGGTATTATCGATATCAAACAATAACCCCCGATAACCTTCTTTGTATAATTTATGATAATCTATCACGTAAGCAGATTCTGCTATTTTGTTTGGATAAAATTGCTTTAACATGCTTTTCTCCTCGTTAATGTTCATACTTTATGATAAGAAGGAACGTATTCCTTTGTGATAAATTATGTTCCAATATGACACAAATCATTCCTGATTTATTATATCAAGTACATTACTATAGCACAAGGAAAAATTAATAAGCTATGGGAGAATCATCCATACATTTAGAATACCTTTTTTTATTTTTCGCAAATATTATTCCACTATGAGCTTCTGTTATAAGTTTATGCTCAGAACAACCAAAGCTCACTCTATTTCTGATTAGATCTGTCCAATAAATAACTAACAAATCCGCTCATGCGTAGTAATCACATTACTTTATCCTCAGTCTTCATTACTTGATTTTATCAATGTAATTAAGAGTGGCAGTCATAGTCAAAAGAAATCCAGAAAATGATAGAAGCTAAAAAGACCACGGTATATTCAATGCCGTGGTCTCAATAAAACTGATATTCATCTTTACAAATAAAAATTTTTATAATACGTAATGAACGGTTCCTTCTTTTCGCTCTCTCGGTTCCGGCTTTCTGTCAGTGAATCCAAGTGCTGCCATTCCCCATACCACATGATGATCCGGTACCCCAAGTTCCTGTAGTATTTCTCGGATGGGCTCATCATCACAAATACCATGTAATTGGTTAATCCATACGGATCCAATACCCAGACCATTGGCCATCAAGAATATATTTTCCATCGCACAAGCAGAATCTGCAAGACCGTTTTGATTGTCTTTCTCATTAGACACCATAATCAGAACATTAGCATTATAAAAATGATAGGAATTCGGTTCCATCCCCAATCTTTTTTCCATGATACCTGCTAACTTTTCCATCTTCTCCTTATTCTGAATTACAGTGAAATGCCAGCTCTGACGATTCATACCGCTTGGGGCATAAACAGCTGCTGTGATGATCTGATCCAGATCTTCCTTGTTGATGGTTTGTTCGTTAAATGCTCGAACGCTCCTTCTTGTGACAATATTTTCTAATATGGTATTCATGCTAAATTACCTTCCTTCATGTATCATTTTATTTTACAATAATGTTATTCTGTAATATCGGCTGTACAATGAGGGCATTTTGTGGCGTTAACGTTAATCTCTGAGATGCAGTGGGGACATTTTTTGGTGGTTGGTTCCGATGCTATATCCGGTTTCTTAAATTTGTTAAGCCATTTTACCAGCAAGAATACTACAAAAGCCATGATTAAGAAATTTAATACTCCTGATAGAAACAGTCCGTAATTAATGGTAGCTGCTCCGTCATCCTTAGCAAGTGCTAAAGTTTCATAATGTTCTCCATTTAATGCGATGAATAAGTCACTAAAATTAATATCTTTTGTAAATATACTCAGAAATGGCATTACAATATCATCTACTAAGGATCTTACAATACTATTGAATGCACCACCGATAATAATACCAACTGCTAGTTCAATCATATTGCCTTTTAATGCAAATTGCTTAAACTCCTTTAGCATTTTAAAACCTCTTTCCTTCGTAATTTCATGATCTTTATTTTTCAAAATCCTTCGTAAATATCCTTTCATTATAGTAACCATAAGTCATACCAAAGTATACCTTATGATCTACACTTCCTTTCTCTTATTACTGATAATTTATTATACTGTTCCTTGGGTTAACCGTTGACAAAGTTTAATAGTTTCCTAATCTGTCAACTTTTTTTCTTCACGAGGTAATTGTAGTAGTTAACTATCTTGGTAATCAGTTTATAAATCATATCTTTCGTTCTTGATCTATCGTTCTGATTAAATATTTTATTGCTAAAAAACATGATATATGTATACTACTATCTTTGTTTTTTTTATTTCCAATCCCTATTAATTATAGATCTGTACTCAGCTTAGCATAAACTACATAATCAACATATATGCCATCTCGGCTAATGGTAGCATGTCGTAAAATTCCTTCGTACTGCATTCCTACCTTTTGCATCACTCTACCGGAAGCAACATTTCTACTGTCATGAACAGCTTGTATCCGATGAAATCCCACCTCATAAAACATGTAATGCAGTACAGCACGTAATGCTTCTGTCATAATTCCTTGTCCCCACCAAGCTGTTCCGATACAATATCCTACTTCACAGGCTTGTTTTTTATCATCTGCTCCGAAAATACTTATGGAACCTATCACCTGTCTTGTACTATTGAGTTCAATCGCCCAACGATAAGTATCGCTGTAATAATCCTCCACCCATTCCTTCATCTTTAACTGCACAGCGGTTAAAGAGCCATAAGGAGCCCAGGATAAATATCTGCAAACCTCCGGATCATTCGCCCAGTTTTGAAACATATCTTGAGAATCCGACATTTCAAATTTACGAAGTTTTAAACGTACCATTTCGATCGTTTTTGTTCCTTTATGCTGCATATGTCAACCTCGTTTTTTACTATTATATGAAGTATACGTCGTAACAGTCTATCATGGAGCTTCGATCATGAAATTTCTATCTTTCACATCATTATTTAAATGGAATTGTCTTAATACTTCTACTACTTTCTAATTGTGAAACGTTGTCTACCCTCACCTATTATACTATAAATTCTTTACAAGGTAAATATTACATACGTCAAAAAAACGCCTCATGATTGATATGCTCCCTTATAGGTAGACAAGTAAAATAATAAAACTTGTCACTTAGGAGGGAGCATATTTTTTATGGGAAGAAAATCAATGTTTTCTTTTG
>JAQZBN010000157.1 GCA_029238935.1 Herbinix sp.
GGAAGTTCTTTAAAAACTTTTAACGATAATAATGTAACCTTTAATGGTACAATTTCAACAATGTTTGAATTTTACAACAAAACATTTACCACTGACGTTACGATTGATAATAATACGATAATGAATCAATCCATCAACTCTAATGAAACATTATTTATGTTGAACGGAACAACGCTTAATGGATATGTATTTTCATTTTCAAATAATGAAGTATCTTGTCTACCGACAAGTTCCACAAAATCATTTTATTATATGGCAATATCCGATCAGACAACGCAAAAAATAGTATTAGCCAATAACACTATTTCCAATTACACTAACACCTATATAGAAGGTGGAAAATCATTCCTCTATAATATAATAACTGATTATCTCGCAAACTTATAAAATATATGGGTAATAAAACGTAGTGAGCTTACTCAATTACAAATAATCAGCTCAATCAGCATTACCCTTTAGAATTTTTGTCAGGGCCTCGTATCCCTCTAATATACTCGAATTATCATATTCTATCTTCTCTATCTCAGACAGTTCTTTCATTGCTCCTTCTAACTCACTTATGTTTTGAATCACCTTAATAAATCCAAATTTTGATATCCAATCATAAACTCCATCTATCTTTTCATCATAATTTGATAGTGCGATACAAGGGGTCAGACTAATAGCACTAAATAACATACCATGCAAATGATCGGTTATGACAATCTCGGATTTTGCAATTTTCTGAATAAAAGAATCTACAACATCTCTTCTGTCAAAAACACTAATATCAGAATTTAATATGGTATCGTTATAATGTATGTTCAATTCTGATTGTCGAACGACACCTTCAATGGTCATTCTATCTTGCTGGGATAAGGCTCCTTCCAAGTCATTATGCAAGAGAAGCATCGCTCCTCTTCGGTCGAAATGATATCGGTTACTATAATTTGTATAGAGTACTGCATCCGGTATCAAAACTACTTCACAGTCAAAGTACTGTTTTGCTAAATCATAGGAGGAAAGTTCTCTGACACATAAGATTAAATTTTTGCATTTATTTATAAAGCTTTGATCTTTTACTAATCGTAATATTCCATCATCCGAAGAATTATAATGAATTGTCTGAGGAAATATTACCTTCCTATTATTTCTGAATTTCTTCATAACATCTTTTAGGATGTACTCCGAATGCGAATTAACCTTTGCCATATTACCACCACCTGGCAAGCACACCAAATCTCTTCTCCTAATTATGAATGAGAGTAAATTACGAACCTCTTTATACTCCGAGGCAGTGATTTCAATAATTGAATACTCCGGAAATATATTCTGAAGATATTCCATCTCAGAAATGGCTATATGGTGGTCTTTCAGATTTCTAAAGTCCTCACTTCCTATTAAAAAAATACGCTTTTTGGAAAACATCTTAGATTTGTTATTTTCAAATACCTCTGATATTTTCCATCTTTTTTTATATGATTTAAGAATACGAACATTAAGCTTGTCAAATTTTTGAGTAATCAAAAATATACAAATTAATAAAACAACGACTCCTCTTATCATCCCGAAATGTTTTAATAGTAATGTGAATTTTCTGGTAATTAGTTTCAAATTATTATAGAAATACTCTTTATCATCAATGGAAGAAATCGACTTCTTATAATTATCTATCGTGGCTCCTCGAAGTTGCTCGTACATTATGCTGTAGAACAATATTGGAAATTCCTTATGTATCATAGTATCTTTAAAAGATGTTGCGATCTTTTCTTCCAGCAGCTTACTTAATGCAAGTGACGCTGAAAGCCTTGGTTCTTTTACTGCCTTCGACATGATGGAATTTTCTCTGATGAGATAATAATATAAGACATTGGATATACAGGTTATCTTATTGACATGTAGAGCAAAATTTAAGGAAAATCCAAAGTCTTCGGCAAATATTAATTTGTTATCCCAGAAGAACAAATCATACTTTCTTATGATATCTGCTTTATATAGCCTGTTCCATGCCTCCCAACCAACATTCATCCACTCTATAATAATTAAATATGACTAAATCCGCAGAAGTTGTAACTGCATTATGTAATGCAATTTCAATTAAATTGTTCTCAATATAGTCATCACCATCAAAGAAATAAACATAATCACCGGTAAAGATTTTTAGTCCCGCATTTCTCGCATCAGAAAGACCACCGTTCGGTTTATGTATTACTCTAATTCTCTGATCAATTCTTGCATATTCATCGCAGATGAATGGGCAATTGTCAGGAGAACCATCATCCACCAATATAATCTCCAAATTATGATAGGTTTGTGCAATGATTGATTCAATACATCGGCGAATATAGAGTTCTACTTTATAAATCGGAATGATAACACTTACTTTTTCATTCATATTCTTACTCCCTTCCTTCGTATAGTGCAAATTAGGAGCCTCTAATTATGCCAAAGTACTAAACATGAGTGAAAAATCAGAACACCTACCTCACTCACTTAACTTTACTCTTTAATAGCTTCGACAGAACATCAAATCCCTCTAATATGATCGAATTGTCATATTCAACTTTTTTAATCAGCTGTAGTTTTTTTACTGCCTCCTCCAGCTCACTCATTGTCTTAATCATGATTATATAATCTAATTTTGAAATCCAGTCATAGACTCCTGCAACTTTGTGATTATAATTTGGTAATACAATGCAAGGTGTTTTCGTAATTGCACAGAAAACCATTCCATGTAACCGGTCAGTTATGACAAATTCCGCTTTTGCAATTTTACTGATAAAATCATCCATTACTTCATTTCTGTCAGCCACCTTAATATCTATAATTAATTGAGTATCATTGATTCGAACCTCAGATGTGAATTGCTGCGCAACCTCTTTTATTAACCGCTTATCTTGTTCAGATATTACACTTTCCAAATCATTTCTTATAAGAAGTGTTGCTCCTTTTCGTTCATAGTTGTATCGCTTCGTATAATCGGAAAACAATACGATATCCGGTGTTAAAACCACCTTACAATCAAAATATTGCTTTGCCAGTTCGAATGAATATCGTTCTCTTACGCATATGGTCAAATTATTGGTCTTTTTTATACTAATTTGGTCTTTTTCTAATTCCGCTTTTCCTACGTCGGAACAATCATAGTGGATTGTCTGGGGAAATATAACCTTCTCATTATTTCGAAATTTCTTCATGATATCTCTTCGGATATATTCCGCAAGCATATAAAAATTACCAATATTCCCTCCACCATGCATACAGATTAAATCTTCTTTTCTAATCACGAAGGGTAGTAAACGATTAACGGCAAAATACCGAGAAGCAGTAATTTCAACAATGGAATGTTCCGGAAATATACTCCGAAGATATTCAATCTCAGATATTGCGATATGATGATCTCCTAGATTCCAAAAATCTTCACATCCAATTAAATAAAGACGTTTTTTTGAAACTAACTTTGTTTTATTATATTGATAGGTCGCCGATATTTTTCTAAGCTTAATCATCATATGAATCATATAAATGGCTATTTTATCCATTTTCCTTGAAGTAATAAAAACACATTGCAATAAGAGTGCAAT
>JAQZBN010000095.1 GCA_029238935.1 Herbinix sp.
GTGTCCAGTTAACTCCGGAAATGGTGTCCAGCAAAAACCGGAATCACTGTCCAGATAAGTCCGGTTTGAGTGTCCAGATGGCGCCGGAATACGCAAAAGACGGTATCGAAATATCATTGCATTATTTACTAAAATTCAAAGAAGTCGGCTGCATGGTCGGATTTGTAAGCCATTACTATGAAATATCTGAATTACTAAATAGTACGGGAAAATGCATAGAATCACTTATAACAGGGATTTCAGACGATGGGAAGCGCACATATCAAGTATATAAGGATATGAGCAATGGTTGGGCGTATGCAAGAGATATTGCATTGAAATGTGGAATGACATATGAACAAATAATAGTTGAGTTAGGGGGAAGTCCCGAATGATTGAATTAGACATACTGTTTATCCAAGATAATGAAGCAAAGCTAAGCGCTGGTTATTTTTCAGATATGGGTCTTGAATGCCTCAAGAAAATAATAACCGATAAAGAATATGATGTATTTGTGGACACGGTATGCAGTCCGCTTAATCGTGTTGATATAATTAAGGAGCGTCAGAATATTTTGGAGGATTTTCTGAACTATCCTGGTTTTATTCTTGATCTACAAAAAATATGTTTGAACGCTCAGAACAATAAATTTATTACATATAGTATGGTATACGGTGGTGTGACACCGAAAAGGAAGCTGACCGATAATTTACAGATTATAAATAAATCATTGGATGTACCTATCGAATTACTTAATATCATGCGATATAAGGATTTTTCAAGCAAAACATTTTCTGATTTTTATGAAAAATTAAATCGAATTGAGTTATTAAGCGAAATCAAAATGAAAATCAACGAAATCATTGGATGGCTGCTAAATGATTGTGTAACATTTGATGTTGAATACGGATTAGATTTTAAGCTCGTAAGCTCTCATATATCAGCAGAGGGAAATTGCTCTTTACAGCCGAAGTCACGTTTTAGTAAGAATAAGAGAACAAAATTGGATACCTGTGAGTTTGTATATAATCTGGATTTTCTATTGAATTTGCAAATAGAAAACTTGATGGAGCGCGGTGTTCTTAACATGTATTCTGTCATCTCTGCGATCAATTATCACATATTAAACTTTTGTGGGAAATTAACGCGACAACTCTTATTTTATTCCGCTGCTATCAAAATTGTTAATTTTAGCAAGTTAATAGGATGCAATATAATTTACCCACAATTTCAGTCAAAAGTTATCAAAGCAAAAGCTCTGTATGACTTTGGCTTGTTAGTCGCTTATCATTCTGACAAAGAAATAATACCTAACGATTTTTTGGAAGAAAATGACGAATTCTTTATAATATCAGGAGCAAATCAAGGAGGTAAAACAACCTTTTTAAAAAGCATAGGTATTGCTCAGCTTTTTTCACAGAATGGATTACCGGTTTTTGCAAAAGAGTATGATTGCCCAGTATACAAAAGCATTATCAGTCACTTTCCCAATGACGAAGATGAAGCTCTGTCACATGGAAAGCTTGCTGAGGAAATGACAAGATTCCATGATACACTGCCATTAATGAAGGATAATGCCCTTGTATTACTGAATGAATCTTTTGCAACAACAACTGAAAAAGAAGGATACGAAATTATCATTGATGTGTTGAAAGCTCTATCCAAAGTCCGTCCTTCCTTGTTTTTCGTCACTCACAATTTTGAGTTATTAAAAAACATGCAGAAGGTTAGCATGATGCTTGAAAATAATGTTCATTTACGAAGCCTGATAGCATATCCCGGAAGCTCATCGATAGACAGAACATATACAATAATCCCGGGAGAACCGCAGGATGAAATATTCGGGCTGGATTATATAATGAAATGTAGTAAGTTATGGTCTAATATCGTATCATAGTCCAGACTTGTCCGGATTAACCCCAATCAATAGCACCGTATGCTTATGCTATCGATAAGTAAGTATGTATACGAATTGTGAAGCGGAGCTTCTTGATGCTGCGTTTCTTTGTTTTAGACAGAGTAAATTAGGGTTTTGGATTAATCTGCAAATACACAATAGATAATATCGTCTGTTATCGGAAAATTAACATAAGATATTATATTGTGAATATCGTTAGATTCAGATCGCATCTGCGCAAGGACTGGTGCTCTAAATGTCTTTCAAAAAACTGTATCTTCTCATTTATGAGTAGGTAGTACAAAAATGCCAATTTAATAAGATATAGTTTATCGGTATGTAAAACATGAGGATGTAATTCCGTAAATCATGAAAGAGTTCTATAGTGATATATACCAAATAAATATCTAAATAACTCCTTCTAGTACAAACCGCTCGGAAGGATCATCTTCAATATACCTCCATCTTCCGATGAATAGAATTTCTTGTTCTACCTTTTTATTCGGAGGATAAACATGACACATATATTCATGTGTAACAGTTCCCAATAAGAGTGAATTCTCTGTAAAAATACAAAGGTCTTCCAATGTTTGAGTGGAGTTTACCATAGAACTATTCTCTTGTTGATGTAAAAATGCATCAGCAAAATACTTTAGCAAAATTGCTTTTGCCAATGGTGTCGCCTTATAAATATGCACCTCAAGAAAACGGTTTGAAGGAGAAAGATTATAACAAAACCACTTTTGTACTCGGAGCTTCTTCACTAAAAACGGCTCCAACTCCTTTTCAAGTTCAGTTTCAGTGCAAAAGGTCCAAGGAGCTATGGTAAGAGATAGGTAGGATGCTGCTTCAAAGCAAATATCCAAAAGCCTTGTGAAATGATCTCCATTTATAGTATTGATACCATTCTCAAATTCATCAATTTCGCAATATTCATCAAACATGGGTTGCATTAATCGATACATGTACACTTCCTTTCAATCGAATAGAAATTCTAATTAAACTAATTGTATATTCTTTTTAAACAATACCCAGGTACTAATAAAATAACACAGAAAAAGAACAATAATGGTAAATATCATTTGGTTCAGCGTTTGATATAATTCATTCATGCCGATGTATAATTCAATATTAACTTTATACAAGTTTATGAAGTACTTACCCGCAATCCAGGCGCTGATACCAGCTAAGATCAGTGGGAGAGCGAACCAGATACTGATTTGGCTCCATATAATCTTATTGATCGAGGCATCTGAAACACCCATTTTTTTAATGATAATAAATCTCTTCTTAAAATCAAAAGAATCTGCTAACTGTTGTAATGATAATACTGTAAAGCTAATAATTAATAGTACAATTCCTCCATAGAACAATAACAGTTTCATTAATAGGGACATAGATATTCCATTATTTCGTTGTAAGGTACGCATACGAAGTGCAAAAGAATTAGCACCGGTATTCCTAAGTTCCATACCATCATATATTGTATCATATAACTTAGATGCATTCACGTAAGACAACTTTTTGGCAGTTTTTCCATAATAATTGCATTGACCCATCAATAATCCCTTCGTTACGGAATCAGGAACAATGACGATCCCGTAAGTTTCAAAAGAATAGATCACTTCACCGAGCTCTGCTCTATTATTCATATTGCTTGCCTGCTTTAAAGTGCTTCCATGAATAGAAAGTGTAGTATGTTTCTTTAGATAGGCATCCATATCCTGTGTCGTAAATTCATTCTCCGCTAATGTGATCTTTTGATACCCAGCCATGGTGCGCATATGATTATAGTCGGATAATCCCATAGCCATCATAGGATGTCGTGAGGCAGTAGAAGCGTTTGTAAAGTCACTTTCCTCAATAAAATAAATTTCTACTGTAACAGAATCGGAAAGGGTAACATCGTTAGCGTTAAGCGCATCCTCGACATAGGAAAAATCACCATCCGGCGGGTGTCATAGGTAGTCCGGGAGGTATATTGTGAGTTAATCTGAATATCATATACAGCTCGTTTATCCAGATACCCCATGGCCCATCCGGATAAAACAGGGTCTACAATAAAAGCAACGATCGCCAATAATATACATCCTGAAATAATCGACATGGTGCGGGAAGTGGAGGACAGTCTACCATTTATCTGACCAGCTAAAAACAGAGTGTTTCCCTTGTACTTCAAGCTTTTTGATCTTTCCTTAAATAATTGTATTAAGGTAGATAAGGAATAAAACAAACTAAATATAAGAAAAACAAGAAAGACACATGCAAATAAAAAATATCTGTTTGAGATGGTATGATTCATAACCGGATGACCTGCCACCACCTGCAAGGAAAATACGATTTCCAGTATTGTGATTCCGGTAAGTAATAACACGAGTCTGCTGAAGGACAAAATTTTCCTTTTTATAATACACAATATAAGATAAGATACAACAGATAAGATAAAAGCAACCGGTAGAAACATATTGGCATATACGGATATGGTATCAAAAAGACTATTAACGTTGTTATCAATAGACTCAATCAAATACTGACCCGTATGAATGACATATACAGATACGGCGGTTATTACGAGTACGATAAAAGGCATTAAAAACTCTTTTTTCATATCGCTTTGTAAAATCTTATCTGCTTGCAACATGTCGATAATTTTACTTTTACGAATGGTTCTAATGTTTAAAATCCCTATCATTATAAAGGTGATTACAAATACGATAAAGGTAATCAGTACAGTATCCGGGTATAGGGAAAAATAAATGTGATATTCTTCTTTAAAAAAATTCATAACTTTCAGAGTTAATAGTTGGGAGAAAAAGGTACCTAATAAAATACCAATAAAGATGGCAGTAATACCCATGGTTATAGATTCAATAAAAAATAAAAATGCCACAGATTTTTGTTCCATCCCTAATAAGGTTTGGATGGCAAATTCTTTCTGTTTTCTGCGTAGGATAAAATTATTTACATATTTAATAAGAAAGATAAGAAGAGCTGTGATAGCTATAACCGGGTAACGTAATATCTGCAGTTCCTTCATATCGTATTCGATTGGAAGCATTCTAACATAATATTTACTGCAGATGGATAGAAAGGAATAGAATAACCCTACGCATAGAATTAATGTAACCATATAGATCAAATAGTCTTTTGTAGATTTACGAACATTGCGAAGGGCTAGTTTAACGTACATCTCTAAGGTCACCTCCCAGCAAGGTCATTACATCTAGAATTTCACCAAAAAACTGTTTTCTGGTTTTATCACCCCGGATAATCTCACTAAAAATTCTACCATCCTTTAAAAATAAGATCTTCTTCGCATAGCTTGCAGAAAATGCGTCATGGGTAACCATAAGGATTGTCGCTTTCATATTCTCATTCATATGAATTAAGGTTTCCATAAGAAGCTGTGCCGATTTTGAATCCAAGGCACCAGTTGGTTCATCTGCAAGTATGATACTTGGATTATTGATAATCGCTCTTGCGCAAGCACATCTTTGCTTCTGGCCCCCAGAAACCTCATTAGGATATTTATGCAGGATATCTCCAATGCCAAGCTTATCCGCAACTTGCTTCACCTTGCCAGGAATATCAGCACTAGGAAATTTATTGATGGTCAATGCATAGGAAATATTCTCCTCCAATGTCAATGTATCAAGTAAATTAAAATCTTGAAATACAAAGCCTAATTTTTCACGGCGAAACTTGGCTAGATTCTTTTCACTAATTTCCGTGACATCCTCACCGTCGAGATAAATATGTCCTGCGCTTACCGTATCAATCGTAGAGATTACATTGAGTAAGGTTGTCTTACCGGAACCGGATGCTCCCATTACACCGATAAATTCACCTTGATAAACGGAAAAGCTAATATCATCAAGAGCCTTGGTTACGTTATTTTTATTTCCGTAATACTTTTCTATTCGTTCTGTTTGTAGTATTGCATTCATTTAAAACCCTCCTGTTATCAATAAAAAGTTATTATAGATAACATTATAAAGTTATGGTTTTTTCTTTTGTATCAACTTACATTACATACTTCTTACACTTTTGTAAGATTTCACCCCTTCGTATTCCTACACTATAATGATAGGGTACACAGGAAAGAAAGCCTGGTTTCTATAAAGTGAACAGAGCTATGCTTAAAAAAATGTAATGATAATCTTGGTGTAGCTACCATCTTGGGATTCTGCTTTTATATCAATGCCTAACCGATCGCATAATTTTTTGCATAAGTATAGACCAATACCCGCAGATTTTTCCTGTTCATGACCATTCTTACCTGTAAAACTCTTTTCAAAAATACGTGGTAAATCCTCTTTTGCAATACCAATACCATTATCTATGATAGAAAAGCAAGTCTCTTTTCCAATGACATTTGACTGAAACGTCAATTTTGTTGCACCATATTTAATCGAATTAGCAATGCATTGATCTAGAATAAAGACAAGCCATTTGATATCAGTGAAAATAAGCGAATCACAATTAATCTCGATCTGCATCTGATGTTCAAGCAGCAGTTGTTTATGGTTCAATACCGATTTTTTTACAGCATCAGTGAGGTTAATTTCTCTGATTAGATAGTCCTTTTCTACATGTTCGCTTCTGGCATAGAATAAAACCTGCTCTACATACTGGTTAGCCCGTTCCAATTCCCTTAAAAGCTTTATTGTCTCCGAAGATCGATTATTTTCACAGATCAGTTTCATAGCAGCTAAGGGTGTTTTTACTTCGTGAATCCACTGCTCAATGTATTCCTTATACTCATCGCGTTCATGCCTGATGTTAGCTATTTCCTCCAGCATTGCTTTATTTCCCTGAAATAGGAGTTTTCGATAGATGATATCTTCCAGCCGCCTAGGTTTTTGAATGACATCGGAAAGGAGGTATTTTTTATCAAGCTGATCAGCACAAGATAGAATTTCTTTAAAGTATCGCTTTCGCATAATATAATCGATACTATAATAAAGAAGAGCAACGATACCCCATCCGATTACAATTAAGAAGACAGCATCAATTGAGTTACCCAAAGATATTATAAATAGAGAAATTGCGACAATGCCCAAAATCTGTAGTATTATGGCTATTATCTTATCATTGATATAAGAAAGTAAATTCATTCTATTTCCTATGTTAGCATCGCATTTATATACAGAGTCAATATTATGTAGGAAGATGCTTTTTCGCCTTTCTATTTTTCTATCGTATAACCGAGACGATGTTTTGTTTTTATTAAGTCACTTACCTGCAACGCCTCTAATTTGTGACGAATCCGATTGATATTTACACTTAAGGTATTATCATCGATAAAAAGCTCGTTGTCCCATAAAAAATCAATGAGATCTGCTCTGGAAACTATTTTGCCGATATTACGAAACAGGTAAGAAAGAATCCGCATCTCGCTCTTCGTCAGTTCTACTTCAATTCCATCCTTTTCAATTCTTCCTACCTCAAGGTTTAATACAACACCTCTGTGGGAAAGGAGTAGTTGATTATCATCTTTGTAGACTCTTTTTAATAATACTGCAATGCGAGTTAAAAGAATGGAGATATTATAAGGCTTCGTGATAAAGTCATCCCCACCCATCATCAGACTTTGCAGTTCATCCATATCCGTATCCCGGCTCGTTACAAAGATGATTGGTACAGTGGAAAAAGCGCGTATCTTCATACATATCTTATAACCATCTTCATAGGGTAAATTAATATCAAGTAGTACTATATGGGGCTTTAGTTCTTTTATCTGATCAGAGACATTTTTAAAGTCTTCAATTTTGCAGATCTCATATCCATGATTGATTAGAACAATCTGTAGTTCATTACGTATGATGGTGTCATCTTCAACAATGGCGATCTTGTACATAATTTTATCCTCCTGGCACGGTCTTATTTCTGTTGTAATGCATTCTATCCAGTCTTATGGATTATTTTGCTAGAATGTATCGGTTATAAAAGTTATATGTAACAGATACATCATACGTTCATAAGGTTAATCCCGTTTCTCTAATTATACCACTAGTTACCAGCCTGTGCATATACCATTGATCAAACAACATTTTCCTAGATTCTCATATAAAATGGCATATATCCAAAAGGCTCATGGTTATTCTGGCAGGTTTTCATCTTTTGGATGATACAACGATATAAAAATAGAAGCCTATGACACCGAATCAGTGCCACAGACCTCTCCATAAGTAGTTCTACTGTACTTTCTATTTTATCAGGCATCCCAATCAGCTTATTCATAAAGCTTATCTTCAAAACGGCTTTCTCGAATGGCTTCATAAGAATTTTCTGTCCACACATCGTCAAGCTTGTTTAAATAGTCAGATTCTCCATCATCCATAAACAGGCGTGCTTCATTTTTGTAATCGTATTCAATAATCTCGCTTTCTTCGTATTCATAATCACAATTATCTTGCATAATGTTTCTCCTATTCTTATAAGTATCTTTTGGTCCTCAGTGTCGTTTATAATAAACATCTGAATTATGTGTTTTTTTAAACTACCACTAATAATTCAAGATTTCATTTCTTGTAGAGTATTAAGGTCTAATACACGAGGTGTATATTTTCTGATACTAAGCTTGTTTTTTCTATTCTTAAGTTTTTCTTTAATCTTATAAAATTCATTAGTTTCAAGATTTGATAAGATAAATTGAACATTTTCCAATTCGTCTTTCACTATTCGCCTTTTTGTTAGATATTCTTTTAATTTAATTGTTATTAAATAGGAATCGTATAGCCCAAACTTAGTAAGTTCGATTTTATGTTCCAGGTCGGATATAGCCTGATCAGTTCGTGATAAATCTTTACAAAGGTTGGCATGCTGTTGCTTGATTAATTTATACGTAGTTATCAAATCCTCAAGAAGCTGATCTGCACTCAATTTCATATTCTCCTTTCCGTTTATCAATGTTAAGCTACCGCTCAGTGCTTGGATAACTTTGGATGCATTCTAGTAACCTTTCATATTCATCAAACCATTTTGTATCTTCAAGATATTTAAATCGTTCGATGAGATCATCTTCTTTTACTACATTACTTACATTCATATTCTCAGCACTGATAAGTTCTCCATAAATGATTAAGGTTACTTCATTACTAACACCAATGCATTTCTCGTATGCTGCAATTAATTTGTAATCCAATCCATGTAGTTCTAATACTTCAATTGTATCTTCAAAAATTGTTACATGATAATACACCCTTTTCCCTCCTCGGATTTATTTAACCTATTTTATTACCTCATAGATATTGTAATTAATCTCTTTTTACAGATATAACGGTAGCCATTCTATCTACAAAAATGATTCGTCCTCTAGAAGAAGCTTTTATAACAGAGAATTTAATTCGTCCTAAGATTTTTAGAGTGTGATAATAACGTCCTAATTCCTGCCCAGAGGTTAGTATCATATGTATGTTCTCTATATTGCTTCAATATAGGATAAATGATAGTATCGTATCGATTGTTATCCTGATGGCATATACCATGGCACCATTCGCATAATCCCATCGTGTTATTTAAATCGTTTATAGCTCCTCCTCTTTCTTGTCGAAGTATATGATGACATCGATCGGCACTCTTGCCACATATTTCACATTTACCATTGCTCCGTGAAAATGTTTTTTTTCTTACATCGGGGTTAATTCTTGTTTGGATTTTGTTTTTACCATAATTTCTAAAATCATAATCATAGTCAATATCTGTTTCATATGGTATTTTGAGTTCCTTAAACTCATCCAATATTTTGGATTTACGCATATTTACGGCGCTGCGTCTATTTGAAGAATCTTTACTAATTTCTTGTATAACTTCACTAGGATATGTCTTTATAGTCCAACCACCTTTAGAAGCATCTGTACCAAGACTGATTCCAATTAAATGATCCACACTTTCGTTACAGACGAATTCAACTCTCATTCCATTACGATTAACTATTTTATACTTCTCGACCCTAAAGGCGGAATAAATAACCCCTTGATAGAGTCCCACCACAATATCGATGTCATCTAACTTGTTTTTGATTTGCCTGTACTGCCAGTATTTTACTGTCATATCTTTAATGCTTTTACGTACGGTTGGCCCGGTTTCCTCTATCGGGATTCCTTTACTAACATACCGTTTCGTCTGGTTATATGTTTGCTTAAATTTAACTGCTAATATCATGCTCTTATTCTCCTTTGTTGTATTTAGATTAGTTAAATATCGTTTTTAAATCTGCTATTAAATTTGCTTATTTAAATGCTTATGATTTACTTCATTAGATTCGATCACTTCATTAAAACGAATAATACTTTCTGCCATGTTATACATCTTTAACTTCTGTTCTGCGGTTAGTACAATATTGCTAACCTCAATATCATACATAAAAAGTAAATGAGCCATATTGATTGGTCCTTTTTTATCATTTTTAATCCCAGCCGCTTCAATTAAAATACTGACACTTACATCGAGAGCTTTGGCTAAAGCTTCGAGTATCTTGAAACTCGGAGCTTTTCTATCGAACTTTTCTAATCGATTAATGTAGCTGGCAGAAATACCGGTAATATTCGCTACATCCTTCAATGAATACCCATGATTATTTCTCAGAGAACGTATCAAAGTTCCAAAGTTATCATTAATTTGTCTGCCAATTCTTGTGCGTAACGTTTCAATTCTTTTCTGAAGACTATTATAAATTGTAATATCTTCGATATCATCTTTCTGGGCTTTCAATCGCTGTTCGATTTCATCTAATAGTTCTGTACTTTCATTTCCATCAGTTTTTTCAAGTAGATGAAGAATACTGAGTGCCGGTTCTTTGTCTAGTTTGATAATTTCTGATTTTACTTTGGCATAGCTAATTTTTTTGTTGATATTTTTTGTAATAATAATGGTTGTTTCTGACGTATTCGTTTGCATATGAATATTCTCCTTAAATGGTTTATTTTTTGTTTGTATTGTTATTTAGTTAAATAGGTTTCACAAATGTCATTACGAAGTTCATATTAGCTCCTGTGTTTGTCTCTATGTTTGATTGTCAATTTACTTTAAGTCATGAGGTTATGAAAGAAACATTATAAAAAGGCCATTTTTTTTTTGACTTCTATTTGAAATCAAAATAAAAAATGACCTTTGTCGTTAACATTATTAAATTATAATCCTATTTGAAGTGGTTCTTACTATCAAATAGTCTGTGGAAACTAATATTTGGTTATTATATCACAAAATGTCATAAAAATCAACTTTTTTATTACAGTAAAACAGGCATCTGTATTATCTAAGAGAATAACGGTTATAGATTGATTTTAACGTGAAATTAAAATAGCTAGGAAACAAAAAGCTTTGCTGTCAAAAGTAAAAGTTTACTTTGAATAAAATACGCTCTCAGTGGGTTCGCTCTTTTAGTCTTCTTCTTGCAATGTCCTCTTCTTTTTATGGAACCATCTACCAATTTTTCGTTAAATGAAATAGTAAATTCCGGATGAACTCAAACCTTGATAAGTGTAGGACTAAATGCCATTTTTCGACTTAACATATTATGATTTTTCGTCTAT
>JAQZBN010000045.1 GCA_029238935.1 Herbinix sp.
ATTGAAGTTGATTATGAAGCTACTGGAGAAGAGGAAGAGCAACTGGATGCAATTCTTGATCAGGTTGACATCGAAACTACAGTTGAGGATAATCAATTACAGATTTTATTTGTGAAAAAGGATTCAGATCAAAACATTTGGAGATGGATGAAGAATGAATACAAAGATTCAAACTATAATCTAAGCGTGAATCTTGATATCACCATTCCTAAGACCATAAAAGAGTTTGATTTAACCACAAATCTTGGCGATCTATCGCTTAATCAAGTGGAAGGAGCGATCGATGCATATACGGCATTAGGCTCCATTACGGCTAAAAATGTATTGTTTACAGGAGATAGTAAGTTAGAAACCAGTCTTGGAGATATAAACTGCTCTTTTGATAGATCTACAAAGGATAAGTCGGAGCTAAAGCTTAAAACTGACCTAGGTAATGTGAAGATCGACACCAATGGCTTATCGGTTGATTATACAGAGGAGAAGACAGAAGCGATGCTCACTGATTCAACAGAGCTTCTGATCGGTGGTGTAAGTAAATTAAAAGCAGACACCGCCCTTGGTAAAATATCGGTGAAGGAATAATTGATTGGATGCTTTGTAAAATAAAAGATAGATATGATAGAATTATTAAGTGAATTAATAAAAGATAGATAAAAGATGTTGTAATATAATTGAAGAAGTGTATCTTCATTATTTTTGCAACATCTATTGCTTGCTATAGATCAATATAAATCCAGAGATCAATATAAATCCAGGATTTATATTATGATTAGGAGGAAGAGGTTATGGTACTAGTAGATTTTTTCGATAAAGCAGAAGATCACCTTCTGAAGTTTGCAGTGATCATAGCGAAGAAAGATAATCAATGGGTTCTGTGTAAACACAGAGATAGAGATACATTGGAGGTTCCTGGAGGTCATAGGGAAATTGGGGAGGAGATACTTGCAACTGCAAGGCGAGAGTTATATGAAGAGACAGGTGCAGTTGAGTACAAAATCGAACCGATCTGTGTTTATCGTGTACTTCGTCAGGAGGAAGATCAGGGTTCCTTCGGGATGCTATATTACGCAGAATGTTATAAATTTGATCCGCTACCGGATCTGGAGATAGAGAAGGTGATTTTTATGGATGATTTGCCGAACAATTGGACCTACCCTGATATTCAACCAAGATTGCTTGAAAGATTTATTCAATATATAAATAACTGCAGTGTATGACCGAATTAGAATATAGAGTTCTCGGTTCATTAGCTGCAGTTTAGCTTAATTTAGGTTTTTCCTATATTGTTTTACGTTTTATTAGTTATGCGATAATATTAAGTTATTAAAGTGTACGTTGGAAGAAACTTAGTAAGAATATATTGTGTATTGCTCATAGAGTTATCAATATTATCATAAATATATTGCTATAACTGTCCATAAAAGCAGATGGTTTTGAATTTGGCTTCTATCAAGCCGTCATTGCTGTATTGATCATAGATAGCCTTAACCGACCTAACAAAGTCCGGATAAAGCTTATCATCTGGCTTGGGAGCGTAGGAGGCTGATAAAGAGCCTCCGAGCATTGCTTCCCAAGACTCATATATGGTATTGTCGAACTCTAACTTATGATAATTTCCTTCACCGAAAAGATGGAGCGCCATTTCCTCTTTTGAAAAACTCACTTCTTTTGATGATTTTATCGTTCCAAACCGTTCATATAGTTCATTATATTTCTTAGAGTATGCGTTATCACCGAAGTTATTCCATATCAAACATACATAACCGCCTGGCTTCAGGATTCTATGAAATTCATGTTTCGTCTTTTCGTTATCAAACCAGTGATAACATTCCCCACAAGTAATCAAATCTATACTGTTTGCAAGTAATCCTGTTTTTTCGGCTGTATTTCCAAGGGATTGATACTTATTGTTCAGTTTTAATTTTTCTTCAGCAGCGATTCTCATATCATCATTCGGCTCCACGGCATATACGGTAGCTCCATTTTGCAGCAACAATTCGGATAATTTTCCTGTACCAGATCCGATATCGGCGATTGTTATCTCTTCCTTACAAAGAAGGGAGAAGATCAAATCAATGGATGCCTTTGGATAGGATGGTCGGTATTTTTCGTAATCTTCTGCTTTATCGGTGAATTTGCTTAAAGCGCTATTTAAGCTGTTCCACTCTATTTCAATCAAATTTATTGCGTTATTAATAAAGCGTGGGGTCCCGAAAAATGTATATCTGGCTTTCTGCTCTTTTTCTATGTACTCATAATAATACTTTTGTTTTCCGTTATTGGTAGGGGGGAGGATGTGCTGGAATTTATCATGTAAAAGTTTTGCGGTCTCTTTCTCGGAACAATAGTAATCTATGATGGAGCAGATTTGTATATCTCCGTCCATATCGGTGTTGATGCCATCTAAGAAGTCCATGATTTCCTGCCGTCTTAAGTTCTTTATCTCATCCTCGATATCGTTATTTGCGAACAACCCTTCAATGTCCTTAGCTGTAAATCTCCACTGTCCTCCGACCTTCCGTCCGGTTAATAATCCGTCCTTTAAATAATTACGTATGGTTCTCGATGTAAGCATGGTCATTTGTGCAATATCATCGACGGTATATAACTTTTCAAATTGATTATTCATAGCACAGTCCGTCCTTCCTTATTATGGTAATCTCATTATAAAGTATTTCATTTCATAAATCAATACATATATTCATTTGAATACATATAATTTCATATATTTTCATATTTGAGATGAATATATTATAATATTAATTATTCGATAATTTGTCGCTTGAAACGTAAGGAACCACGAAGTTAGTCCTAGACTAGGATGAAAAAGAGAAATAAATTCGGTTGTATTAAGAAAACGTAGTAAATGATAAAAATAAAACACTTCAGCTTACCGATTACTAATCAGGAAGCTGAAGTGTTCTAATGGTTTATTAAAACCGGATACTCCATTGATAGGTATAATTGAGACACATCTCAACTACCGCCATGCCCATGGCAAAGAAGGAAAGGATAATAATAAGTGCAAAAGCCGTTTTATCATATAACATCTTATCCTCAGTTTTTTTATAATTTGCGATTAATACTTCAATACCAAGTAATATAAAGACAATCGGCCATAAACGGAAGATGAAGTCATAGGAAAGGGCTTCTACGAAAATACGAAGTAAAAATAATGCTCCGAACCCAATTAACATGCTACCGAGTGTTATGGTTCCAACTCTGTGCGTTTTCATGCCTGAGGTCCCCCTTTGTCTTCGAGTAATGCTAATTCCTTTTTCTTTCCGCGGATTAAGTAGACACCTAAAGCAATAATTGCTGCGCCGACAACAGTTTGAGGGAAGAGATGACCCACATTATATAAAGCGATCATAAAAGCACCAGGAAACGCTGCATATAATAAATCGTATAAGTTATTCCACAAAGTAGAAAACCCAATAACGATTAAGATGAGACCAATTAAATTACGGTATCTAATTGCAATAGATTTGATTTTATCTTTGCTACCGTCTTCAATAAATAAGAAATCATCTTCTAGGGCATAAAACTCATCATCCGGCATGGCCCGCAGATTGTGTACATCAAAGAAACTATAGAACCAGATTAAAGGCATGATAAACATCAGTGGCCCTAAGTTTAACCATGTAGACAGGAATATTAGAAAGAAGAAGAGAGCCATGATACTGACACCTTTCTTCATAAATCCCATATACATCTCGCCGGCACCCGGCATCAATGAAAAAATAAATGTTAAAAAACTACTTTTCTTTCTTATCATTTTTATTAACCTCCGTATTCATGATAGAATTGGAAAAATCCAATATGTTATTGCTTAATTTGTCACTGCTTTCTTTCAGGATTGCAGTTATGGAATGCTTGTTCTCCCGTGTTTTGGGTATACTCATTGGGAAGTCTTGCATCGTAGAAAAATCACTGCTACGTATCACAAGGAGGAGAGCAATTAATGCACCTACGGTTGCAGCACCAACCTTAAGGCTATAAAATAATAGTTGCATTTGTCTAGAGGTTTCTTTCGCCTTTTGCACCAGCTTGGCATCCGGACGGTTGATTGCCTTTAGGATATTTGCTTTTAAATCCATAGGACTATTCATGATGTGTTCCTGCATACTCTCTGCCAGCCGGGCTGAACAAAAATCACAGGAACTGACATGCTCCAGGAACTTCAGAGTATCTTCTTGACTCATTATATCTTGCTGAAACTTAAGAAGTTCCTCCTCTGTTACATGATTTCTTTCATTCATTTACCCTGCCTCCTTCTTGTATTTTTTCTGTAGCATCGCTTTTGCTCTATAAATTTGTGTTTGCACTGTCTTTAAATTCTTACCCGTTTGCTGTGAGATCTGATTTGGTGGAATTTCATGATAAAAGAAATCCAATGCAATCTCACGATAAGGTGGTTTCAGTTGATTACACGTTTTAAAAAGCTGTTCCTTAACTTCTCGCTCTAACGCTTTCTCTTCCGGAGACGGTTCTCTGTTTTGCTGCGTAACAAAATATTCATCTTCGGTTGGAATGCTTTTTCGATCAGAACGCTTCACATAATCCAAGCATTTGTTAGTAGCGATACGGCATAACCAGGCCTTCGGATTCTGCCGATCGAAGGTTGGAAGGCTTTTGTAGGCTGACAGGAAGGTTTCTTGTGCAAGGTCTTCAGCTTCAAAATAATCTCTGACGATCTTATAACAAAGAGAATATATTAAGTTTTGATAAGTATCGATTAGATACTCGTAATATTGCTCAGTACTGATTTCTTCCGCCTCCCTTCACCTTTCATACATTAAAACGAGGATAAAATTTATTTGTCTTCAACTTTTTAAATTAATTTAAATATTTTTTATTGCTGCCATAAACTTTGTATATCACAATGAATGCTATCTCCTTATTTTGAAACATTTTACCTACTTTTTCAAGGAAAAGCTGAGGAAGTGATATTAATTTGATGCTATGTAAGTGAAACAGATATAGAAATGT
The DNA here is from genome assembly GCA_029238935.1 of Herbinix sp. Taxonomy (GTDB): domain Bacteria; phylum Bacillota; class Clostridia; order Lachnospirales; family Lachnospiraceae; genus Mobilitalea. Next base: position 4,993 of record JAQZBN010000045.1, read on the forward strand.
TCTGGACATAGAAAGGTGGTAATTCTCTGCATGCCTTGTATTGTAACTCAACAAGTATCAAAGTATTACCACCTAAAATGAGTAGATTAGAAATCTATTTATCTTCATCAGGGTAAGTAGAAATGACCTCATCCAGATAAATAGCTCTTTGGATCATAAAATTCTTGAGCAGTTCTATTTGTTTCTCGAAGGTATTAGCATTTACAATAGAATCTGGATTTGCGCCAACAGCAGTTGATAGGATATCCCATTTTTGAAAATTGTAGATTTGAGAGAGGTTAATCGTTTGTGCCATCTGCTCTAAAGTGGTAACAAGGGGATCAATCTGGCTCCCCTTTACCTCGTTCCATCTTGATTTTACCATGGACTGAAATTCTGGAATGCTAAATAGAGTCTTGAACCAGGAGCAATCGATAAGGAAGGAACCTACCGGATTTTCTACGTCACCGTAATTGCAATTACCGCTGCTTAAGTCAAAATCCCATACCGGTCCCATGTGGAGTTTACCATTTCCATCTTTATACATATAGCAGCTGGACCACATTCCAGAGTCCATATTCTTAAAATAATCCTCTACGATATACCAGTTTACGAAAGATTCGAGATCCAATACTGCTTCAATTTCATTTATATCCATGGATTTTATTGCCTGTTCGATGGTTTCGTAATAATTGGTAAGATAGTTAACATGCCGTACTTCAAGCTTTGAGATGGAAGGCTCCTTGATGTTGACATACATACCATATTGGCTGGTTTGAAAAAACATTTCCTTGTTAATAGGATCGAGGATAGCACCACCTACATTTTGCCAGTAAGCTTTCACCTCATCACTGACTTCAGATACGTGACCACATGCTTCTAGTACGTAACCAATTTGTGATTCATCCAAGCTCGAATCAAAATCCGTAATATTAATTCTGTTCTCTTCGATCTCAACCTTCTCCATTAAGCAATAATTCCCGTAATATTCACCGTTTAGCCATAGATCGACCGGACGAACCTTCATCACAGCTTCCATACCTAACCCCAATGCGAGTTCGGAGGCAAGATAATTACGTAATAAAGTTTTGTCTTGATAATTAGAAACTACTACCCAGTGTTTTGATTCGGGTAAATCAAAAAGAGCTACCTTCTTTTCTAGTTCTATGGTATAGCCTTTCTTAGGAAATGCCCAGCTGGTATGTCCTCTCCCTTTTATCGTACCATTCATAAGAATAGTCTGATTGGCAGCATAGGGAATGACTGAGGGATCACCACCTCCTGCATAGAATTTGGTGTTAATTTTTTCTGTTTTTGAAGAAATTTCAAAATATTTTTCAGTGGTAATCGCGATGGAGGGCAAACCGGTATCCAAAGTCTCAATTCTTACATTGATGTCTTGAGAGGATCCATCTTTGGCATACAGAGTAAAGGTGGTCGGTCTGGACAGATTTAGAATGGTACTTCCGGATACAACTGCGTTACCATCGTATATCACCTGTTCTCCTATGTATGAAAAATCCAAAATGATGCTACTTAAATTGCTTCCGGAGGGAAGAAGAGCGGTGATTTCGTTTTCTCCAAGATGGCAAGCAATATGAAAAGGGATTTGAGGATTATTCTTTGTAGTTATGGCTACATACTCAAATTCTTTGGTCTTTTTGGTTTCTTTTATCTTTTGTTTATGAACTGCCTCGATCGAATAGAACGAATAACCTGCTCTCGAATCCATGGGGCTGATTGAAGTATTATCATTTTGTACATTTTCTGTATTCTCTGAACGCGCTTCTTCTTGAGTATTTTCTATGTTCAAGTACACAAGAAGAACTACCAAAACGAAACTAAGAAAAACTAGTGTTGAAATTAAAAGCACATGAATCGATAGCTTCTTTTTCATACAACCCTCCTATAAAATGATATATCATATCTAATGTTCAAAATTGAATATACCATATTCCAAAAGTAATGTAAAGTAATGTAAGAAAAGTATAAAGTGAATTTGAAAGAAGCCGACTACAATAAAAAAATTACAATGAGAAACTTACAATGAGAAACTTAGAATGAAGAACTTACAATGAAAAACTTACAAGGAAAAATTACAATGAAAACTTACAATGAAAAAATACAATGAAAAAACCTACTAGGAAAAACTCATAATAGTTGATATGAAATCGTTGACATATTTAATATATTAGGTATATAATAAATCCTGTACAGAATATAAAAAATTATATAAAATAGAAGATTATATAGTGCGTCTATGGTTTTTACTAGTAAGACCCTTATAACTTTCACATAGGTAAGTGGATTATTTTATATAAATTGGAGACCCAATGAAGAAACCTAGGGAATTACATATGGTACATAATTCACCCTTGAAAAAGAAATTAATAACAGATAAAAGTATACACTTTTTTGTCAGTATCTGCTGGCTGGCATATTTTTCTACCTATTTAGGCAGATTAAATTATTCCGCATCCATGAATGATCTTGTACATTCAGGTTTTATAACAAAACCGCAAGCGGGAATGATAGGGACAGGATTTTTCTTTTGTTATGGAACTGGACAATTAATCAGTGGTTTTTTGGGAGATAGGATTTCTCCCCGTATCATGGGATTTGTTGGAATAGCCAGTTCTTCCATCATCAATCTTTGTGTGTATTTTGCAAAGGACGGAACTGCTGTAATGATTTTATGGGGGTTGAATGGATTGGCTCAATCCTTGATCTGGTCACCGATTATAAAGATCCTATCGGATCGTTTGTCCAGGGAAAGTTGTAAAAAAGCCTGTATCTCTATGTCTACTACGGTAGCGGTCGGAACTTTGTCTGCTTATCTTATGTCTGCAGTTATAATTGCTTTAATTGGTTGGAGATATGTGTTTTTTGCATCCTTTCTTATCGTTGGTATCATATCGATTGTATGGTTGATAGCCATCGGAAAAGTCGAAAAAGAGGCAGACGCCTATGGTATTCTAGATGAGGAGAAGGATAGCAATAGTCAAAAAACAACAGATGTTAGCCGAAAATCTACTTGGAAAGTGTTCGTGGCTGCTGGGTTGATACCCATTTCTATCTGTATCATAATTCAAGGTATTTTAAAGGACGGAGTTACGGCTTGGGTACCTACTTATATATCGGAAATCTTCCGCTTAGGTTCTGTTACCTCTATTCTAACGACTATCATATTACCAATCATTAATTTGAGCGGAGTATATGTAGCAAATTATGTGAATTATCGTTATTTCAGGAATGAAGTTAAAACTTCCGGCGCTTGCTTTGCTGTGGCTTCTATATCCTTGGTATTGCTGGTGCTAATAGGAAAGTTTAATGTAATCCTGGCAGCTTTATTGCTAGCTTTTACTACGACAGGTATGATTGGTGTTAATACCATGTTTATCAGTTTGATACCACTCTACTTTTCAAAAATGGGAAAGGTATCCACAATTACAGGAATCCTCAATTCCCTTGCATATGCAGGTAGTGCAATATCCAGTTATGGTATTGGTTACCTGGCAGAAAAGTATGGATGGAACATTACAATCGCTTTATGGTTAGTACTGGCAATTGTTGGTGTATTCGTTTGCATAGCTGTAAAAGGGGTATGGGAACATTACACTAAAAATAGTTAAAATGAGTTCTAAATATTTCTTTTCAAGCTAATTTCGTTGTTGTATAATTCGGTTAGATATATTAAATATTATAAATGAGGTGCTTGTGTTGGACAGAGACAATTTTTTATATATGCAGTTATATGATGATTTAAAAAAGAAAATCGATGAAAGCATCTATGTAGAAGGATCAAAATTACCGTCGGATGAAGAATTGAAAAATATGTTTGGTGTTAGTATCATTACAGTAAAGAAAGCGTTAAGCATGTTAAAGGATGAGGGACTACTACAGCGTATTCCTGGCGTAGGTACCTTTGTTAAAGCTCGGAATCCATCTGGAGATGAGCCTGTTAGAGAAGCATTTCGTGAAACAAATCTTCCTACTACAAAAAAAATCGGTATTATATTAGAACATGTCTCTAGCTCCTTTGGCTTGGATCTATGTTATAAAATAGATCGTACAGCAGAAGAATATGGTTATAAAACACTTACCCGTTTTTCCTATTACAATAGAGATAAGGAAACGGAAGAAATTGATTTCTTAGTGAAATCACAGATAGCAGGTTTGATTGTAATGCCTTGCCATGGCGTTTACTACAATCCCAAGATTTTAAAACTAATTTTAGAAGGATTTCCAGTAGTTGTAATAGATAAAAAATTAGAAGGTATTTCGGTTCCATCAGTTAGAACGGATAATAAACAAGCAATCAAATCCTTAGTAAAGCATTTATGGGAACAGGGTTGTACTAAATTGGGATTTGTTTCCTCCGAGATCATCGGCACGTCCTCGCTTCAGGAACGAAAAAATGGATTTTATGAGGCTACTTCCGAGTTTGGAATAGAAACAGTGCAGGAATGCACCTTAACATTTGATGAGATCATCTATAATCATGAACCGAGTGAAGAGAATATCGGGAAAGCAGCAAAATATCTGACAGATAATAAAGATAAAATAGATGGTATTATCTGTGCTGAATACAGCTTAATCCCAGCGATTATGGGAGCGTCCAAACGAATCGGTGCCGGTGTTGGAAAAGAAATAAAGATTTGTTGCGTTGATGGTCGAGAAGGCCTCTCCATGACACATATGAAACAGAATGAGATAGAGATGGCGGAAAAGATAGTAACCTTACTTTTATCTCAGATTAATGGTACAAGTACCGAAACAGATATCATAGTACCGGCAATTATGGTTAAGGGCCAGGAGTAGTTTATTATAACTAAATATGAGATATAAGACGAAGCTTTAATAGAAGAAATGAAATTCTTTTGTTGAAGCTTTTTTATTGTTTTTATTAGGTTAATTTACTATGTCAAAAACCTTAATTATATAATTAATAAAAAGTATATTTAATATAATGAATAGGTGAAAAAAATGAGAAGTAGAAGTGCTTCCGACTTATAATAAAATCTATTGTATATTATAACTAAATAAAATTTTAAAGTAGCAAAGTTTTAACATAAAATTAACAACAAAATTACACTCGTATATTTACAAAAGAAAAAAACTGTGATAATATGAATATACAATATAAATATATTTAATATAATATGACAAAACCTAATATAATCTGCTTCGTAAGAATGAGATTGTAGGGAGAAAATGAAGGGGGCAGGGATAGAGAACAAATTATCGAACTTAATACGAATTTTAATATAAGAGACGACTAGCTGTATGCGACATAAATAGTGAAGATTGATCTACATAGTACTTCTAAAGTTTTATTCTTAACCTTGTTATTTGAGCGATATGCACAAATAAATTATATTCTGCAAAATTGTTGTGAATGAAAGATCTGATTACACGTATAGCCATACCTACAGATTTGTTCAGTTACAATTTATTTTAGCAGAATAAGAAAAACGCAATACCGAGACAGATAACCGTTGGGGTTTTGTCAGGTATTATTAAAAGGAGGAGAAAGATGAAAAAAGTAATAGCACTTATACTGACGCTTGCTATTTTTACAAGTATGTTAGCGGCATGTAGCAAAACACCGTCATCTGGTAATGATGATGGAACAACTGACACAGGTAATGTATCTACAGACAATGGTAACAGCGATGACAGCAGTGATGATGCAACAACAGAAACTGCTGAGAAAGAAGCTCCTATGCTTGCTGAACAAGTGAAGGCTGGTACGCTTCCTGCATTGGAAGAACGTTTACCTATCGCTGATGATGTTATGGTTGAGCCTGATGTAATCTCTCTTGGTAAATACGGCGGAAGCCTTACCAGTACAATGAACGATGCTGGTCACTGGGGTTGGGGTCCTTACACAGAACAGAGTATGTTCCGTTTTAAACAAGATGGATCCGGCCAGGTAGAAGCAAACGTTTGTAAAGATTTTTATGCAAATGATGATGCAACCGTATGGACCATTGAACTTCGTGAAGGTATGAAATGGTCCGATGGACATCCATTTACTGCAGATGACATTATTTTCTATTATGACCATATGTCAACTCCTGCATTAAATCCAGACCGTACAGCAATCGCAGTAGATGCAGAAGGATATTACCCTGCTTATACATCAAAACCTTACAATTGCTACCAGGTTGATGTTAATGGCGTAAAATACTGGGCTAAATTTGATAAAGTTGATGATTACACATTCACCGTTACCTTTGCAGCTCCAAAGCCTGATTTCCCGGTTGCAGTAGCAGTAGATAACAAGTGGATGTTCTTACCAAAACACTTCTATGTTAACTATGTTGCACGTAAAGATGGTGTAGCAGACGATGCTACTTTCCCTCTGATTACTGAGGAACAAGCAATTGCCAATGCGAACAAAGACTTTGGTAAACAGTGGGAAGATTATAGCACTATGGGTAAAGATATCGGTTATTATAACTGGGATTATGCAATCGTTCCTCAGATTAGAAGTTTTATCGCAGTAAAAGATAACTGGAATACCGTTGGTGAGACTTACGAACTTGTAAGAAATCCTTACTTCTGGAAGGTTGATAGTGAAGGTCGTCAGTTACCTTACCTTGATAGTATTAAATTCCAAATTATTAATGATAATGATCAGATCGTATTAAAACAGACAGCTGGTGAAATTGATTTATCAACAGCAGGTGCAGCTGATTTTGCAACCGTTGCAACAGCTACACAGGCATCCCATACTCCAGTACAATGGATTGCTCCTGACTGGTCTACAGGTCCTTCTCTTTCCTTATGCCAGACCGTTATGGATCTTGACAAACGCGCATTGTTCCAGGATAAACGCTTTAGAGAAGCTCTTTCCATCAGCGTTGACAGAAATCTGATGAATGCTACTTTGATGAATGGTCAATCCAAACCTGCTCAATCTTCCGTTCCGGAAGGAGCACTTGGTTATGATCCTGAATGGCAAAGCAAATGGACAGAATATGATATAGTAAAAGCAAATAGTTTATTAGATGAGATCACAGAGCCATGGGATGGCAAAGAAGGTACCTTCCGTAAGATGAAGGGTACTGATAAAGATGTAGAAATCGTTATCTCTATTGCTGATGCATCAAACGAAGGTGATCAGGTTGCATTATTACAATCTGCTTTTAAAACAATTGGTGTTAAACTTTCATCTAAAGTAGATGCTGACATTGCAAAATCCATCCTAGTTAATGACATCGAAGCTAAATTTGAAGGCTTTAGTGTAACAACACCTGCAATTCGTCCGGATGCTATCGTTCCTATGCGTAACTTCAACTGCTGGTACGGTGCATATGGTAAGTGGTATGAAGATGGTAAATCTACTGTTAACGGTGGTATTGAACCTACAGGCGATATGCTTGAACTTACCAAAGCTTATGAAGCAATCAAAAATGCAACAGGCGCTACCAGAGATCAGGTAGTATCAGAAAATGTTCAGAAGATCTATGATTTGCATAAAGAAAACATTTGGGTAATAGCATTCCTTGCACCATTACCGATGAACTGGATAGTTAGCAATAATGTTAAAAACTTCCCTTCCAACATTGTATATGCAGATGAATACAGATTTGCAAGCATGATGCGTCCTGAACAGTTATATTTGGAAAATCCAAACGAGTAACTATAAACTTTTGCAAAAAGATTATACAGCCCCATGTGGGCTGTACAATCTTTTTGCTTAAATAAATGAATGCGTGAGAAGGGTTTTAATGGTGATGATTTATGGAAAAATGGAGATATATTGTTAAGAGGCTTATTTTGGCCTTTTTCACACTGCTAATGATTACGTTTGTCGTTTTTTTTGTAATACAGCTGCCACCGGGTGATTTTGTTGATAATCTAGTAACCAACATGGTTGCACAAGGTGAAACGGTAACCCAGGCAGATGTTGCAAGTTTAAGAGCAATGTATAAAACAGACCGGCCATTCATGGTGCAGTATGTGGATTGGCTAAAAGGCATTACCACGGGTGACTGGGGCGTTTCGTTTTACTATAAACAAGACGTATTAGTTAAAATCGGTGAAACCCTCGGCGCAACACTAATGCTGTCATTTATAACTTTATTTATAACTTATGCAATTTCTATTCCGATTGCAATACATGCGGCTAAGCATCAATATTCCATTAGCGACTACTTGTTTACTTTTATTGGTTTCATCGGTATGGCGGTCCCCCACTTTTTGCTGGCCATAGTCTTAATGTTCTTATCGTATAAATGGTTTGGAAAACCGCTGATGGGATTGTTCCCGGAAGGTGGTATTCATGATTGGGCAAGCTTTTTAGAATTTTTGTCAAGACTGGTTATTCCAGTCATAGTTATTAGTATGTCAGGGACTTGTGGCTTAATTCGAAGCATTCGTGCACAGATGCTTGATGAACAGGAAAAGCCTTATGTGTTATGTACAAGAGCCAAGGGTGTAAGTGAAAAAACGATTACCTATAAGTACGAGATGAGAGCGGTTCTTAATCCAATTGTCAGCGGATTAGGTCCTATGATTTCAGGTATATTCAATGGTTCCACTATTACAGCAATTGTACTCATGTTGCCGACTCAGGGACCAATTTTATTGAAAGCACTGCAATCACAGGATGTATACCTTTCAGGAGGTATGTTACTTATATCCGCAGTATTGGTTGTTATGGGAACCTTAATATCCGACTTGCTGCTTATGGTATTAGATCCAAGGATTAAATATCTGGAGGAAGGTAAACGATGAGCAAAGAAAATCAAACAATACCTAGAGCTCTTACTAAAAAATCAAATGAAGAAAAAGAACGTATTAAATTAGAGAAAAAAAGAGCGAAACAAGAAAAATATTATATGTCATCCCAATGGCAGTTGATGGGACGTAAGCTGATCAAACATAAGCTGGCAGTGATTAGTTTTGTAATTCTGGCATTACTGTATTTCGGAGCAATATTTGCAAACTTTATAGCTCCCCAGGGATTAGAAGATTATTCCGCTACCTATTCCAATGCACCGCCGAGTAAAATTCATTTTGTACATAACGGTGATTTTGTTGGTCCCTTTGTTTATCATTATGATATTGAGTATGACAAATTTCAAAATAAAACATTTGTAGAAAATAAAGAACAGGTATACGCGATTGATTTCTTTGTAAAAGGAAATCCATATAAGCTTTTGGGATTTATCAAAAGTGACATCCATCTATTCGGTGTAGATAATAGTAATCTGCCGGAAGGAAAAGACAAGGTAAATCTAATGATATTTGGTGCAGATAAGTTAGGCCGTGACATCTTTTCGAGAATTCTGATCGGTAGTCAAGTATCGTTAACCGTACCGTTAATTGGTACACTGATGTCCTTTCTTTTAGCAATTATCATCGGTGGTTTATCAGGATATTACGGTGGATTATTAGATACCATCATACAAAGAATTATCGAAGTAATTTCCTCGTTCCCGACTCTGCCCCTTTGGATGGCTTTGTCGGCTGCAATTCCAGCCGGAATTTCGGTTACCCAAGTATATATCTTTATCACAATTATTATGTCATTGTTAGCTTGGCCTGGTTTAGCTCGAACAGTAAGAAGTAAATTCTTATCTTTAAAGAAAGAAGATTACGTAATGGCTGCGAAACTGGCAGGTGTATCTGACTTTAAGATTATTATCAAGCATCTTGTACCGGGATTCATGAGCTATTTGATTGTAAGCCTTACCTTAGGTATCCCTGGTATGATTTTAGGCGAGACCTCCATGAGTTTTCTTGGTTTAGGTATGCGTGCACCGGCGACGAGCTGGGGTGTATTGCTCCAGGAATGTCAAAGTGTCAGTAACATCGCTAATTGTCCTTGGAAGCTCATACCGGTATTGTTCGTAGTAATAGCAGTTTTAGCGTTTAATTTCTTGGGTGATGGTTTGCGTGATGCAGCCGACCCTTATAAGTAGGTGAGGTACGGAATGGAAAATAATGTGGTGTCAGTAGAAGATCTGAAAATAAAAATTAAACTTGATGAAGGTGATCTTACACCGCTGCGTGGTATTAGTTTTGCTATCCGCGAGAACGAGACCTTAGGTCTTGTAGGAGAGTCCGGCTGTGGTAAGAGTTTAACCAGTAAAGCAATCATGGGTATTAATGATAAAAAGTGCGTAACCACAGGAAAGATAACCTTCCAGCACGACAGTAAATCAATGAATCTCCTGGATTTAAAATTTGGCGGTCATGAGATTAGAAGTATCAGGGGAAAGAATATATCGATGATTTTCCAGGAGCCTATGAGTTCCTTTTCCCCTCTCTTTACCATTGGTCATCAAATCTCCGAGTTTGTAAGATTACATATGACTAAGGATAAAGAAAAAGCAAAACAAATAGCCATTGAATCAATGAAAAGAGTAGGAATTGCTAACCCGGAGAAAAGATACAATCAGTATCCTCACGAGTTCTCTGGTGGTATGCTCCAAAGAGCCTTGATAGCCATGTCTTTAGTATGTAATCCAAAGCTATTAATTGCAGATGAACCGACCACAGCACTGGATGTTACAATTCAAGCTCAGATATTGGAGTTGTTAAAGAAGCTTCAAAAAGAAAATAATATGGCGATTTTATATATCACCCATGACCTTGGAACGGTAGCAAAAATTTGTGACCGAGTAGCTGTTATGTACCTGGGTAAGATTGTAGAGGTTGCACCGGTTGTGGAATTGTTTAAAAATCCTCAGCATCCTTATACAATAGGTTTGTTAGGATCCGTGCACAAAATCGGTGGTAATAGTAAACGGTTATTCTCCATAGAAGGTACGGTACCGCTTGCTATGAACTTAGAAGATCGTTGTGGTTTTTATGACCGTTGTATCTACCGTAATACCAAGGAATGTTGCGGTGCGGAACCGGTGTTGCGTGAAGTTTCCGAAGGTCATTATGTAGCATGTTATGAAGATATGAAGACAAAGTTAACGCAAAATATATAGATAAGGAGGGGTAATGATGTCTGATATAATTTTAAAGGTAAAGGAAATGAGCAAGACATTCTCCTCTAAGAAAGTTGACGTAAAAGCTGTCAATAATGTCAGCTTTGAAGTTAAGAGAGGCGAGACAGTAGGTATCGTAGGGGAATCAGGATGTGGCAAAACAACCCTTGGCCGCTGTATTGTACGTGCGATTCAATCTACCTCTGGTGAAGTACTCTATTATTCGGAAGATGGTAAGGAATATGATCTTCAAAAGATTGACCATAAGACAATGAAGACGATTAGAAAAGAGATTCAAATGATCTTTCAGGATCCTTTTTCTTCCTTAGATCCTCGTATGACCGTATACGATATTATATCGGAACCGTTAAAAGCTAACTTTAAGCTAACTAAAAAAGAGATGGAAGAAAAAGTGAAAAGTATTGCGGTGAAGGTAGGATTAAATCCCAGTTATTTAATGCGGTATCCTCATGCATTCTCCGGTGGACAGAGACAAAGAATAGGTATTGCACGAGCGTTGGTATTGTTCCCAAGTCTGATCGTGTGTGACGAAGCGGTATCTGCTCTAGACGTGTCTGTTCAGGCACAGGTAGTTAATCTATTAAAGGATTTACAAGAAGAGCTTCATCTAACTTATTTGTTCATTAGCCATGATTTATCTGTAATTGAACATATCTCTGATAAAGTAGGTGTTATGTATCTAGGTAAGATGGTGGAATATGGGTCAACCGAGGAATTATTCAGTAAACCGTTTCATCCTTATACTGAGGCGTTGCTTTCAGCAGTTCCGATCGCGGATCCAACCATAACAATTGAGAGAATTCCTTTGCAGGGTGAGATTCCGAACCCGGCAAATCCGCCTTCGGGATGCTTCTTCCATACAAGATGTAAATATTGCACAGAACAATGTAAAACAGAAGATGTTAAATTAATAGAAAAGGAGCCGGGACATTTTGTGGCTTGCCACAGAGCAGATGAGCTTCATTTGCAGGGTATTGTACAATAAATTAGCAATACCTGTTTCGGGGTAATTATACGGATGAAAGACTTAATCGTATTTATAGACAGCGGAGATACCATCATTGATGAATCCACCGAGATAAAAGATGAATTTGGTACAGTGCTTCATTCAAAGATGATTGAAGGAGCAGGGGAAACTTTAGTAAAACTGTATGAGAGCGGTTACAAGATTGCTCTTGTAGCAGATGGAACCAAAACATCCTTTGATAATATTTATACAGAGAATGGACTGGATTACTGCTTTCATGCAAAGGCAATCTCCGGTGAATTGGGAAAAGAAAAGCCGGCAGAGATCATGTTTCGTCATGCGATGAATGAATTAGGACTAACTGATGAAGATACACATCGCATCGTAATGATTGGTAACAATTTAAAAAGAGATATCGTAGGAGCGAACCGCATGGGTATAACTTCGATTCTCATAAGTTATAGTCCGAGGTATGTGATGCAGCCGGGGAATGAGGAAGAGATTCCGGATTATGTAATAGCAAAGCCCAGTGAATTAATAGGACTGCTAGAGCAACTGGATTTGCAAGTGAAAAATAAAAAGATATTAAAGAAATAAGCAGGTATTTTCTTGGGAGGAATCATATGACCGATAGAGAACTGGCACTAAAATATGCACCTCATCTTTACTTTGATAAAAATGAGCCTTTTATGATCGATCTGATTGGGTATTGTATTATTCGTGAATCAGGAAAGAGTCCATCCTTTAACAGGAATATATGGATAAAGAAGGAAGAAGTCGCTTTTGTTATCGAATATCAGCTTTATTATGATTATGACATTCAACATATGTATGACTTGGAACATTTTTGGGTTTATGTTGGCCATGACGGAAAGGTATATGATGGTGAGGCCAGTGCTCATGGATCCTATATGAATTGCTATCGATATCAGATGAAAGTAGAAGAGGAAACTCATATACCGGTATATGTACAACCTGGTAAGCATGCTCTACTCCCTGATGGTAACTTATTTAAATTGTTCAGTGATTATGAAGTTGTATGTAATCATCGCTGTGGAATTGATGGGTTATTAGTCGCCGGAATGTTTCAAAATGATATTATGAAGAGTTCTTACATTGACTATCAGGTTAATACCTATATCAGGGAGCATTATTCCTTTCAACCAAGTCTTGAATTTCATCCGGTACAATATGCACCGGAAATACTCATTACTTGGGAGGAGCTCTTTCTGGCTATTCCGAAGAGAATTCACAAGCTGCTTGATAGTCTCAGGATAAAGATATAATGAAGAGATAACTTAACATTACATATGTGAAAGCGTAAGGAAAATGAAGTGAGAAGAGAGGTTCCTATGATTAAAAAAATCATACTTGTTTTTAAAACACATTTTGATATTGGATTTACAGATTTATCATCTAAGGTTATTGATAAATATGCAGATTCTATGTTGAAAGAGGTCATTGCAACATGTAAGGCCACGGAGCATATGGGAAGACAACAATATGTATGGACCATGCCATCATGGCCTCTTAAGGTTATTAGAGAGCGGTGTGATGCTGATCTGAAAGTGGAATTAGATCGTTTGATCAATCGCGGACAGATTGTATGGCATGCATTACCATTTACATCCCATACGGACTTTTGTAGTGCAGAAGAGTATCTGGAAGGCCTCCGATTTGGCAGGGAGCTTTCCGAAGTTTATCATAAACCCAATACCATAACGGCAAAGATGACGGATGTTCCCGGACATGGAATTATGCTTCCTGCCATACTTAGCGGAGCAGGGGTTAAGTTTTTGCATCTGGGTTGTAATGAATTTGCTAATCCTCCGAAACTTCCTTTTCTGTTTCACTGGCAGGCTGTCAGTGGAGAACGGGTATTGACCATGTACAGTAAGGGCGGATATGGTACCTCCTTACTTCCTCATGAGGATTGGAATTATCCGGTTTGGATGGCGCTAATGCAGACAGCAGACAATTGTGGGCCGCAATCGGCAGAAATGATTGAAAAGATGGTGCAGAAGATCCACAAGAAATACCCGGATGCGGAGGTTGTTTGTTCCTCCATGGATGAGTTCTATCAGGATTTGTCCCAATATGATTTAAGTGATCTCCCGGTTATTCAAAAGGACCTAGCCGACACCTGGATTCATGGAATTGGGGCATATCCCAAAGAAAGTGCGATGATCAGGGAACAAAGAGAGGCAAGCAGACGTCTTCAGGTATTAGCTACGAAGAAAACGATGGAAGATGTTCCGGTTGATCCTATGTTTGAGGATAACCTCAACTCTTATTACGAAAATATCTGCTTGTTCGAAGAACATACCTGGGGAGCTGATGTAAAGACATGGCTGGGACCGGATCGTGTATATAAGAAGAGTGAATTTGCGAAAGCAAAAGAAAATAAAAAATATAAATTCATGGAAGAATCCTGGCAAGAACAAAAAGAAAGAGCAGCTGGGAGCAATTCTAAACTTCGTGAATTAAAGGTTATGATTGAAGATAAAATGGATGAGAGTTATATATTTAATCCCAATACCAGTGAATATACCGGATGGGTTTCCTTAAAAAATAGCTCTATCGATATGTCGAACTGTAGTTTGGAAATAAACGGAGAAATTCTTCCGATAACAAAAATAGACGGTGATTGGGCATGCTATGTGAAGAACTTACCATCATTTATTACAACACCACTTCGTAAGGTGAATCAAGTTCCATTGGCTCAAAACATAAGCACAAGATTTGAAAATGATAATGTGATCATTGAAAATCACAGATACCGATTAACTTTCTCTAAGACGAACGGATGCATTAGTGAATTATTTGATAAAAAGTTAATGAAAGTGTTATTGAAGGAATACAATAACAAGTCGGTATTCGCCTATCAATATGATCGCTACGGAATAGAAGAGATTACTACCTACTTAAGAGAATATGCATATCGGTATTCTACCTGGGGTATTCAGGATTATGGAAGAGAAGCCTATCCGGAATGTGATCATAAGACTTATGCACCTACCTTTAAGGAATATGTAATCGATAGTAATACAGTTACTTTTAAGTTTGAAAGCATGGAAAGTGTGGAATGGTATGGTGATGCCAAAGAGATTACACTGGAAGTAACATTGCCTCCGGTTGGTGATGAGATTTATGTAAATTTAAGGCTAAAAAACAAGCAAGAATGTCCCTATGTTGAATCAGGAACCTTACTTTTCCCTTTTGCAAAAAATTTGGATCAATATTATGTTAACAAATCCAATGCAGTACTTAATGTAGCAACCGATATTCAGGAAGACGCTAATCATGTATTCTACTGTCTGGAAAATTTTATTTACGGAACAGACGAAGATCATGGATTGTGCATTATTACAAAGGATTCACCGTTGGTTTCTCTTGGAAATACCGGTATCTATAAATATATGAGAGATTATAAAGCTCCCGAGGAACCAATTGCTTATTTTAATTTATTCAATAATATGTGGGGAACCAATTTTCCGCAATGGATTGGCGGAGACTTTACCTATCGTTATATACTGTTTGGCTTTGAGGAGAAGCAGAAAGATACTCTGATGGAACGTTCTGTTATGCTACAGGAAGGCGTTGAGGTTACTGGTAATTGCTTGAGCAAGTCTGTAGTTACATTTCCGGAACATATGCAGTTGATGAATGCAAGAAAAACGGAGCATGGTATAGTCTTACGTTTCAGGGATTTATTGGGAAAAGAAGCATTGCGTAAGCTGCAGGTGGATGGTTATCAGATTACGCCGGTAAACTTACATAATATAAAGATAGCAGAGAGTACAAAAAATAGTTATGAGTTTCAAGTGAATGCTCACGGAATCTACTCATTTCTGTTATCAAAATAAATAGACGAAGGAAGGCAGGGACGTAATATGAAGTTAACTTATTATGGAACCGCAGCAGGTGAAGGATGGCCCGGTTTGTTCTGTAATTGTAATCTTTGTAATATGGCTAGGGAATTAAAAGGAAAAAATATCAGAACCAGATCACAAGCGCTGGTAAATGATGATTTATTAATTGATTTGACGCCGGATACCAACATGCACAGCCTTGTGTACGGTCTTGACCTTAGTAAGGTGGATCATCTATTGGTAACACACAGTCATTCCGATCATTTTAATCCAACCGATATTGAGATGCTAAGAGAACCCTATGCTCATGATCGAAACAACCAGTTTCATATTTATGGTAATGATATGGTAAAGGAAAAAATCTGGAGAGAAGTTCCTCGTATGTCGGAGGAAGAGACGAGGTTTCAAATTCATAAAGCAGAACCTTTTCATCCGATCAAAATCAAGGATTATACAGTGGTACCGTTACTGGCTAATCATGCTAGAACAGAAGAATGCCTCTTCTATCAAGTATCCCAAGGGGATAAGACCTTGCTGTATGCTCATGATACCGGTGCATTTCCGGAAGAAAGCATGAACTATTTATCTGAGCAAAGAATTCATCTTGATTTAGTTAGCTTTGATTGTACTGCCCAAAGCTGTGAGGATGGAAAATATCATATGGGCCTTGTGGATGCAGTAAAGGAAAGACAGCGACTCATAGACGCAGGTCTTGGAGATGATAACACGGTATGGATCGTAAATCATTTCTCACATAATGGATTATGGCTGCATGATAAAATGGTAGAAGAAGCTTCAAAATATAATTTCCTTGTTAGCTATGACGGAATGGAGATAGAGTTTTAAGCATAAGACTGGAGACTAAAATGGGGATACAATTTTTTGATGAAACCCGTGTGTTTAAATTAGACACACCGAAATCCACGTACATGATCGGCATTGTGGATGAGGAAAATTTCGTAGGACATATTTATTACGGAAAAAGGATATTGGATACAGATATGCGTTATCTTATGCGCGTTAATAACAGTTACCATATGCCTTCGCTCAGCAATAGAGAACGTGTTAATTTTATGGATTCCCTTCCGATGGAATATTCAACCCATGGAATTGGTGATTTTAGAGAATCCTGCTTAAGCGTAAAGACCGTAAGTGGCCATACCGCTTGCAGCTTATCCTATGAATCTCACCGAATTTATAAAGGAAAACCGGGTCTTTTTGGGTTACCGTAAGAATTCGAAACGAAGCTGAGGATACCATTTATCTGACGAAGGTTCTTTCTGCGTGCCTTGATATGGATAATAAAGAATATGATATGATTACACTCTATGGAATGTGGTCAAAGGAGCGGATGATCAATCGGAGAAAGATAACCTCTGGAAAACAGAGAATTTCATCCTTGCGAGGAGTATCTTCTCATCAGGAACACCCATTTCTGGCGATCTTAGAAAAGGATGCCAATGAAGATCGTGGTGAAGTATACGGAATGAACCTGGTGTATTCCGGCAACTTCATGGCTCAAGCAGAGATAACCCAGTTTAATATGCTAAGAGCAACCATAGGAATTAACCCGGAGGATTTTACCTGGCGACTGAAGTCCGGAGAAACCTTTGTTGCTCCTGAGACGGTTTTGGTGTATTCGTCGGAAGGCTTAGGGGGTATGACCAGAACCTATCATGATTTATACCGGAAACACCTGATTCGAGGTGAATATAAGGATAAGAAACGACCTATTTTAATAAATAATTGGGAAGCTACTTATTTTGATTTTAATACCGAAAAGCTGCTTAGTATTGCAAGAGAAGCTTCAACGCTTGGAATTGAGATGCTGGTTGTTGATGATGGCTGGTTTGGGTACCGCAATGATGATAATACCTCCTTGGGAGACTGGGAAGTAAACGTTGCTAAGATCAAAGGTGGAATGAAGAATCTAGTAGATGAAGTGAATAAAATAGGGTTAAAGTTTGGTATCTGGTTTGAACCGGAGATGGTATCACCAGATTCAAATCTTTACCGTTCTCATCCGGATTGGGCGATACAAATTCCGGGACGAAACGGTGCGTTAGGCAGAAATCAGCTGGTTTTAGATATCACCAGAGAAGAAGTAAGAGATTACGTATTTGAGAGTATAAGTAAGATACTAAAAGGAGCGAATATTGAGTACGTGAAGTGGGATATGAATCGGGCGCTCACAGACCTTGGAGGCAGCTGTCTTGAAGCAGATACCCAAGGTGAATTGTACCACCGATATGTACTTGGTTTATACGAGTTGCAGGACCGCTTAGTAAATGAATTCCCCCACATTTTACTTGAGAATTGTTCCAGCGGCGGCGGAAGATTTGATCCCGGTATGCTTTATTATAGCCCTCAAATATGGTGTTCCGATGATACTGATGCAATCGAACGGTTGCGAATTCAGGAAGGAACTGCGCTGATTTATCCATTGTCTGCAATAGGCGCCCATATTGCAGACTGTCCGAGTCATTCCAATGGAAGAACGACGCCATTCTCCACCAGAGGATATGCAGCACTTGCTGGAACCTTTGGCTATGAACTGGATGTCACAAGAATTCCGGAAGAAGATCGTAAGATGATACCGGAACAGGTGGCTATGTATCATGAGTACAATGACTTAGTACGTACCGGGGATTATTATCGAATTGCTTCCTATCAATCCAATCATGAATATGATTGCTACAGTATAGTTGCGAAGGATAAGAGAGAAGCGCTGGTAACCTTTATTCAAGTGGAGGCAAGACCGAATTATCGTGTAAGAAGAATATGCTTAAAAGGTCTTTTGGAGGATACGATGTATCGTCTTGATGAGACTGGTGAAGTTTATAGCGGTGGAGCTCTGATGTATGCAGGTGTGAACATCCCCAACCTGTGGGGAGATTTCCTTGGTAGATTACTTCACTTTACTGCAATATAACAGGGAATATAGAGCTAAAGTAATAGGGGCTGGTGAAACAGCCCCTTTCTTTACAAAGAGTGATTTTCGATATGTAGAATTGGCAATTGATAAAAAGGGTAATTTCAGAGAATACCTGTTCACAATGCTTATAATATTGTATCTCTGAACTAGAAAGGAATTGGATTATGTCGGAACAAAAACGAAATAAACTTTCCTTATGGTATCACCAACCAGCGAAAAAGTGGACCCAGGCACTGCCCTTGGGAAATGGACGGATTGGAGCAATGGTATTTGGTGGTATAGAAAAGGAGAGAATTGGTTTAAATGAAGATACACTTTGGTCGGGGTATCCGGTGGACACAATAGATCCTATGGCGGGGGACTATATTCGTAAAGCTGCTGATCTGGTAAAGGAGGGAAAGCCATTAGAAGCCCAATGGTTGCTTGAAGATCATGTAGTAGGAACCTGGGGGCAATCCTATATGCCACTTGGGGATATCGAGTTAAGCTTTGATCATCATGGAGAGATTAAGAATTACCGCAGGGTATTGGATCTGCAAACAGCAATCACCACTGTTGAATATACCTGTCATGATGTAGATTATAAGAGGGAGTGCTTTGTATCTGCACCGGATGATGGAGTCGTGCTACGCCTAACAGCCTCAAAGGATAGTCAGATTAACTTCTGCTTATCCATGCAGAGTCAATTAAAGAGCGTAATCACTGCCAGTGAGAATACCCTTATGATGGAAGGAGAATGTCCGGGTCAGGCGGCACCGAATTATGTAGAGATTGAGAACCCGATCATCTATAGTGAGGAACCGGAGAAAAAGGGCATTCATTTTTATGGTATGGTAAAATTAACTCATAGAGGTGGTTTCATTACAAGGGATGGTGAATTGTTAAGACTAACCGGAGCAAACGAAGCTACCATCTATTTTACGGTGAAGACTAGCTTTCATGGCTTTGATAAACATCCTTATCTGGAAGGAAAGGAAACAAGGATTCCCTGTGAGGAAGCAATGAAGGTACTTTCCTCCAAGACCTACGATATGCTTTGTGCGTCCCATTTGGAGGATTATCAAACCTACTTTAACCGAGTTGAATTTGACTTACATACGGAATTAGAGGTTGATTTACCAACCGATCTTAGGTTACGAAGATTTGCGAGGGGTGAAAAGGATAATGGATTATATCCGTTATTATTCCAGTTTGGAAGGTATTTGCTGATTGCTTCCTCCAGGCCAAATACTCAGGCAGCGAATCTGCAAGGAATCTGGAATGAAGAACTTCGGGCACCTTGGAGTTCCAATTACACTGTGAATATTAATACAGAGATGAATTATTGGCCTGCGTTTACCTGTAATCTTGGAGAGCTGAATGAACCGCTTCTTCAATTAGTGAAAGACATCAGTAAGAAGGGCAAAGAAACTGCCAGGGTATATTACAATGCCAGAGGTTTTACAGCTCATCATAATATAGATTTATGGAGAATTACTACACCGGTTGGACCTAGAGGTAACAGAAGCTCTGCAAAATGGGGTTTTTGGCCGATGGGAGCAGCTTGGCTGTGCTTACAAGTGTATGAACAGTTTAAGTTTACCGGGGATTTGAGATATGCAAAAGAAGAAGCTATGCCACTGCTGAAGGAAGCCAGTTTATTTTGCCTTGATATCTTATCACCGAATAAGGAAGGATATTTAATTGCATGTCCGTCCACCTCTCCCGAAAATGAGTACTTTGTAGATGGTAAGGAGTGTGGAGTTGCTCTAACATCAGCTATGACGATGACAATTATTCAGAATTTATTTCATAATTCTATTGAGCTATGTGAAGTGTTGGGAGAAGAGGTGGAATTGAACGAACTCCTTAAGGAGACATTACCGAAATTGTACCCCAATCGAATTGGCAGCAGAGGTCATTTACTGGAGTGGAACGACGATCTGGAGGGAACTGACCCGCACCATCGTCATATCTCACATTTGTATGGACTTCATCCTGCAAATGAATTTACATACGATAAAGCACCTGAATTTATGGAAGCCTGTAAGGTGACCTTGCAGGAGCGTGGAGATGATGGAACCGGTTGGAGTCTTGGCTGGAAAGTGAACCAGTGGGCTCGATTAAGGGATGGGGATCATGCTTTAAAGTTGGTAAAACGTCAACTTCAGCCTGTAGAGGATGAAGAGGTAAATTACAAAGATCATGGAGGTACTTACGATAATCTTTTTGATGCACATCCACCTTTTCAGATAGACGGAAATTTTGGTGTTACTGCGGGAATCGCTGAGATGTTATTGCAATCTCATGAGGGTTATCTTCATCTCCTGCCGGCACTGCCGATGGATTGGAACGAGGGTATCGTAAAAGGTTTGGTAGGTAGAGGTAATGTGATCGTGGATCTTAAGTGGCAGGAAGGAGTGCTTCTTGAAACTTCTATGACTTCAAAATCTGACGGTCTTATTCAGGTCAAATACCAGGATCGCATAATAAAGTATCAAGCAAGGGCCGGAGAGACAATACGTTTCAATTGTAAGCTGCATGAGATTACTAAGTAAAATAGTGCTTAAAATCTTCAAAATGAAATATCAATAAAGGAATAAGAAACATGGAGTAAATCTTAGATATTAGCCAGAGGAAGGACGTAAACATAAGAAAAACATTTTGCAATACGTTATTAATAGAAAATAGAAAGTTCCTAATAGCTTAATTATTGCAAAGTACAAATTATCTTAGTATAAGGATCTTCTATGTTAATACCTTTAAGAAATCAGATAAGAAAAGAGATGATTGGATGGAAAGATATTTTGAACTAGTGGATCATGGAATTCTGTGGAAGGTTTTACCGGGGCAGGTTCATAGTGATAATATTGAAATGAGTGGTCTTGGCGCCAGCTATATCGTTACTTACGGTGTAGATAAGGAGGGAGAACTTTGCTTGTTGCGGCATTGTGTATATCCTACGTTACGAACTATTCCAAATGATACCCATGCTTCCTTTCAATTAGACATTGATGATCAGCACATTCCACATATTCTCGTAAATGGAGTATATTCACGAGAAATACCCATAAGTTTTTTAATCCATGGACTTCTAACTGTTTCTTCGAAAAGAGATGGAATTTTAGTAGAACGTAAATTTTATCCTGGGGCTAAGGATCGTGTAACTATTGAACATATCACAATCAATAATGAAACGAATAGTACATTGGAAATAAGAATCGATCAGGAAAGACGAAAAACTCATTCCTATGGCAGAGGGACTAAGGGAGTCTATATTGTGGAAGTAATCCATGATGGCGATCAGATGCTTCATCTTCTTCCGGGAGAAACCTATTCATTTTCCATATATTATTCTGCCAGAATAGCAAATGAACCTATGAGAACCTGGGATGGAAATGAAGAACTGCTGAAGCGGCTGGAGCGAGTAAATCAGTTCGATGACTTATTACATCTGGATACCGGAAATCCAGGTCTGGATATGATGTTTCGGTTTGCTAAAATTAGAGCAGGAGAAAGCATTTTTGATACACATTCAGGACTCTTGCATAGTCCCGGAGGTAATAGTTATTATGCAGCTACCTGGTGCAATGATCAGGTGGAATATGCTGGTCCCTGGTTTGCAATGACAGGCGACCAAATTGCCATTGAAGCAAGTAAGAATGCTTATAAGCAATACATTCCATTTATGTCCGAGGAATATACCAGAATTCCATCCTCTGTTATAGCAGAAGGTTTCGATATCTGGGAAGGAGCCGGGGATAGAGGAGATGCAGCGATGTATCTTTATGGAGCTTCTTTGTTTGTACTTTCGCTCGGAGAAGAAGAAACTGCACGAGAACTCTGGCCAGCGATCAAATGGTGTGCACAATATTGTCAGAGACGAAAATCTCCGGAAGGGATTATAAGGTCGGACAGTGATGAGTTGGAAGGTCGGTTTCCAACCGATGGAAAAGCTAATTTAAGTACATCATCACTGTGTTACGGAGGATTGCGTTTGGCAGCAATCTTAGCGAAGCACTTTGGTGAGAACATGCTGTATGAACATTATACCAAAGAGGCAGATGCTTTGGACATAGCGATGGAAGATTACTTTGGTGCAACTCTTCACAATTTTTCTACCTATCGATATTCCAAAGGCTATGATACCTTACGGGCTTGGATCTGTCTGCCACTTTGTATGGGAATACAAAAGAGAATAGATGGTACCCTGGATGCAATGTTGTCCGATTATCTATGGACGCCGGAGGGTATGCTAAGTTGTGAATTGGGAGAGGAAAACCCCTCCAGTACGATTTGGGATCGTGCAACTTTATATGGATTTAAATGTGCATTTTTATCCGGGAAGGCCAATGAAATATGGAAAGCCTTTGAAGGTTATTGTGAGAAACGATTGCTGTCTGATCGGGTTCCATATGCTGTAGAAGCATACCCGGAAGGGGATAAACGACACTTAAGCGGTGAAAGCGCACTTTTTTGCAGGATTATAACCGAAGGAATCCTTGGAATTACGCCAAAGGGAATGAACTCCTTTTCTTTCATGACCAAACTCCCGGATAAATTGGATCACCTGTATCTTAGGAAGATATACGGTTTTGGAAAGGTGTTTGATATCCTCATTGAAAAAGAAAAGTATCAAGTAATTGTTGATAATAAGGTGATTTCACAGGGATCCTGTGGACAACGAATTCTCGTAACACTGTAGCAGTGGATAAGATATTATTATGAACGAAAGGAAAGGTGATTTACTAGTAAAGTTAGATACATACTGAAACAATTAAGATTTGATAGGTAATTTTCTAGAGAGGGTATCACCAGGTTGAAGTATCATTCATAAGATAGTGGAACTAAGATGATCATGAATCCTCTACTTGGTGAGTGTAATTTATGGAAAGGCGGTAACGTATTGCTGGAAGAAATTTTAAGTCTGAATATTGTGACTACCATTATCAGATTGGTGCTTGCTTTACTGTGCGGAGGAATTCTTGGATTTGAAAGGGGAAGAAAGAAAAGACCGGCCGGTTTTCGAACCTATATGCTTGTATGTGTCGGTGCAGCTCTTGTTATGATGACAAATGAATACATTTGCGATAAGTACAATACCGGAGATCCGGCTCGAATGGCAGCTCAGGTAATCAGCGGTATTGGTTTTCTTGGTGCAGGTACCATTATTGTTACAGGGCATAACAGGGTCAAAGGACTAACAACAGCAGCAGGATTATGGGCTGCTGCATGTATCGGTCTAGCAATAGGAATTGGATACTATAGCGGAGCTTTAATTGGTTGCCTCTTGATTTTTGTTGCCATGGCTGCACTACACAATGTAGACGAACGAGTTATGGCGGCTACCAAGGTGTTAAACATCTATGTTGAGTTTGAACGCATTTCAAACATTGGTAAATTCATTGAGTACATCAAGGAACGGGATATGAAGGTAAGTGATTTTGAGATTACCAGGTCTAATTCAGTTGATGATGTAGGCATTGCCGCTTTTATATCCTTACGACTTCCCAAAAAACAACCGCATACAACAATCATGACCATCCTCAATGCAGCAGAAGGTGTGAAATTCATCGAAGAAGTTTAGTTATATTCGATGTATTGGTATCACAGCAAATTGGATAGGAACATAAAGCAAGTTAAAACATAATGACATTGGTAAGGTAAGGCTTTTGTAGCAGGGTGAATTTAATTAAGAAAATTCACCCTGCATAAAAAACAAGTGCCGCAACTTTTACTAATCACCTGTCAGAGAGTTCTCCAGCAAATAACTCATAAAAGTTGCAGCACCTGTCACATTATTTTATATGGAATTACATAACAATTTCAGAAAGCAATACCGGACGATGTTCATCCAAGGATTTCTTTGCAGCCTTAGCAATGAGAACCGGCTGTAAACCATCGATGATATTAACCGGAACTTCAGTATCATTAATAATTGCTTGAACGAATAAGGATACTTCCTTTGTGAAGGACGCCATATAACGTTCTAAGAAGAAATAGAGAGGTTTTTCTCCGGTAACTCCGGTAGCAGTGCTAATGACAGCAGTAGAAGGAGTATCATTGGTTACAGCAACCTGTCCCTTGGATCCAAATACTTCTGCTCTCTGGTCATAACCATAATCAGCCTTACGGGAGTTATCGATCATAGCAAGTGCACCATTTGCCAACTTCATTGTAATGATAGCGGTATCAATATCACCAACTTCAGAAATTAAAGGATTTACTAGGGAAGTACCATATGCGTATACCTCCACAACATCGCTGGAGGTCAGATAACGAACCATATCAAAATCATGGATGGTCATATCGAGGAACATGCCGCCTGATACCTTAACATATTCAATCGGAGGAGCATCAGGATCTCTAGAAGTAACCTTTACAATATGTACATCACCGATTTTACCTTCAGCAACTGCATTACGAACTGCTTCAAAGTTATGATCGAAACGGCGATTGAAACCAACTTGGAATTTTACGTTTGAAGTCTTTAAGGTATCAATCACTGCTTGAATTTTTGTTAAGTCCTGAGAAATAGGTTTTTCACAGAAAACATGCTTATTTGCTTTGATTGCTTCAATGGAGATATCAGCATGGGTATCTGTAGAAGAACAGATGAGTACAGCATCGATGCTGTCATCGCTTAATATCTCTTTGTAATCAGTTAAAATCTTGGGAATACCCAAATTTTCGGCCCAAGTTTTGGTTGCTTCATTCATAAATGGATCTGCGATGGCAGCAACTCTTGCCTCCTTAACGTGATATGTAATACTCTCTGCATGAACTTTACCGATTCTTCCGGCACCGATAATACCGATATTTATCATAGTTTCATATCCTTTCGTTTATAATTAGTAGGTTTTTGTTAAGAATACTTGAATTATATCATAAGTATTTTGCAAATTCAATAAAAAGATAACAAAAACATACAAAGAATATAATAAAAAAATGATTGCTTTATCAGTTAGATATGATAATATAGTGATATAGCTTGTCTAAACTAAAAAACACTTGATATAATCTTCATTGTAAGGTAGTCTTTATTAAGTGATATTTTAACTACATACTATATTATGGCAGAATTAATTATAAAGAATCATTGTAACGGAGGATAGAGAGATGGGGATGAAATCTTTTCGAATTAGACAAATGGAACAATATATATTAGAACACGATTTGGTATCCATGGAAGAACTTCGCGATACATTCAATATTTCTATGAATACTGTACGCATGGATGTTGCTCAGCTCGTAAGCAAGGGGTCTATTCGAAAGGTGTACGGAGGCGTAAGCAGTATACAAAAAGGGAATCTTCTATCCTTTGAAGAAAGAGAAGCGAAGAACATCCTGTTAAAGAAGGCAGTAGGGAAAGCGGCAGCATCCTTAGTAGAAGACGGCGATATTATATATATCGATTCCGGAACCACAACCATGTATATGATCGACTATATGGGAGATTGTAAGAATGTTACCGTTCTTACGAATAACCTAAATGTAATTAATAGAGCGGTTGCACTACCTGACATCACGGTGATCAGCTTACCTGGAATGTTAGAGAGAAAAACCAATTCCTTCGTATCATCCGATACGGTTCGCACCTTGGAAAAGTATAATATCCGAAAAGCTTTTATGGCAACTTCCGGAATTTCAATTGGTGGAATGGTAACAAATTCATCTCCGTTGGAATATGAGATAAAAAAAGCAGCACTTATGAGCAGTAAAGAAGTGAATCTACTGATTGATTCAACAAAATACGGGATAAGTGCGCTACTTACTTATGCAAATATTGCTGAGATGAGTAAAGTAATCGTCAATGATGATGTGGATTCTGAGTTGCTGGAGCTGTGTAAGAAAAATAATGTAGAGGTCGTATTGGCACAGGAATCAGACGAGAATTAATATAATAACTAATTTAATAGAAAATTGAAAACTCCTATGTTTTGCTTAATAAACCAACTGCAGAACATAGGAGTTTTTATGTTTAAATTCATAAAAAATCTCCCCGACATCACAAGGAATTTACCTTTTTAAATTGACTTATCATCAAATATATGTTAAGTTATTGGTAAAAGATTAATAAGTTTTAAATAAGTTCCTGGATGAAGGGGAAAGGTGAGTATACCAGTGTCATTAGTTAATATGAAATCGCTTTTAGAAAAAGCAGAACGAGAAAATTATGGAGTTGGTGCTTTCAGCATTGCTAATATGGAGATGATTATGGGAGCTGTGAAAGCTGCGCAAGAGAGTAATTCTCCTGCTATTTTACAGATCGCCCAAGTAAGACTTCCGTATTCACCGCTGCACTTAATCGGGCCGATGATGATAGCAGCAGCCAAAGAAGCTACCGTTCCGATTGCGGTCCATTTTGATCATGGTTTAGATTTAGTCGCAATCAAGCAGGCTTTGGAATTAGGGTTTACTTCAGTCATGATTGACGCCTCTCATCTTCCCATCAAAGAGAATATTGAGATGGTACAGAAAGTAAAAGAGATGGCTGATTTTTATGGAGCATCCGTAGAAGCGGAAGTAGGTCAGCTGGGTGGCAGTGAAGATGGCTCGGAAGACCGTGATATGTATTATTCGGATCCTAAGGAGGTATATGAATTATATGTACATACACAAGTGGATGCCATTGCTCTCTCCATCGGTAATGCTCATGGGTTATATAAGAGTGAGCCTAAACTAAAATTTAGCATCCTCGAAGAAGCGAAAAAGCTTGTTCCTGTTCCCCTCGTATTACATGGTGGTTCTGGA
This sequence comes from Herbinix sp., assembly GCA_029238935.1. Classification (GTDB taxonomy): domain Bacteria; phylum Bacillota; class Clostridia; order Lachnospirales; family Lachnospiraceae; genus Mobilitalea. The sequence continues at coordinate 32,458 of JAQZBN010000045.1, forward strand.
ATTAGCGCTGAGGATTTTAGAAAATGTATCGATCATGGTATTCGGAAAGTGAACATTGCAACAGCAAGTTTTATGGCTGTGGAAGAAAAAGCAAGGAAGTATAGCAGACAGGATAAAAAAGATTACTTTAAGTTAAGCTCTGAGATGGTAGCAGGAATGTACGAGAATGTTACGGAACATATTAATATATTCAGAAGTTACCAAAAAGCATAAAGAAAGGCAAGGAAGCGTATGGGGTATCTTGAATTTGCACAGAACAGACCGTTTGACATTGTATTAATAGGAAGAATAGCAATCGATTTCAATCCGGTAGATTACTATAGACCATTGTCGGAAAGCACAACATTTAAAAAGTATCTTGGCGGATCACCGGCCAACATTGCAGTAGGTATGGCAAGATTGGGAAGAAAAGTTGGATTTATTGCTAAGGTTTCCGATGATCAGTTTGGCGACTTTGTGGAGAATTATTTTAAGACAGAAGGAATCGACACTTCCCATGTTTCCCGTTGTAAAAATGGAGAGAAATTAGGACTTACCTTCACAGAGATTTTAAGTGAAACAAGCAGCAGTATCTTGATGTACCGCAACGAAGCAGCAGATCTTATGCTTGATGTGGAAGACATCGAGGAAGATTACATAAAAAATGCAAAGGCAATTCTGATTTCCGGTACAGCATTATCACAAAGTCCCAGCAGAGAAGCTGCGTTAAAGGCGATGTCTTTGGCTAAGAAGAATAATACCACAATTATCTTTGACATCGATTATCGTCCATATAGTTGGAACAATAGTGATGAGATAGCAATCTACTATTCGATGGTTGCGATGAATAGTGATATTATCTTAGGATCCAGAGAAGAGTTTGACTTAACCCAAAAGCTGGTTTTGGTAGAGAGCAGCGATGAAGGGACCGCAGCTTTTTGGCACAAGCAGGGAGCCAAGATCGTAGTGATAAAGCATGGCAAAGATGGATCAACTGCGTATCTACAGGATGGAAGCCACTACAGTATAAAGCCATTTCCTGTGAAGCTATTAAAATCCTTTGGCGGTGGAGACGGTTATGCATCCGCATTCCTATACGGATTAATGGAGGGTTGGGATATGATTGACTGTTTGGAATTTGGCAGTGCATCCGCAGCACTTCTTGTAGCAAGTCATGCCTGTTCCGAGGATATGCCGTCAGTGGAGATGGTGAAGAAATTTATTGCGGAAAGTAAAGCAAAATATGGAGATATGATAGCAAGAGTAATTGATTAGTAAATAAGGTGATTAGTGATAGGATTAGTTAATTGGTAAAAATATGTGATTAGCTAATTAGGTAATTAGAAAATTATGTAATTACAAAACTAGAAAATTAGGTAATTGGTAAATTAAGGGATTAGTAAATTAAGTGATTAGTAGATTAGGCGATTAGTAGATTAGGTGATTAGTAGATAAATAATTGGCAGATAAGTGTTTAGTAGATTAAAGTAGTGTTTAGGAGATGCGAAATGTTTGACTATTTAAGTTTTGATGAATGTGGTAAGAAGATCGTATCACGGATAGACGGGATCAATCAAGATATGCTTATGGATATTACGGTATACCGTATGAAAGAAGGACAATGTCTTGACTTTCAGGAAAGCGGTAAGGAAACAGCCATTTTGCTACTGCAAGGCAATATAAGCTATGAATGGGAAACAAAGAAAGAGACAGCGATAAGATCGGATGTTTTCTCAGAAGCCCCATATTGTCTGCATGTTTGTAAGGATACGAAAGTGTTGGTTACCGCACTTGCTGAGAGTGAGATCATTGTACAAGCTACATTAAATGAGAAGGAATTTAACAGTGTATTCTATCAGTCAAAGGATTGTAAGATTGAACTCATGGGAGAAACCCAATGGGAGGGTACCGCAAAAAGAGAAGTGTTAACCATTTTTGATTATTTTAATGCACCTTATTCCAACATGGTAATCGGTGAGGTAATCACCAAAGCAGGAAGATGGAGCAGTTATATTCCTCACAGCCATCCACAACCGGAGGTATACTATTATAAATTTGAGAAACCGCAGGGCTTTGGGGCCGCTTTTATCGGAGAAGATGTATTCAAGGTGGCAGAGGGTAGTGCTGCCTCCATACCGGGAGGACTGACACATCCGCAGACAGCGGCACCGGGTTATAATATGTATTATTGCTGGATGATTCGTCATCTGCCTAATCAGCCATGGACATCAAGGGACAATGATCCCGTACATACCTGGCTGCTGGAACAATAAGAATTGGGAGGATCAAAAATGAGAAAAGAGACTATGACCGTTGGTCAGGCGTTAGTAAAATTCTTAGATGCACAGTATGTCAGCCTGGATGGAAAAGAAGAAAAATTTGTAGATGGTGTATTTACCATCTTTGGACATGGAATTGTCTGTGGCTTAGGCCAGGCATTGGATGAAAATCCTGGCAGTTTGAATGTTTATCAGGGACGAAATGAACAGGGAATGGCCCATGTAGCGGCAGGCTTTGCAAAGCAGAATAATCGCAGGAAGATCATAGCCTGCGCATCTTCCATCGGACCAGGTGCTGCCAATATGGTAACCGCTGTGGCAGATGCTACGGCAAATAATGTACCTCTTCTTGTATTAACAGGAGATACCTTCGCTACCAGACAGCCGGATCCGGTATTACAACAGGTAGAACAATTTCATGATGCATCAATAACAACCAGTGATGCATTCCGCCCAGTATCCAGATACTGGGATAGAGTACACCGTCCGGAGCAGCTGATGACTGCGCTCCTCAATGCGATGAGAGTACTGACTGATCCGGAAAAAGCCGGTGGTGTATGTATTACATTACCACAAGATGTGCAGGGAGAAAGCTTCGCATTTCCGGATTACTTCTTTAAGAAACGAGTGCACAGAATATCAAGGGTGGTTGCGGATCCTTTGGAGCTTACAGAAGCTGCGGAGCTATTGCTTCGTAAAAAGAAACCGATGATGATCATTGGTGGCGGAGTAAGATATTCCGAAGCAGGAGATAAGGTAGTTGAATTCTGTGAAAAATACAATATTCCTTTCGGGGAAACTCAATCCGGCAAGAGTGCGATTCCTACTTCGCACTATTTAAATCTTGGAGGAATCGGAGTTACCGGTAATAGTGCGGCGAATACCATCGCAGCAGAAGCAGACTTAATTATTGGTGTAGGTACCAGACTAACTGACTTTACAACCGGTTCAAAAGAATTATTCCGTAATCCTGAGGTAGAGTTTATCTTAATCAACGTTTCCAGATTCCATGCGGAAAAATTAGATGCTATGCCCGTAGTTGCAGATGCAAAAGCAGGGTTAGAGGGGCTTTTGATAGAATTACAGGATAAAGATTATCATACAACCTATACCAGGGAAATAAAAGATGCGAAGGTTAATTGGGATACGGAGATGGAATTCTTAACCGGTATGCAATACGGTGAGGGTTATGAGTCTTTAGTAAAAGCAAAAGAACCAGGTGTGGAAGAAGAGTTTGTCAAAGCAACCGGTGGTGTGATTACGCAGACTGGAGCAATTGGTTTAATCCGTGAGTTGATAGAAAAAGATGCAATTGTAGTAGGCTCTTCCGGTAGCTTACCCGGTGATCTTCAGAGAATGTGGACGACCGAAGTGAAAGACTCTTACCATATGGAATATGGCTATTCCTGCATGGGATATGAGATAGCAGCAACTTTAGGAGCAAAGATGGCAAAACCGGAGCAGCCTTGTTATGCAATGGTAGGAGATGGATCTTTTATGATGCTTCATTCCGAGATAGCAACAGCACTTCAAGAGAATAAGAAGATTACGGTACTGCTCTTTGATAACTGCGGTTTTGGATGTATCAATAATCTTCAGATGGGTAAAGGAATAGGAAGTCTCGCTACTATGTTCCGATATCGTAATGAGGAGACAAAGAAGCAGGATGGCAATCTGATCACGACTGACTTCGCTATGATCGGTCGTGGTTATGGAATGACCACCTTTACTGCAAGAACCATGAATGAATTAAGGTTCGCCCTGGAAGAGGCTAAGAAAACAGACAACAGTGTATTAATTGATTTGAAGATACTTCCAAAATCAATGACCGATGGGTATGGTTCCTGGTGGCATGTTGGCCTCGGAGACAGTGATACCAATGAAAAAATTAAAGCGTCCTATGAAGACAGACAAAGTCATCTGGAGCATGCGAGGATGTATTAATCAGCGAGGAACTAAATAGGAAGGTAAATGTATTAGCATATTATTATTGAATTAATAAATGCAATAATTTATGGTATTAGTGAGAATTGTTCTATAAGAGAATTATAAAAAACTATATACTTGGAGGTAAAATTATGTTAAACAAAGAAACATTAAAACTAGGTATTGCACCTATTGGCTGGACCAATGATGATATGCCTGCTCTCGGGGGAGAGAATACCTTTGAACAATGCATCAGTGAGATGGCTCTGGCTGGCTTTACAGGCTGTGAAGTAGGTAATAAATATCCTAAGGATACCAAAGTATTGAAGGAAGCACTTGATCTAAGAGGAATGCGTATTGCAAGTAAATGGTTCTCCTCCTTCTTAGTAACGAGACCTTATGAAGAAACCGAAGCTGAATTTATTAAGGAACTGGATTATCTTCAGGCTATGGGTGCTAATCGTATTAATGTATCCGAACAAAGCTACTCCGTACAGGGAAAAGAAGAGCTATCTATCTTTGATCATAAAGTATACTTTAAAGATGAAGAATGGGACAGATTCTGCGAAGGCTTAAATAAACTTGGCAAAGTGGCATCTGACCGTGGTTTTAAATTATGTTTCCATCATCATATGGGGACAGGAGTTCAGACCATCGCTGAGACCGAGCGTATGTTAGACAATACCGATAAGGATTATGTATTCTTATGTTACGATACCGGGCATTTCACATTTTCCGGAGAAGACCCCTTATACATACTAAAAAAATATCCTGAGAGAATTGGTCATGTACATCTAAAGGATGTTAGAAAAGATGTATTAGAAAATGCAACCAAAGAAAAATGGTCCTTCTTAAAAGCGGTTCGTGAAGGTACTTTCACTGTACCAGGGGATGGATGCGTTGATTTTGCTTCCGTTTTTGCAGAGCTTGAAAAATGTGGTTATGAAGGTTGGTTATTAGTGGAAGCAGAACAGGATCCGGCAAAAGCAAACCCGTTCCGCTATGCTAAAATGGCACGCAACTATATCAAACAAATGACTGATTTATAGGAGGATTTGGAATGGAGAAATTAAAATACTTTGCAGGCGGACAATATGTAGCTTCAAAGACAGAAAAATATAACGAGGTATATAACCCAAGTACAGGGGAAGTAACCGCATTGGTACCATGCTGTACGAAGGAAGAAGTAGAAGAAGTAATCGGAATTGCGAAAAAAGCTTATGAAAGCTGGTCCAAGGTTCCGGTAGTTAAGAGAGTTCAGGTATTATATAAATTACGTCAATTGATTGATGAGCATATGGATGAGCTTACCTACTTAGTAGCTCAGGAACACGGTAAAGTTTGGGAGGAAGCACAGGGTGATGTATTAAAAGCGAAGGAAGGAACAGAACTGGCTTGCTCTGCTCCAAGTCTTATTTTAGGAGAGGCCATGATGAACACCTCCTCAGGCTTTGATACTGTTCTTTACCGCGAGTCCCTTGGTGTATTTGCAGGAATTGTTCCATTTAATTTCCCAGCAATGATTCCGATGGGATGGATGGCACCTATGTGTATCGCTGCCGGTAATACCATTGTACTTAAGGTGTCCAGCTTCACACCAAGAACAGCACTTCGTTTTGCTGAGCTTTACAAAGAAGCGGGTCTTCCGGACGGTGTATTAAATATCGTAACCTGTTCCAGAAGAGAAGCAGAAATCTTCTTAACTCATCCAGACATTAAGGGTATTTCCTTCGTAGGATCAACTTCAGTCGGAAAGCATATCTACTCTGTAGCAGCAGAACACGGTAAAAGAGTTCAAGCGTTATGTGAAGCAAAGAACCATGCTCTTGTTCTTAAGGATGCTCCGATTGACCGTTCCGCAGCAGGAATTATTAATTCAGCCTTTGGTTGTGCGGGAGAACGCTGCATGGCACTGCCGGTTGTCGTAGTAGAAGAAGAGGTTGCTGATCAGCTGGTAGCATCTTTGGTTGAATTATCAAAGAAGCTCAAAATTGGTCCTGCCTACGATAAATCCTCCACTTTAGGACCTGTGGTTAACAAAGAGCATAAGGAGCGGGTAATTGGATGGATTAATAAAGGTATCGAAGAAGGTGCAAAGCTTGTACTGGATGGTAGAGATGTGACGGTTGAAAATTATGAAAATGGCTATTATCTCGGACCAACGATCTTTGATTATGTAACTGAAGATATGACAGTCGGTGCACAAGAGGTATTCGGACCGGTTCTTTGCATTAAGAGAGTAAAGAGCTTTGAAGAAGGATTACAGATCATGAATAACAATCCTTTTGCTAATGGATCCGTAATATTTACCCAGAATGGTTATTATGCAAGAGAATTCGCAGCAAGAACCCATGGTGGTATGGTAGGTGTTAATGTAGGTATTCCGGTTCCGGTTGGCGTATTTCCATTCTCCGGACATAAGGATTCTTTCTTTGGGGATCTGCATTGTCTTGGTAAGGATGGAATTAAGTTCTATACTGAGAGTAAATGTGTAACCACAAGATGGTTTGACGAAGAAGAAATGAAGAAAACGGTTGTATCGACTTGGGACGGAACCATTTAAAATGGTATCGATAAGAATTATAGATAGAATTTAGATAATGAAATATAGATAAAGAAATATAAATAAAGAAATATAGATAAATAATTATATAAACATTAAAGAAAAAGATAGTTAAAAAGTGTAGATAAAATTTATTGATAAATAGTATATCAATGAGTCTGAGGACAAGAAAAAGGGGAAGTGTTGCAAGCATTTGATGCAGCGATATTAGCGATACAATGACGTATTTTACATAGGAGGAAAGATGAGAAACTTGGGTAAAAGATGGAAAGGTACTGTAGGTACCCTGAAAAATAAAAACGAAAAATCCCAGAGAAGTTCGTTCAAAGATTTTATTAAAATTTTCACCTTAATACGAGCGAAATTAATCATGGCATTTTTGGTACCGGTAATCTTTATTATTGTACTCGGTGTGTTATCGTATTCGAAAGCTTCAGAAGGTCTGGTAAATAGCTATGAAAGCTCAACCCTATCCAATATCTCCAATATGGCAAGATATTTGGATTTTGGATTTAATATCGTATCTTCAAAAGCAGAGATGTTAAATTCGAATAAAACCCTGCAAGGTTATTACTCCGGCAGCTATAAGTCCAATAGTATGGATGAAACAACCCGTTACAGGGAAATACAATCCTTAATTACGACGAACATTATGTCAGAAGAATACATCCAAAATATCTATATTCTGGCTGATTATGGAACTGCAATCTCCGGTAATGGTACACTAACCTCAAGACTTGTTTATAAGGATTTTATTACAGATGGTGAAGGTGCAACGTTAATTAGCAATAATATGAAAGATGCCTGGGTAGGAACACATCCTTATTTGGACACACAATCATTATCCACACAGGACAAATATTCTATTAGTTACATAAGAAACCTATATAGTGCTGCAAATAAGCCGATCGGAAGTATAGTGCTGGATGTATCCTATGATTTTGTAAAGGATCTTCTGGCAGGAAGCGGTCTTCCCAAGGAAAGTGTATTGGCTTTCATTACAAAGGATGGCAGGGAAATCATAAATGGTGATATTCCGGAGAATTTTAAATTCTTTGAGCAATCTTATTACACAAGCGCAACAGAAAATGAAGATTATCAATATGTCGATTTTAACAAAGGTAATTATCTATTTGTTTATTCGAAGGTTCCTACTAGCGAAGGTATGTTGTGTGCGTTAATTCCAAAGGAATTTATCATGAAGCAAGCAAATGCTGTGAAAAATATTACATTAATTGTAGTTGTTGCAGCTTCTATCATAGCAATTGCTTTCGGAACTTTTATGGCTTCAGGATTTAGTAGTACGATTAGACGGATTATTCGTGTATTGCAAAAAACCGAAACCGGTGATCTAACCGGTGTTATTACGGTAAAAAGAACCGATGAATTCCGTATCCTTGGAAAAAGCATTAATGATATGATTCTTAGTATGTTGAAACTAATTAAAAAGATGGCAGGCATCAGTAAGACAGTATCTCAATCAGCTACTGTTGTATCAGAGAGTTCTACCATTCTGGTAAGCGCTACGAAAAATATTTCAGAAGCGGTAAGCGATATTGAACAAGGTGTAACACAGCAAGCAGTGGATGCAGAAAATTGCCTTCATCAGATGGCTGACCTTGCAGATCGAATTAATGCTGTATACAGCAATACTCACAATATTGAGCAGATTGCAAATAACACCAAAGATATTGTTAATAATGGTATGGTGATTGTCGGTAACTTAGGCAGTAAAGCAAAGGACACTACAGATATAACCCGTACTGTAATTGAAGATATCGAGAATTTAGAGAAGGAATCCAGATCAATCACCAGTATCATCGGAACGATAAATGAGATTGCCGAACAAACTAATTTGCTCTCCTTAAATGCATCCATAGAGGCTGCAAGAGCAGGAAGTGCAGGTAAAGGATTTACAGTAGTAGCAGAGGAGATTCGAAAGCTAGCAGAGCAATCCATCAAGGCCTCCAATGAGATTGGAAAGATCATTCAAAAGATCGAGAATCAAACACAGAAGACGGTAGTCACCGCGCGAAATGCAGAAAGCATCGTCCTATCCCAGGAAGAAGCATTACGAAGCACAATCAATGTTTTTACAGATATCAATCATCATGTCGAGAATCTAACTGACAATCTGAATCAGATCGCTGGTGGTATTGAAGGAATTGAACATGCCAAGGATGATACTTTAAATTCAATCGAGAGTATTTCCGCAACGGCACAAGAAGCCGCAGCGGCAGCAAATGAACTAAGCGTGACAGCAGAGCAGCAGTTATCAGAAGTAAATAAGTTAAACGATGTTGTGCAGCAATTAAGCAGTGATGCAATCAATATGGAAGAAGCGGTAAGTATATTTAAGGTGTGATGGGTTGAATACAAAGTTAATTCGAATGATACCACTTAATAAATGATACCAATTATTAAATGATACTACTTAATCAGCGATACCACGCAAAAAATGAGAGTACATCGATATAAGAACATTGTCTCATTTACATTATTAGTACATTAATAGACCTCATTATCTCAGGAGGTATCAAAAATAAAAAGGAAATGCAATTACAGATGAAACATTGCATTTCCTTTTTTATTTGGTATGTGATTGTATATTATTATGCTTCTTTCTTTTTAATAGGGATATAGACACTGGACCCTTGTTCATATTGTGAGATGATCAGATCGTAAAAACCAGTGGAATAATCCGGTTCATACTCAGGATGTTTTTGGAAGAACAAAACATCCTTGGCTCCTTCATAGAAGATGGAAGGGTTATCGTTATTGACTTGCATCTGATAAAAATGTACATATAATCTACTAGGAAGAGTGATCCCTGTTAACTTCTCAGGAACTGAATTCAGATTGGCAACCTGCCTACCCATAAATCCTGGTACACCATCATCTGTCTGAAAACCGAAGGAGACATATTGGTTCATATTGAGAGCTCCCGCAACATCCCAATCGATGGTGTTCTCAATATCGAATAAATCAAACATACACTGTATACCTTCTCCTACGCAACCGATTGCATTGATTGAAGGTAAAGTTACAATCTCCCAGCTAATAGAATCATAGCGTTCCTCTTCTGTAGCAGGAATCTTCACCGGTTCATAAGCGCTTAGTAATTCACCTTTTTCATCAAAGAAATGGTAGGGGAATAAATTCTTATTATAGACATAACCACTGCTTTCACGAAAGTCAGTGTAGGAAAAAGAAGAGACCGTATTCTTTGCATTTTCATCAGAGCGTTTTGTTCTTTTGCCATATCTTCCGGCAGGACAGGTAAAAATTACTGTATTGGGTGGTAGTGCTTCCGGTAAATGATCTATATTATTGACTTCCACACCAACAATATAAGTAAACTCTATACCAGTCTTTACGTCTGCCATAACAGCGATATAGTTTCCCGGAGTTTTATTTCCCACCAGTGTTTCCAGCAGCTGACAGGTTCCGTCTTTCATATATCGTTGTGCTGTTTGAATAATATCAAGGGATGAGGAAGGTCGATATTCGATGCGGACACCAACGATTGTCATTTCGGCTCTGTCAACAATACTACAATCATCGTTTAAGGCTGTTACCAGAGTTTCGGATGCAACGAAGGATTTCTTCAGATATTCTGCCATATGAAGAATTTCAGGTTTGCGTTTGGGACTATAGCTTTCTCCTTCATTATCTACATTTAATTTTTCTGCTGTATTCATGTGTGATCTCCTTTTATTTTTTCTTAACTATAACACCACTTTTATGAAACGTATTGTCCGTTTTTAACAATTTTATATGAATATAAATGTATTAAATATCACACTTAGCATAGAGCTTCATTCTTACCTGATCATCATTAAAATTGTTATTTTTTACTTCATAAATCGTAAAAATTTTAGGTTCTTTCTTGGAAAAGCCATGCTGTAACATCCAGCGTATTAAATGATCCCGTTGGATACTATAATCTCCACAGCAGTCATCTTCTAAAACAGCGTAAGAGCCTGGTGGGCTGTGAATTAATTCGACTTCTTTTGATTTGGGTAATTCTGGTAATGCGGATAAATCATCGATTTTTATGCCGCTTTCATAATAAGTAGTGTCATAGGAGAGATAGAACTCAGTTGCTTGATACATTATGTTAGGAGCGTGGTCCATTAAAAAATTGGTGATCAATCGTGCTGAGGTTTCTTCTTTATCCACCCCTGGTTGAACATTGATGATAAAGCTCATCGCAGGAAGCTCTTGAATGGAAATGGTACGAAAAACCTGATTCTTTTTCACAGGCAAATATAGTTTAAGCCTTTGAACACGATTTTCCTTTTCCTTTAAAAAGTATTCTTCAAAAAAATCTTCTTGACTTCGGGTAAACATACTGGCTCTTAACCAAGTATTATATAGATAATTCCACCCGGAAAGTATCTCGCATTCCTCATTTTTAACGATACAGGAGGCATAAGTTCCGGAATATTCTATGCGTATCGTTGTCTTTGGAAAATAACGATTTGGAAAGACACTTTCCCATAAAGCCATATCCTTGACCGCTATATTCAACTCATATTGAAACTGATTTTCTGTTTGTCCAATATTTCTGCCAAACAGCCGCAAGATATTACCTGCTAAGAAGGGATATTCTGAGATTAATTCATATAAGCAGGAAATGGCTCTTGCTTCAATACCGTTTTGTTGGCGGGTAGAGTACATAATGGATAATGTTATGGGAAACATTTCATATTCCACTTTTACAGGAAAGCTAGGTATTTCCTGATGGAATGTAGGTGTAAAATAAAAATACGCCTCACTGCTCTTATAAACGTAGGGTGTGACTCCGAGAACAGATTTAAAGTATTTATGAAATGCTTGCTGAGTCTCAAACCCGTTCAAAAGTGCGACTTCAACTAAGGGAGTGTCAGTAAACTTTAGGAGTGCACAAGCATTGGATAAATGCCTTTTTCTTATATATTCTTTTAGTGTATGTCCGGTATAAGCATAGAATTGCCGATATAATTGCATCAGTGAAACTGCACCTGCTTTGGCTGCTTCGTTTAAATCAATCGTTCCATCTAAATTCTGCTCGATATAATCCATTGTTTTCCTGATAGTATCATAGTGATAGGTCATAGGGATCTCCTGTGTAAGTACTCTGATATCTTAAATTAATGATGAGTGACGCATCACGGACCATATTGTTATTATACTTGTGCTGGGTTTTATTGGCAAATAATATTTGATCTAGGATATATAATTTATAACATCAAGTACTCTATTTGAAGACAATAACAGAATGGAGAGCAATTAGATGTTTCTTAATAATTATTTTTATTAAAATATAAGTTTGAGAATAAGATAAAAAATAGTTTTCATATGCAAACTAATATGGTAAAATAAACCAGTAAATAAATGATAGGGATAAGTGCTTTACTATTTAACGTAGGAATGATTCGAACGAATCAAAGTACAAATTATAAGTATGAAGGGTGGAAAAACAAATGGCAGAGATGAAGAAAGTAAAGGTGTGTAAAAAATGTTCCGGTTTTGATGTAACAAACTTAAAAGGGAAAGTGAAGACCAAGGACTATTCAACAGGTTGTATTGGACGGTGTGCAGCAAAAGAACCGGATTTAGAAGGAAAGGTTTATGGATATCTGAACGGAGAATTCGTTGTATGTGATACAGAAGATGAATTTTTTGGAAAAATAACTGAAATTGCGTAATCGAAATAATCTTAGTAGAAGGAATATATAGTAGATGTAATCAAAAGAACTTTCCAATCAAATCTATTTATAATTGAATTTTAATGTAATATCGATTGATTCTTTAATTTTAGTTCTATAGAATGAAATTAATAAAGTCAATTACTTTCAAGGGTTGGGAGGTTTATATGGATAAGAAAAGATTTGAGAAAATATATTATCAAGGGACCTTAGGGACTATGACGGAAATATGGGTTGACCGTGAGACCGGTGTTAATTATGTATTTCACAGAGCAGGATATGCTGGTGGATTAACACCGCTACTGGACCGTGATGGAAAAGTCGTTGTAAGTCCGGTTTATCGTTAAAATAGTATTATATGAATTAACAGTGATTACGAAAAATGAAAAGACAGACTAGCAATTTGTTAGTCTGTTTTTTTGTATGTTCAAGAATAAAAGATGTTTTTTTGAAAGAATGAACTTTTCTATCTGCTATCTATGAAATCTTATAAGAATTATCAATATTTGATTGGAAGATATTTCATGTTACAATAACAAAGATAGAGATAATAAAAAAATTATTTTTTAACTGAAATAAAAAATGCAACTTCATGACTCTAATAAGTGAAATACCAAAAGGAGGAAAACCATGAACTTTCTATCAGATGAGTTTATGACTCAGATCGATCAGATAAAAGAAAGACTATATCGCATTGCGTATTCTTATTTCTATAATGAAGCAGATGCGATCGAAGCAGTGGATGAGACAGTTTACCAGGCTTATCGAAGTATTAAGAAATTAAAACACCCAGAGTATTTCAAGACCTGGATTACTCGGATCTTAATTAATGTCTGTAAGAAGGAGTTAAAGAGAAAGAAGAAGATAGCTTTGGTAGATGAAATGCCGGAACAAGCATCGGAGGAATATGACCGTTTGCCTCTTAAAGAAGCTATATTAAAATTACCGGATGAACTGAGAGTAATCATTTATTTACGATATTTTAATGACCTTACGGTAGTAGAAACTGCTGATATACTGCAATTGCCGTTAGGTACTGTAGCAACTAGACAGCGGAAAGCATTAAAGCTATTAAAACTGGAATTGGAGGAGGATTAGATGAAACGACTGGATGAATATAAAGATCTAAAAGAGAAATCAGTGGAAATTCCGAAGGAACTGGAATATATACGTACAAGGGTTGAGGCAAGGATAGCCAAAGATCACAGACGGAAACAAAAATGGATCACTTTTGTTTCTGGCACAGTAACGTTGTGTATCGCATTTGTATTAGCAGTCAATCTGTTCCCGGCGGTCGCTTCAGCGATGAGCAATATACCTATATTAAATATACTCGCAAAAGCGGTATGCTTTGATAAAAGTCTTCAGAAAGCATTGGAAAACGACTACTACCAATATGTAGCAGAAGTACAGGAAAAGGATGGAATCAAAGTATTCGTTGACTATATGATTGTAGATGCCAGTCGGATATCGATCTTCTGCCGGGAGGAAAAACCAGAAACTGCAAAGCTGTATGAGATCACAATACAAGGTCAGGATGGTCATTTCTTGCGCACATCGGGTGATTACAGTGATTTTATTATAGGCAATCAGGAAGTCAAAGAAATCCGATTTGACCTAGCTGAGAATGAGGTAGTTCCGGAGGAGTTTAGATTAGGATTTATATATAATCAGGGGGATGGCAAGAGGACAGAACTTAGTTTTTCTATCACTCCTGATCCGAAATACACCAAGGTGGTGAAAAGTCTAAATTTAGACAAGACCTTACAGATAGAAGGACAGACAATCACTCTTGAGAGGCTTGATCTCTATCCCACACAAGCTAAATTAATTGTTCATGCCAAGGAGAGTAATACTTCAATCATAACCAAGTTATCAGCCTATCTGAACAACAGCAATGCAGAGGAAGAATATCAGCCGGTATCCAATGGTGTTGTAGGAACCATAGATGATGAAGGAAATACTGCTTCCCTATGGTTTGAAAGCCCTTATTTTGAAGAAGGTGAGTTGCAGTTGCATATCACCGGTATTTTTCTGATTGATAAAGATAAGCGGTATGGTGAGATTAACTATGTTAAAAAGTCAATTACAAACCTGCCCGAAGGGGTCATACTGGAGAGGTTGGAACTTATAGAAGGAACTTTAAAAATCAGTTTACAATACCGTTCACTCGTATCGAATTATATATACACACTGGCAGATATAACAAGTAAGAACAAGGAAATTTTACAGAAATCCTCTGTTGCAGTAATGCATAGGCTGGAAGACGATGATGATGTATTCCATGAAGAAATAGAACTAGCAGATTACCAGGATGGTCTTTATCAATTAGTATGGGGATTTACACGTGAGTTTCCTTTGCCGAATGAATTGATCATACCAATTCCATCAGAATAATAATTCTATGTGATAACTATAAGGTTATACCTCATTCTATGATCAATCCTAAACCACGGGAATATATTAATATATGACATTATTCTGCGTCTTGAAAGGAGTTGATCATAGAATGTTGTTCTATCTATTGATATTTGTCGGTCTCATTTTGCTGACCGGTAGCTTATTGGTATTAAAGTCATTTACTATGAAGTTTAATGAATTGATTGGTATGACGATTATCGTTATTTCCTTGATCTTAATAGCGGCAGGTAGTATATTCATACCGCAAGATATTGGTGTTTATCTATTAAGCATTGGAATATTTCTTTTTATTGTAGGATTTATTTATCTTTTATTTAAACCATTTCATTTTGTTAATTTAACAGGTTTATTATTATTTGGAGCGGCAATTATCATTTCTACGATTGTGATCAGTATAAATTATTGTAACAGTAATCTATGGGTATTCGGTGATAATGAATTTGGACAATTAGGAGATGGCACTACGACTGATCGTAGCGTTCCCATTAATTTAACCAATATGATCGGCATAAAAGCAGCCGATGCCGGTGGTTATCACACTCTTGCACTTAATGTAAATGGAACTGCCTGGGGGTTTGGTAAAAACAATTATGGACAATTAGGTAATGGTAGTAATATAGATAGTTCGCTTCCTGTACTGGTTAAGACGGAACAGAGATTTATAGCCTTGTCAGCGGGCTTAAATCATAGCCTTGCCTTAGATAGAGATGGTAATGTCTGGGCTTGGGGAGCTAACGATGTTGGTCAATTAGTTGCTTCCACACAAGTTTCCTTTAACAAACCTTTTCGAATGGAAGCTATTTCCGATATTATAGCAATATCAGCTGGTGCAAAACACAGTCTTGCCCTTGATAATCAGGGAAAAGTATGGGCTTGGGGGTATAATGAACAGGGACAGTTAGGTAATAATTCTACTGTAAATAGCAGTATTCCGGTTAGCGTCATGCTACCGGTACCGATCAAATCGATTGCGGCTGGAGCAAATCACAGTATGGCTCTTGATGAAGAAGGAAATCTGTGGGTATGGGGAGATAATTCCTATGGACAACTAGGAGACGGATCTTTGACAAATCGGCTTTCTCCGGTCAAATTAGATACGATAAATAAGATTACTTCCCTTGCGGCTGGGGAAAATCATAGTGTTGCACTGGATGTGAACAAGAAGGTATGGGCTTTTGGTGGCAATAAAGATGGGCAATTGGGAAATGGTACTGAATTTGATATTAGCCTTCCGGTTCCGGTGATAGCTGAGGATGATATTGTTGCAATTGGTGCGGGAGGTTACCATAGTTTTTATGTTACGGAAGAAGGAAACTTATATACCTTTGGTGTGAATGAACAAGGACAGTTGGGTGATAATACCAATACAATGCAAAGAACTCCAGTATTCGTAACTCATCCTGTAGATGCTGCATATGCTACAGGAGGAATGGGGCATAGTATAGCAATCGAAGAGTATACACCGGTACCTCTAATCCCTGCAATTATTATTGTAGCTATCTTATTGCTGTTAGGGTTGTTCCTCGTGTGGTTATAAAGCATTGTAAAAAAAGAACCCGATGCATAGGTAGGTCACTTCCAATGGCAATAATGTTTACTTATTATTGAAAGTGTACCTCAATATGCATCGGGGTTCTTTGTTTTATAGGATGGATTATTCTAATTCAATATCTAGATTATTTCTCTTTGCAAATTCATATGCAACGGAATCAGGTTGACAAAATATCGTTTGATTGTGGTCGTTATTCCAATCATAAAAAGCGTAATCATCAATTGTTACAATCGAATCCGGAATATGAATCTTAGTAAGATTTGAGCACCAACCAAAGGAATAATTTGTGATTTTCGTTAAGCCTCGAGAAATCCATACTTCATTAAGATTTTTATTATCGCGGAAAGCGTAATCCCCCAGATCGGTAATATGATCTGGCAAGGTAAGTTTTTGAAAACCACAATTTTGAAACGCAGATTGGCCAATGGATTGTAGCGTTTGCGGGAATGTGATATCGGATAAGTTTGTGCAATTTCGAAAGGCACCAGTATCAATGGATTCTAAATTCTTTGGAAGAATGATTTCCTGAAGGTTGGTACAATTGCTAAATGCATATTGAGGTATTAAGGTAATTTGATCCGGTAAGGTCACTTTCACCAAAGAACCATTGTCTTTAAATACAGATGGAGCGATGCCTACAATCTCTTTTGACAGCCTTAATTCCTTCGCATTACCCGAATATTTAAGCAGGAAACCATTGTTCGTTATAATCATATCGTTAACTTCATTTTCACGAATCCATGTTGTTCCGGTAAGTACATAGGATCCAATCTTCTCTAATGAAGTCGGTAATACTACGGTTTTAAGATGAGCGCAGTTGCGGAAGGCACTGTTACCTAGTTCGGTAACTCCTTCCGGAACATTTATGGTTAGCAAACTTCTACAGGTTGCAAAAGCATAGTTGCCTATTGTCTTTAATTTGCTGGGCAATTCAACTTGTTCCAACGAGGTACAACCGTTTAACATATAATCGGTTATTTCTGTCAGTTTATTTGGAAGAGTAATCTTTGCCAGATTGACACATTCTGCAAAAGCAAAAGAGCCAATATAACTTACGGAATCCGGTATGGTAATCTCTTTTAACTGATGACATTGTGCAAAAGCGTTACTACCAATGTGCGTCAGAGTTTCCGGTAGTGTGATGCTCTTTAAATTATAGCAGGATGCAAAAGCATATTCTCCGAGGGATGTTGTCTTGGATGAGAGTGTAACACTCAATAATTTAGTGCAATGGTTGAAGGTATTCGTACCAATCTTTGTGATACGCTCCGGTAAAATCAACTTAGTGAGACCGTCACATTCGTAAAAAGCTCCATCACCTAAACTTTCAAGTTTCGTAGGCAGCAATATCTCAGTAAGAGAATTACAATTATAGAAAGCATTTTCTCCAATCCGTGTTACTGTATTCGGAATCGAGATGGATTTCAATTTGGTACAATCAGAAAAGGTATTTGGTTCTATTGAAGTTAAGGTACTTGGCAGTTGAATGCTTTGTAAGCTAGAGCAGCCGGAAAATGCAGAACTGTCTATTCGCACGATTCCGGAAGGGAGTTTGATTTCCTTTAATGAGGAGCAACCGCTAAAGGATCCCTGGGAGATTACGGTAACACCGCTAGGAATATTGATGCTTTGTAGTTTTTGACAATAAGCAAAAGCATCAGCATGGATTTCGGTCAAGGTGCTTGGAAGGGTTACTGTAGTGAGCTTATAGCAATTCTGAAAGGTTCCTTTATATATTGTAGTAACACCGCTTGGTATTGTTATTTTCTTTATATTACTACAATATTGAAACGCTTGCTGGCTTATGTTGGTAACTCCTTTGGGTAAAGCAATCGAAGTTAAACTGTTACAACCTCGAAAGGCTCTTCGTGCAATATAATAAAGTTTACTGTCTGTTGGTATCGTGAAGGTTTTTAGGCTATTGCACCAAGAAAATGCTTCAATACTAATAAATGTAACGGATTTTGGTAAAGAAATCGTCGTTAGATTATAACAATTTGTAAAGGCTCCTTCTCCGATGTAAGTAAGTTTATTCGGCAATGTTATACTTTTTAGATTATAACATTCGTAAAAGGTATGATACAATATCTTAGTAACTCCATCTGGGATATTGATCTTCGTTAGATTGAAACAATTGGAAAAGGCTTCTTCATCAATCGCTTTTACTGTGGTTGGTAGTATGATGGTTTTTACATTAGCATTATTATAGAATGCCCTTTTTCCTATTTTAGTTATCGTATTGGGTACTGTTACTGTTTCCTGGGAACCAGTATAGGAGATTAAAACTCCATTCTCAATGATGAAATTGCTGGAACTAGCTGCTTTTGTACGGGTTGGTACATAAAACAACATACAAATAGATAAGAAAAATAAAATACCAATGACTGCTTTCCATTTACTTCGCATGATACACCTCCTGTTAACTGTACATGTTATAGAAGCTACTTTTGTTTTCATTTGTAATACATACTTGGAATGGTTACACTTCTATTGTATTCCATAATATGGGCATCGACAAGAAAAATCTTTGATATACCTACCACAAAAGTATAAATAGCTTAAGATTTATCATATTGTATGATGAAAAGCGTAGCTGTAATGATTGATATAAAAATTTGTTGACTTAAAAACGTAGCTTCCTAATAGCTTGCTCTACAACAGTTTTATCATTAAATTCAGTAGCTCTGCCATTGCATTCTTGAGTTTTCTCGTGACCTTTCCCAGCGATGAGGACTACATCATCCGCTTTAGCAACTGCAATTGCATATTCGATTGCCTCTTTACGATCCACTAAGATGTGATAATTCTCTTTCTCTTTTTCCATTCCGTTTAAAATATCTGCAATAATAACGTTCGGATCTTCAAACCGGGGATTATCCGAGGTGATAATGGTGATATCGGATAGTCGCTGACTTATACTACCCATCACACTTCGCTTGCTTTTATCTCGATTGCCTCCGCAACCAAATACCGTAATGACTCGTCTGTAACTAGGATTTTTCCTTACGGATGTCAGTAGATTTTCCAGCGCAGCAGGGGTGTGGGCATAGTCAATGATTACGGTGAAGGGTTGTTTCCCTTCGATGACATCATAGCGACCTTCGACTTTCATCTCCTCCTGTAAGATGGAGAAAACACGTTGGAGGGGTAATTGATGCATAATACTTATTCCAATCACTGCCAAGGTATTATAGACCGCAAATTCGCAGGGAATGTGTATGGTAATCGGCATTTCGTTCTCCTGATGGACGATGGTAAAATGAACTGAATCGCCGGAGTAATGGATGTCTTTTGCATATAGATCACAAAGATGATGATTTATTATTCCATAGGTGATGACCTTACCCTTGCACCGTTCTAAAACGCGGTTTGAATATGCATCATCCATATTTACTACCGCTTGCTTTGCCAGATCAAATAGACGCAATTTCGATTGTACATAATCCTCCATGGATTTATGATTGTCCAGATGCTCCGGAGATAGATTGGTAAATACAGCAGTAGCGAAGTGGCAGCAGTCAACCCGGTGGGTCTTTAGTGCCATGGACGATACTTCCATCAGAGCAACATCAACCTTTTCCTCCACGAAGAGGTTCATAATTTTGCCTAATTCAATGCAATCCGGAGTCGTTGGATTTGTCTTTTCTATGTCCAGAACAGTCTGGTTGATATAATTATTGATGGTTCCAATTAATCCTGTATTATACGAAAATGCTTGAAAGACTCGGCTTGCAATTGTAGTTACTGAGGTTTTTCCATTGGTACCGGTAACTCCGATTAATGAAAAATGTTCAGAAGGGTCTGAATAAAAAAGATTAACGACATAGGATAAACATTCCCTTGTATTAGATACGGCTGCAATGGTTATGTCATTGTACAAGCTTAGATCGATAGATGGAAGATTCTCCTTATTGATCAGGATGAATTTAGCTCCTTTTTCGTAGGCTTCTGTGATAAACTGATGTCCATCCGTTTTATCACCTTTCACAGCGATATACATAGATCCTTCTTGTACTAATTTGGAATGAATAACAAGGTCATTGACTTCCTGGAGACTTCCTTGTAGTAGGATGTTATAATTAACTCCGGTTAATAACTGATGTAATGGAATACCAATTGGTTTCATAGCTTCCTCCTTGAATTGAATTTTGATTGAGCTTAGCTGATTTGATTTAAGTTCAGATTACAGGACCTTAATTTTATTGTATCGAATTCGTTATAAATCAGATATCCAAATAATGGTATATATTAATCTGATAGTGCTTAGGTAGGAGATAATTAATCGATCTCATAAATCTATCATGGTTAATAAAAACTAATACAGTAAATCTAATGCAGAAAGTCTAGTAAGGAGAAGCTAATACAATATAAAATTCAATTTAAACAGAACATCCAATTACAAAAAAAGGCATGCAGAATAATCTGCATACCTCAATAATTCGTAATATAAAATCATGAACCAAATAAGTATTCCTCTGTAACAAGACAAAACTTTTCTTCCACTGTGAGATGATTACTACCTCTTACGAACGGGAGTAAACCAATGGCTTTGGCCTAGTTCCGGAACGAATATCTCAGCATTCCAAGGGTATGGTTCCCAGTTTAGGGTGTATCCTTGTTCATTTGCCTTATCAATGGTTTGCTGCATGTTATCTCCGATAGCTCCTTTAACACAGATTGTAGAGGGGATATCCCGAAAGTCAAAGCCATCAGGTACCGGGGTTCCTGCTTCAGTTAATGCACAATGGATAAAGGAATAGGTATCTGTGTATGGATCATAATCACAAGTCCAGTCAAAAAGATAACCCTGCACCGGACTGGGTAGAGACTGTAAGATAGTATAATCCTCGGAATAGAAGAGTTTTCCTAAGAATTCTGGAGCAGTATTTCCAAGATTACCTCCGCATCTTGTCTCTTTACCAATAATCCGTAGATTCGGAAAGGTAAAAAGACCAAAATCATCGTGAAACGTCGTTACCTCCATAATGTTTTGCATAGATCCACCTCTTTATGAATTAGATTTTATAAAATGTGCATTAATTCAGACATCCTCCTGAGAAAAGGATATGGGAGGAATTTGCAATTTTTATTATACTAAAAAGTTGAAAAAACTAGTAAAGAATGGAGTGAAACTAAAATTAAGCGAAACTAAAATAAAGTGAAATTAAAATAAAGTGAAACTAAAATAAAGCACTGCCCGAATATCACCATTTATTGAAGCGTTCTCGAATTAACTGATAAAGTATCAATACAATAAAATAGATTGGTATCATTAATAATAGTATTCCTGTCAGATCTTTCAATAAATAATAGGACGAAAAATGAAATCTCTTGATACTAATCATACTAATCATAAAGGACAATGGAAGTATGGTTATATATTTTATGATGGAATGCATTCGTTGGTGTCTGCGGCTAAGAGCGTATAGGATAAATCCGATTACAGTGAATAAGAGGGCTAGGATAAAATAGTAACTTAGTGCCAGTCTTGGTAATGTAACGACACCGCCGGAAGAATATAGGTCGGTTCCATAGAGAAGAAGATCATTACTATGGTTTCCGTCCTTAGCGGTTTCGGTTGAATAATAGTAGATGGCAAGTACATCCTCATAACCACCAGCATCATTAGAATTAATAATAAAACTTCGGTTTTCCTTCTTGGCAATGTACTTATTCCATAAGGAGTTCCACACAGTGATATGATAGGTATAGGAAGGAGCTGTGCTATCATTTCTAATGTTATTGGACTCTGATGCATAACCAGATACATCATACCCGGCTGCTTCACCACGGATTGTAACTAAGATACTGCCGTTATCTTGTTCTTCTACTTGAATTAGATTATTCGCATAGTTCATAGGGATTGGAGCCATTACAAATAGGAATACCAATGTCATAATGGCTACAGCAAGGAATACTGACAGTAATATCAGGTTGAATTTCTTGTGAGATAATTTCTTTTTTAAGGATTCTAACGGAGCAGTTATGGTATCAGCAGGAAGAACTAGTTCTTTTTGCATACTCTGAATTTTACTTGAACAATTCTTACATTCTTTGATATGCTCCTCGACCATAGCTTTGGTTGCTTCACTTACCATATCTTCTACATATAATGGCATTATGTCGCCTATGATATCGCAATGGATCTTACTCATGATAATAGACCTCCATTCTATTCTGTATCTTTTTCTTGGCTCGATGATAAGTGACACAAGCCCAATTTTCACTTTTATCAAACACCTTGGCTATCTGTGAAAATGACAATTCTCCAAATACCCGTAAAGTAAAAACCTCCTTATAAGGTTCATCCAATTCATGCAAGATAGAATGAATCATCATAAGAGCTTCCTGATCAATCATTTTTTTTTCCATAGGATGCTCCGAACAAACCTGTTCGACATGATCATCATAGTCAACGAGTTTACCATACTTACGTAGATAGGAATAATAGCTGTTCTTAGCAATTTGACATAGCCAGACTCGGATATCGCAATTGCCTTTAAATTGATCAAGGGATTTTAAAGCCTTAAAAAAGGTATCGTCAGTGATTTCCTCTGCGATGCTCTGATTTCCTGTTAAAGCTTTTGCGTATAGATAGACATCTTTAAAATACGCATCGTATATTCTCTCGAACTCCGTCACTTTATCACCTCCTAACTATAAGACGCATATGTTTTAAAAATCTTACAAGGATTTATAAAATTTTTATTGCAGGGCTAAAGCTTTGCTATTTCCAATTATAGCATAGGGAAGATGTTAGGGACAACAAACCAAAGGAGTGTATGAAAGCAAAACTTACAGTTATCTTAAGATTTGCGATAGGAGTTTACAAATAATACCATTGTTGTATAATGATAATTAGAGGATGATCGTAATAAGTGTAATTGATCATGAGTTTGTTTTTTTATGCAAAAGGTAAGTAATGATACGGATGGAAGTAACTTTATAACGATATAGGATAGGTTTACATCGACTAAAGCATAGTAAGAGATTAATATCGTGGTTTTCATAATAAAGGAGAGAAGGGATTAAATTCATGAGGAATTATGTCAAATATACCGTACAATTATCAGACTTTAAGCCGGTCAGCTTTAAAAAGGTTAGGTGGCTCAACGATGACGACTATCATTATATGAATGAATTATGGGATATGAGTTATGAAACTTGGAATGAAGCAAGAAATGATGGTTTTACATACTGTGCAGTCTTAGAAGATAATAAAATTATTTCTGTAGCAGCTGTTTGGAGGTATTCACAGGATAAATGGGAGGTTGCGGCAGTAAATACCAGGGAGAACTTTGAAAATAGAGGATTAGCAAAAATGACCGTGAGCTGTGTAGCGGACTATATCCTTAATCAAAATAGAATACCTACGTTAACAACAGGTGAAGATAATATTCCAATGCGAAGAGTAGCTGAGGCAGTAGGATTTCACTTAATATAATGATTGCTAAAATACTTTAAGATGAATCGTTGTTGAATTAATGAATGTGAAAATCTGCAGGGGTGAAGTAAATGAATATATTCAATCGGAAAGAAATTTTTGTTACAATGGACCTACAAAAATTCGGTCAAATATCCAGTATATTAGATAAAGAGAACATTAATTACACATATAAAACCTTTAATACATCAGGAGCTAGACCGGGAACAATTCAGTCCATTGGTCTAAATAGTAAGTGCATGATTCAATACTATATTTATGTTCATAAAAAGGATTATGACAAAGCTTGTTGGGTACTTAGAGATAATAAGCTTTTCTGATGGTATCGTTTATGGGAACAAATAGTTAGCTGAGTAGGAGTACAAATAGTATGAAAAGGTCATTAACAAAGATTAGCTGCATCTGCTTAGGTATAATCTTAATAGCTGTGCTATGTATCATTACGAATTCTTCCGTTACAAAGGATGATCATAAAGAAGCTCTGTCTAACTGCATGGAATACATTCATAATTCGCAGTACACGGATGATTTTGTAGAGAATATTAATACCAAATATGTATCAATTGAAAGCTTGTCCGATGATTTGAAGGAAACTGTTTGGGTTGCGGTAGAAGGGATGCCTAATTGGGATAAGGAGTATTGGGTCTTTACCATTGGAGATACATCAAGTCATTATTATACAAGAATAGTTTGTGAGAAAGATACGAATAGTGTCATAGGACATATTCCAACGCTGTAAGGAAAGATACGAATAGTGTCATAGGACATATTCCAACGCTGTAAGGAAAGATACAGATCTCTTCATTTAGATTCTCGAATAGCATTTTCTATCGACTTAGTCGGGTAGAAGGGAGTAAAATGAATAAAGGAATCATTGGATGCATTATCTTATCACTGGCTTTATGTTTCACCGGTTGTAAGAAAGATGATACGGAAGCTAAATCAGAGGATAACTTATCATCGGTTGAAATTGATATTTCTGAGCTTTTTGAACAAGCGGATCAGATTTCAAAGATAAGTACTGTTTCCAGAAAAGAAATTCTATATACGATTGATGATAAGTCTATGATGAATGATTTAATGGAGTTATTAACATCGGTCGAATATACCGAAGTAGATTACACGTTCGAAGAAGAGACTAATACAGGACCTATTTCAAAGGGGATTCAAATTGCTATCGATTACGATGATGATTCAAAGAGTTCACTTATGTATCTATATAATGATGAGGGTGACTATGCAATATATACAAGGACGACGTATCACCCCTATCAATCAAGTAGAAAAGCATATCAAGTAACAGATGATATTACATATGAAATCCGTGAGATTATGAACAAGGGAGAACCGTTAGATTTAAATAAATCAAGCGATTAGTGTATCGTTATCATATCGAGATGCTAGTTTGTTGATAAATAAGATTTTTTTACTGTATCCATACTGATTGAATGTAATATGGATTACCAAATAAGAAAAAGGAATTCTTATTTGGTAATCCATTATCATTTACACCACCGTCTATAGCCACTTAGTTCTATTCCAAATCGGTCAAGTAGTTTGCCAATAATTTGCAGATGTAGCTCATCAAGGTTATGGATACCACTGTAATAAGGAGCAACCGGTGGCATAATGTAAGCACCGGCTTCCGTTACCGTAAGCATGTTTCTTAGATGAATGGAGCTTAAGGGGCTTTCCCTTGCAACAAGAACCAGAGTTCTTCGTTCCTTTAAGGTAACATCTGCTGCCCGAAGCATAAGATTATCAGAATAACCGGAAGCAATTCCTGCCACAGTCTTCATACTACAAGGAAGAATGATCATCCCTTCTGTGCGAAAGGTTCCGCTGGCAATACTTCCGCCAAAGTCCTCAATATCATAGGTAACATCAGCAAGTTGCTGCACCTGTGGAAGAGAATAGTCTGTCTCTTGAGCAATGGTCATCTCTGCACCTTTGGAGATTACAAGGTGAGTTTCCCAATCATGTTGTTGCTTCATAATCTCTAAAAGTTGTATTGCAAGAATGGCACCACTGGCACCGCTCATTCCGACAACTAATCTTTTTTTCATGTTGCATAATAATGGCTGATCCATTGCGGTGGTCTCCTTTCTATTCCACGGTAGTATGATTCCATTTTCATAATTTTGAAGCCAGGTAATCAATTGATATAAATAATAAAAATCCAATCACTGCAATTGTTATGATACCAATATACATCTCTATAAAGTTAATTCTTGACCATGCATCCAGAATATAATAGCCCATGCCATATTTTGTGCCATAACCTTCAACAAAAAACAAAATAGAGACTGCCGCACCCAAAGAAACACGCAGGCTGGTCAATAAATGCGGAAGAATTGCAGGAAGTGTAACATGACGTATGATCTGAAATTTATTTGCTCCTGTACTAAGGATTACCTGATACATGGTCTTATCAATCGTAAGAATGCTGTCTCGTACGGACACGATTACTTGAAATACGATAACCAAAAACATGATACTGATCTTAGAACCATCCCTCATTCCCAGAAGAAGCATGGCGATCGGTAATAAAGCGGTCTTTGGGATGGGGTAACTAAAATAGATAAAGGGATATAATATGCGGTTTGCTTTCTTTGAGTAAGCCATTAGGATACCAATCGGAATACCTACAGCAAGGGAAAGTACTAACCCAGCCCCAATCCTTCGTAAGCTGTATAATATATGAATGAGCATGCGATCGGATAATACCGAACCAAAGTTTTTATACACTAATACCGGGTTTGGAATGACCGTGGTATTCGTTAGATAATAAGCAATCAGCCATATAAGATGAACCGACAGAAATCCTTGCAGGAAGATCTGGCACCGTGAAAATAATTTATTCATAGGCATCCTCCTTCACATCCTTCACTAACTTGGAACGAAGTAATTGTTTCGTCATAAGATAATCCACCTGATTCGGATATAAGTTTCCGAAATAGGGGTTTTTCATTTGATACTTCACTTCGCCGCCCGTATTACCCATGACAAATATAGTATGACCCAGATATAAAGCTTCTTCGATACTATGAGTTACCAGGATTGTCGTTGGTTTTAACCTCGACCAAACTCTAAGAAATAATTCCCTGGCTTCTTCTTTTGTGATTTCATCTAAAGCTGAGAAGGGTTCATCCATAAGAAGCAGGTCCGGCTTCATGATAAATGCCCTAGCAATTGCAGCCCTTTGTACTTGTCCGCCGCTTAATTCTCCGGGATATTTATCAAGGATATCATGAATGTTTAAAGCTTTATAAATCTGATCCATTTCTTCTTTCTGGATTTGGTTTACTTGTTCTTTTCGAATTCGTAGAGCTAAGTGGCAATTCTCTTTTACTGTTTTCCAAGGCAGCAGTCCACAATTTTGGGGTATAAGACCGATTTTATGTGTCTTAGGGCTCAAGCTTTGTCTTAGATGTTCCGTTATGTAATCAATGCTGCCGCTTTCTATTGGCAATGTTCCGGCCAATGCATTAATCAAAGTTGATTTACCGCAACCGGAAGGGCCGAGAATCACCAGAGCCTCTCCTTGTTGCAGCTGAAAGGAGAGGTTCTGGATGACTTGGTTTTCATTTTGTTTTGTTTTGTATCGTATGGATAGATGATCAATAATAAGCATTATGGTCCCCTTCTTGTAGAGGTTACCCTACAAATAACTCATTAAATTACCAAGAATATCTTAGACTTAGATTTATTCTGTATATACATCAAAGGTAAGCTGCTCATAGGTAAGGTCTGCACTGCATAAGCCTTTATCGCTTGCCCACTTAATTGCATTCTCCACATCTTCTCTGGGAGGAAGTACACTGGTGCGGAAAGGTTCGATCGTAATCTGGCCTTTCATCTCTTCGGGATATCCGACGGTCTTAATCACGATATCTTCATAGCTGGTGATATCTGTTTTATTGATATATTCCACTGCTTCATTGTAAGCTTTGTATAAGTTTTTCACTGCTTCTGACTTTTCATCTAAGAAAGCGTTGGTGAAGGCAGAAATGGCAGGATAAAGTCCGATATCATTGGCACTACCTAAGTAAATTGCTCCATCATTTAAAGAAATAGAAGCGAAGGGTTCCGGTAGTAATCCGAGATCGATTTGATCATTGCGAAGTAATTCCACACGATCAGGAATGCGAGGTACGATTTCCTTTTCCACTGCGTTACTTTCCATTGCATTCGCTGCTAAGATCTGATCCAAGGTATAGTCGATCAGTGTGTTTTCAGAGATTGCAATGCTGCGACCACCGATATTACTGATATCTGTGATGCCGCTATTCTTTCCAGCTACCAATACATAATCACCATCAGTGATACCTGTAATTTTCACATCAAAATTCGCATTCTGATAAATGCATACTCCGATGTAGTCGGTTAAAACACCATCAAGTTCTCCAGCTAGAAATGCAGCGTCTCTATCCTTTGCGGAGGTAAATACTTCTAACTTTAATTCAATGTTATATTTGTCGGAGAGACCAAGTTCATTGATCATAACATAAGGGATAACATCGTAGGAGGACATCATTCCGATGCGAATTACCGTTTTTTCTGTTGTAGGGGATTCTTCTTCGGCAGCAGCTGTGTCCGATGTCTCCGCATTGTCTGATGCATCATTGTTTTCCGCTGTTTCTTCAGAGGTTTCAGATTCATTTGTATTCGTATCCTCTGATGCAGTAGTTGTATTCTGAGCCTTGCATCCGGTAAATACAAATACGATTACTATTAATAAGGTGATCAATTTCATTGGAGTTTTCATTTAATACCATCCTTTTTGTTAAATTATAGTGTCTTGTATGTTAAAATAGCAGTGCGTCCAATAAACCGGTAACCAGTAAAACAATGCTGATCAGTTGATTGACGCTATAAGATGCTATGTTGACATTCGTTAAATTCGTAGGTGAGACAAGTCGATACTCTACGATAAATAATAAGGTTATGAGTAAGACCCCGATCAAATAGATTGCACCTAACTCGGTAGCTAAGATACCAATGATCGTTAGACAAATGATCGTGACGATATGGAATAGCAGCGAAATCCGTAATGCATTTTTTACACCGAATTTGACCGGAATGGAGTGAAGTCCATTGGCTTTATCAAATTCATAGTCCTGTGAACCATAGATGATATCAAAACCAGCAACCCATAAGGAATTGGCAGCGCCCATAAATAGAGGTATCCAAGATACTTCTCCGGTAACTGCAAGCCAAGCACCAACCGGAGCACATGCACAGGTAACTCCCAGAATTAGATGACAAAGGTAAGTAAATCTCTTGCAATAGGAATAGATAATCATAAGGAATAATGCAACA
>JAQZBN010000046.1 GCA_029238935.1 Herbinix sp.
ATCAATCAAGGCACCTTATTCATCGATGAGGAACATGAGGATATCCATAGTTTTGTAGAAGCTCATCTGATCAAACGAATTGGTGATGCCGGTAAAAAATTGCATACTGGAAGAAGTAGAAATGATCAGGTCGCACTTGATATGAAACTTTATATACGAGATGAAATTGACGAATTAGATCTTTTATTAAAAGACCTATTGATTTCACTTCATGTTATTATGAAAGAGAATATTGAGACTTTTATGCCTGGATTTACCCATCTGCAAAAGGCTCAACCGGTGACTCTGGCACACCATATCGGAGCTTATTTTGAGATGTTTAAGCGGGATCGTTCCCGTCTTTCGGATTGTAAAAATCGTATGAATGTATCACCTCTAGGATCCGGTGCACTCGCTGGAACCACTTATCCTCTGGATAGAATGTATACTGCAGAATTATTACACTTTAAGGGTCCTACTTTAAATAGCATGGATGGTGTATCTGACCGTGATTATCTGATCGAGCTGCTCAGTACTCTATCAACCATAATGATGCATCTGAGCCGTTTCTGCGAAGAAATTATTATCTGGAATAGCAATGAATATCGCTTTGTCGAACTTGATGATGCTTATTCGACCGGCTCTAGCATAATGCCACAGAAGAAGAATCCCGATATTGCTGAGCTGGTTCGAGGAAAGACCGGACGGGTATATGGATCACTTATATCCATTCTCACTACAATGAAAGGTCTCCCCCTTGCTTATAACAAAGATATGCAGGAGGATAAGGAATTGACTTTTGATGCTCTTGATACCGTAAAAGGTTGTCTTGCTTTATTTACCGGGATGGTTTCCACTATGCAGTTTAACAAAAATGTGATGGCTGAAAGTGCTAAGAGTGGATTTACCAATGCAACCGATGCGGCAGATTATCTCGTGAATAAAGGTGTACCTTTTCGCGATGCTCATGGAATTGTAGGCCAGCTCGTATTAACCTGTATTACTAAGAATATATCCCTTGATGAACTTAGTTTACCGGAATATCAGGCAATAAGTCCGGTATTTGAACAGGACATCTATGAAGCGATCAGCTTAACCACATGTGTAAATAAAAGAAACACAATAGGTGCTCCTGGCTTAGAGGCCATGGAACAGATACTTAAGATTAATGATACCTATTTGAACGAAGAATAAAAATCAAAAAAGGTAACTGCCTATATCTGAACTTAAGCAGTTACCTTCTTATATGAAACAAAGAAACCTCACAAAAGTGATAACTCCAATCTCTTTTGCTGGATGCATATTTAGTGATTGAATCGCTTCATAATGCACCTAAAAGAATTATAACTGTATCACTATCATCACAGTATTAGCAATCACCAAAATGAGATCTGTAATGAAATACTTTAATTTCTGCTGCTTTTCTCCCTTAACTAGAAATACTGTAATTAGTAGAATGAGAAAAAAGGATGCAATCAGATAGATTGATTTTGGCATATGATTGACACTGCCACCATGAAAACTAAATTGAGTTGCAATTGTATCAGGAAGTTTAAAATAACCAAACAGATTAATAGCACCGGTCATTATGATAAAAATAGTACTAACGATACTATAAAATTTACCATTATTTAATTTATCAATCAAATGTTCCATAAATTCTCCTTATCATTTTATTTTCATTTATTTGTATATTTTTTAACAAATTCTTTTGCCTTTTTGATATCTAATTCATTCGGATGATGTTTCGAGAAGAACAGGAATTTTCCTTTGCAAATAAATTCTTCCCCCTCCACAGGTATCCCTTTAGCGAACAATGCACTTTTTAGTGTTGCTGTTTGAATTGTTTCTGTCATGGCAGTCGTAAAGATTACTGCCCTCTTCACTTTCTCCGGATCCAGTTCTTGTATAAAGGTGATCAGTTCCTCTGCTACCTTACCTGCATAGATCCCGCTCCCTATCAAGAGTATATCCACATTGTTGATAACCGGTTTTTCCAGGATGTTTTGAGCTTCTATTCCTATCTCCTCTCCCATCGCTTTTGCAATCATCTTTGTATGACCTGTTTTTGAATAATAAATCAATGCCGTATTCATACTATGATTCCCTTTTCCTTCTGTTTTCAGAATATTTAATTGATTAACATCCTCACTATTCTTCCCTTATTATAGCAATTCAAGGTCAAAAATTCTAC
Source organism: Herbinix sp. (assembly GCA_029238935.1). GTDB lineage: Bacteria > Bacillota > Clostridia > Lachnospirales > Lachnospiraceae > Mobilitalea. The sequence continues at coordinate 2,174 of JAQZBN010000046.1, forward strand.
TTGATTACCACGATTTTCATATATTTATTTTCTATCATTACGATCCATATTTTCCTTTTTCCTCTGTTGACATCGTTATCACTTCGTATTATACTTAATTTGTTAAACATTTAACAATGCTATATAAAATCTAACGAAAACAACCCTAAAATAAGATACGATGTCAATCAAATAATTTACAAATATGATTTTTACAAAAGATACAACAACGTAATACTAGGGAAGGAGCATGGGGCTATGAATATATATATCTGTGTGGGAAGTTCATGTCATATCAGAGGATCTTACGATATCATACAGCTATTCAAAGAGGCGATCGCTGATCACCAATTAGAAGAAAAGGTAACTCTATCTGCAGCATTCTGCTTAGGTAAATGTACCGACGGCGTTACGATCAAAATTAACGATGAGGTGATCTGCGGAGTATCAAAAGAGAATTTTCTAGACATTTTTCAACAAAAAGTCTTATATTATGTTAATATAGGTTGAAACATATTGTTGTAACTAAAAAATGATGTCTCCACACATATCATTTTCATTGGTTACGTTTACAAAAAGGTTGTGTATAAAATGGACTATTACATACAATTAAAAAAAGCAAATTGCAAAAATTGTTATAAATGTATCCGTAACTGCCCTGTGAAATCCATACGTTTTGCAGATCATCAGGCGCATATTGTAAAAGATGAGTGTATTTTATGTGGAATGTGCTTTGTTGCATGTCCGCAAAATGCAAAGCAGATCAGGAATGATATTGATAAGGTAAAAGCTATGATTGCTTCCGGGAAACCTGTATATGTGAGTCTTGCTCCCTCCTTTGTTGCTAAATATGAAGGTGCTGATATTAAGACAATGGAACAGGCGCTTATGAAACTTGGTTTTCAAGGAGCATCAGAAACTGCGGTTGGGGCTACAATTGTGAAACGTCAATATGAAGCGTTAATAAAAGAACGAAAGAATTCTGTTATTATCTCCTCCTGCTGTCATACTGTCAATACCTTAATCCAAAAATATTATCCTGAGGTACTTCCCTATCTTGCTCCGGTTTCCTCACCGATGCAATCTCATTGTTCCTTACTGAAAGAACAATATCCTGATGCATGTACCGTATTTATCGGTCCTTGTATCTCCAAGAAGGAAGAATCAGACCGTTATCCAGGAATTGTGGATTGTGTATTAACTTTTGAGGAATTATCATTATGGCTGGAAGAAGCCTCCGTAACGATAGAAGCCGCTGAACACTTACCTTCTAAAGAGGGAAAAGCACGGTTATTTCCTACGGCTGGTGGTATCATCCGCTCAATGACTTTAGAATTAGATGATTATGACTATATCCCTGTGGATGGAATGGAGAATTGCATCCATACAATATCAAATTTATTAAAAGGCAATCTTAAGAATTGCTTTATTGAGATGTCTGCTTGTGTAGGCAGCTGTATCGGCGGTCCCGCCATGGGCAGAGATCAGCGAACTCCTATCTCAGATTATATTGCAGTGAATCGATTTGCCGGCAAGGAAGATTTTGATGTATCGCAGCCCGATGCAGAATATTTACAGAAAAGCTTTCCATTCACCGGTACCAAGAAATTTATGCCAGGTAGCACAGCAATCACAGAAATTCTTCATAAGATGGGTAAATCCTCTCCGGAACAGGAATTAAATTGTGGAAGCTGTGGCTATAATACCTGCCGTGACAAAGCTATCGCAGTCTTCCAGGGGAAAGCCGATCTCACTATGTGCTTGCCTTTCCTAAAGGAAAAAGCAGAAAATTTCTCAGATAATATTATTTATAACATGCCCAGCGGTGTCATCGTTCTTAATGAAAATCTTGAAGTACAGCAGATCAATCGTGCTGCTTGTCAGATTATGAATATTAAAAATGATCGTGATATCTTAGGATCACCTGTTGTAAGAATACTAAATCCAACAGGCTACCTTGAGGTAATGACCACAGGGAAGAATATACGAGATAAGCATACCTATCTTGCGGAATATCAAAAGTACATCGAAGAGACGATTATCTATGATAAGAATTATCATATCATCATTAGTATTCTTCGTGATATTACCAAAGAGGAAAAGATCCGATTGAAAAAAGATGAAATCAGCCGACAAACCATAGAAATTACCGATAAGGTTATTGAAAAGCAGATGCGAGTTGTTCAGGAGATTGCTTCCCTTCTGGGGGAAACCACTGCAGAGACTAAAATTGCACTGACCAATTTAAAGGAGACCTTAAAAAATGAATAATCTATGCACAGATGTCGGATACCTCAGTATTAATAAATACGGGGAACAACTCTGCGGTGACCATGTTGATATTGTAGAGGAAGGGGATAGCTCTATGGTAATGGTGTTGGCGGATGGTCTTGGAAGCGGTGTGAAAGCAAGCATCTTATCCACTTTAACCGCTAAGATTATTTCAACGATGATGGCTAACCATATGAGCATCGAAGATTGTGTTACAACAGTGGCCTCTACTCTCCCTGTCTGTGAAAAGCGTGGCATTGCTTATTCAACCTTTACTATCATTCATGTCATCGATAATAAGGAAGCTGAGGTAATTCAGTATGATAATCCCCATGTTATATTGCTTCGTAACGGTCAAAACTGCGAGTACGATAAAATGAGCATGCGTATTGGTGATAAAATCATTTATAAGTCAAAGATAGAGCTTTCCATCGGTGATGTTCTAATTGCCATGAGTGATGGAGCTATCTATGCAGGAGTCGGTAGCAAACTTAATTTTGGATGGCAAAGAGATAATATCATCGATTATATCGAAAAAATATATACAGACAATTTCTCTGCCAAGATTGTAGCAACGGTATTACTGGATGAATGTGCAAGACTCTATGGCCAAACACCTGGAGATGATACCACAATTGCTGCTATAAAAATCAGAAAACGGGAGCCTATGAATCTTCTAATTGGCCCACCCTCGAATGCTTTAGATGTCAACAAAATGATGGCTCTCTTCTTTGCGAAAGATGGAAAACATATTGTGTGCGGAGGAACTACCTCCTATCTTGCTGCTCAGTATTTAGGGAAGGAAATGCGTACCGGTCTAGACTATATTGACCCAGAGATCCCTCCTACTTCTTGCATAGAAGGTGTCGACCTAGTAACAGAAGGCGTAATTACAATAAATCGCGTCCTCTTCTATGCGCAGAGTTATTTAGCCGATAATACCTGCTATAGTGAATGGAGTCTGAAAGAGGATGGAGCTTCGTTAATTGCTCGTTATCTATTCGAAGAGGCTACCGATATAAATTTTTATGTTGGTAAAGCAATTAACCCTGCTCATCAAAACCCCAACTTACCAATCCATTTCAGTATAAAAATGCGATTAATTGATGAGCTATCTGATTGCTTAAAAAAGATGGGAAAGCGAATTAATGTCAGTTATTTTTAAGGAAATATCTCCTCTGTGGAGACTGCTCTGTCACCTTGGTTGTTTGCTTAGAAAGAAACCCCTAATATAAATTGAATGTGATATAAAAAGTATAAAAAAAGACGTAGCAGATGCATTATCACCCTACGTCTAACAGTAGATCTGTGTTTATTTTATAATACCATAAATCAATACTTATTCTATCATTCCAGAGTCTAAGGAATTTCATACCCTTTAATTTTATTAAATCGTATTCTAGCCCCTAGTCTCTGGGATTGATGTATTACAAATATTATGATTGCATTAAAGAATAAATAAATAGATATAACAATCGGTACAACGAGGTTCTATATTAATTCGTTAACCACTTCATATCAGGATATTTTAAGATGGCTTGCCCTTTGATATCTTTCTTATGAACAAATTTATTTTCCCAATATCTTGCGTCAGCAGAATCCGTTCGGTTATCACCCATCATAAAATAACTATCTTCCGGTATTACATAGGGGCCAAAATCGCTATCCAATGGATCTAAAACATAATCCTCTTCCAATGGTTCACCATCTATGTAAACCAGTCCATCCTTACCCTCGATGGTTTCCCCCGGAAGTCCAATAATTCGCTTAATGTAATCAACAGACACATCATCCGGAAATGGAAATACTACGATATCTCCCCGATCGGGATCACTGAACAAATAAGCCAGATGATAAGTGATCACCTTATCTCCTACCATAATGGTATTTTCCATCGACCCCGTTGGTATTTTAACACGGAATATAACAAACCTATTGATAAAAAATGCTAGCGCAATTGCAGTTACGAATACCAAAATCCAACTAATAATTTCCTTCATCATTTTTTTATTCATTCGTTTCTTCTCCTTTTCTGCCCTTCTTGTAAATGCTTCATATTATAGTTGCTTTTTACTTGTTTGTAAATCCTCCCTGCGGTTGGGCTTCACCAACAAATCAGTTTACTCTCGCTTCTTCACTTAAATTCTTGCGTAAACTACTAATAATATTTATAAACCAAATAACCAGGATAATTGCACAGATTGCGCTGACAGTGATTAAAATCTGATCCAATATCACATACGTCACGGTTAAAAATATAATTTGGATCAGGCTTATTACAAGAAAGCTTCGTAACCTCCTACCATATTCAACAGCTTTTCGGTCTAATTGTAACTCCTGTAGATAAGCTATAGATCCTTCTAATAATAGAAATTCCATCCATAATGTACCCATCGCCAATAGTATATTCCCTGCAGATGATATGATATATTCATATGGAATAACAATCTGTACAAATCGCTTAATATCCCAAAGAAGCGAATAAATGATGATCAGAATAGCCATTACTTTGGCTTTCAAAAAACTTTTCGTTGAAAAATGCACATGTAATATACTGATGCCCTGTGCAACAATCAACCATCCCAGAAATACAGGAAGTATCTGAAACCCCTGGATACTAATATGAAATGTTGCAATGAAAAATCCCCAGAATATTGTGCGATAACCCTTTTCCATATTAGCGCTCCTCTCTTTCCATAAAATACCGAAAGATACTGATCGTATCATAATCAAACTGTGTCAGATTATTTAATGGTTCCATACGAACACTGCAATCATTTCCCCATTGATTAATAAAATAAAGCTTGGGTTTCATATTATAAAGGATAAACTTTGCTGAGGGTTTTTTATAGGTGATAAACTTAGACATTGTATCTATATAATCACCCTTTTGATAATCCAATCCAGAAATCATCGTATAATCCACTCCCTCGATACGAAAATCCAGGTATTCTCTCATCTCTCTCAAATGAATATCCTCAATACCGGACATAACCATATCTACATTTACAAAATATTGGTAGGTCATATCTCCGTTAGAACTACCTTCTCCTCCTTTAACCGGAAGATATCCAGGGGATTTGTCTTCCTGATAAAGTATGATTTTACCAATATTATCTTCAAAGGTTTCTCCATTGTCAAACTGAAGCTTCGCTTTCGTTAACAGGATTTCATCTTCCATATCTAATTCGATTCCATCATACCTGATATACAGGGTATGAATACTATATCTCCCGCAATTTTCAACCGTATTTTGAGTTTGGTTAAACAGAAAGAAATTATTAGGAACTATGGTATCATACGTCGTAAAGCTCCCCTGGGGGTATTCAGGAAATGTAATTCCAGTAACTTTTCTACCATCATCTGAATTTGTGATATATTTTAATACAAAAAAGTTATCCTCTGGATAAGTATCCTCCTTTAAAATCCACAGATCATAGTAATGTTCAAAAAATATCGGTTGCTTCATCTGCGTGAAATAAATAAGAATAATCGCAACCAGCATACTAATACCAGAGATACTCAACCCTATGGTAAGTATTTTTCTATTCGTTTCCATCCATATACCTCTTTCATACACCTATTTCTAATAATTTTATCAAGATGCTACTGTTAAAATTGATCGTAGTTACTATGTATTATAACAGATATTGCTGCAATTACAAATCACTTTTACCAAAATATGTATGTCTCTTTCAAATAAAAACCTCTCAAGATGATCATGGCATAATGCCATACGCATCCTGAGAGGCCTTACATTTTTCTTCAATCTATGATTTATGAATTACCACTTAACAATGTTATAATAGGTTTTTGCCGTGAGACGATATACAAAAATATAGGCTGCTGTAAATATTGCACAGGAGGTTACCATACAAAGTATTGTTATCTTAGTATCATGCAACCAGAATATCTCTAACATTTTTATGATCATATTGCTTGCCATTGTTAGGTGAAGTAATGCACCAATAAGGGGAAGAAAGAATACAATAAGAATTTGTTTATTGATCGTCCGTTTCACTTCTAGATCGTCCATGCCGACCTTTTGTAAGGTTTCGAACCGTTCCTTGTCATCATACCCTTCAGAAATTTGCTTATAATAGATAATTAATACCGTTGTGCAAAGGAACAATATTGTAAAAAACGCACCCATAAACAGTAAACCGCCATAAATACTATATCCTGCTGCTCGATCCGTATAGATATCACTAATTCCATACCTTATTTCAAAAATTTCATCATAACTGTCTCTCAGATCTTTTACAAAATTATAACAGTCCTCTTCGTTACCGTTAATATTTAAAATATATTTTGTAGAACCACCATTCTCTGAGTCACCGATTTGTTGTATGAATCGTTTAGCTGCATCCAAATCCTTCGCTACCATAAACACCTCTTGAAAAGCATCTCTATTTTTACCATGGGTAAATATAGCATCTGTAACAAGGGTGGTGATCTCGTAACGTTGGTCCTTTAATGCAATCTCTGTAATTCCTTCATATTTGGTTTCACCAAGTAATAAGATTTGATTCTCATCAAGCTCTATACTAGTATTTTGATTTCGATTATAATCTTCCAAAGTCAATACCTTAACATCTACCGTATCCTGAAGTAATTTATCAAAGCTTGCCATATCAAATTCAACAGCAGAAAAGGTTTTATCTTTATAAATCATCATTTCTTCCATCGAAAAATAGTAATACTGATTTTCAATTTGAACCTTATTTTTATCTGCTAAATCTACTATTTCTTTTTCTAGTAGATCCATCTGTTCCTTCGTCACAGTTGGAGATACTTTAATCTTGATATCATCCTGATTTGTCATTTTTAAGCTATTTTCCTGTCCCAAGAAGAGCGATACACAAGTGGATACAGTAACTAATACCATGGTACTTAAGATACAGATGGAAGCCAAACCGGAAGCATTTTGCTTCATTCTATGAAACATGCCGCCAATTGATATAAAATTTTCAGACTTGTAATAAAACTTTTTATTCTTCTTTAATATTCTGAGAAATGCTATGCTTCCAGTTGTAAACAACGCATAGGATGCCAGGATAACGACTAAAACAGCGATAAAGAATAAATTCAAAGCAGTTAATGCATTTTTAACAGACCAGGAGGTGTAATACGCCCATCCTAATCCCAACACTCCCAATATCGTCATTGGAATTACAAAACGTACCTTTTTCTCTCCCATATGATTGCTCTTTAATAAATCAATCGGGTTTGCTATTCTAATCTGCAATAAATTAAGGATCGAAATTACTACAAAAATACATATAAAAACTGCTGTGGTAAGAAGAAAAGGTTCTATTGGTATTGTGAAATAGCTGTTGCTAGTCACACGGATACACTTCATTAATAGTAAAAAAATCAACCATCCAAAGACGCAAGCGGATGCTATTCCCAGTACAAGAGCAGCTCCATTGATACACAGATTTTCCCATAACATTACTCTTCCTACATGACGTTTCTCTAACCCAAGAATTCCATATAAACCGAACTCCCTTTTTCTCTGCTTAATCAAAAAACTATTAATATAGATCATAAAGATTGTAACAAATACGGTTAAAACTACGATCCCAATGGTGAAAAGTGTTTGAAGAACTGCTCCTTCCGGAACATTAGACAATCCCGGATTAAAGATAATGTTTAATATCATAAAGTAAACACTAATCATAATCGTAGCAGCTATAAAATAAGGAATACTGCTTTTTTTATTTCTCCTTATATTATTAAGAGCTATCTTTAAGTAAAAACCCCTAGCCAATGTCCACACCTCCATCCGAAAGGATCGAAAGATTGGATACAATTCGGTCAAAGAATGCCTTATTGTTATCATTTCCGCGATATACCTGGCTGAATAACTCTCCATCCTTTATAAATAACACTCTGGAAGCATAGCTGGCTGCCATAGAGCTGTGGGTTACCATGAGAATGGTCTGTCCTTTGTCATGCAAATCTTTAAATATTTTTAGTAGGTTAGAAGAAGCCTTGGAATCTAGTGCTCCCGTGGGCTCATCGGCAAGTATTAACTTAGGATTAGTAATCACTGCTCTTGCCACTGCTGTTCTTTGCTTTTCACCACCGGAAACCTCATAAGGGAATTTCTCTAATAATTTCGTTAGTCCCAGACTTTCTGCCAATGGATCCAGTCTCTTCTCCATCTCCTGGATGCTCACCTTTGATAATACCAGTGGCAGCAGGATATTATCCTTAATCGAGAAGGTGTCCAGCAAATTAAAGTCCTGGAATACAAATCCTAGGTTCTGACGACGGAAAGCGGAAAGTTCCCTGTCTTTGATCGTTTTTAAGTCCCTTCCCTCTAGTAGGACTGACCCGCCGGAAGCTTTATCCAATGATGCAATTATATTTAATAAAGTAGTCTTACCTGATCCGGATGCTCCCATGATCGCAACGAACTCACCAGCACCTATCTCAAAATTCACATCCTGCAATGCTGTAAATTGCTTTCCCCCCAGACGGGTATTATATATTTTCTTTAAATTTTTAACTTGTAAAAGTTCCATTCTTATATCCTTCCTTGATAACTTATTTTCTTAAGAGTTCCTCTTGCTTATAACTTATTATAGTAAAACGAGAAATGGGTTGCCTTAGCACAACCTTACATTTCTCGTTTCGAAACTTACATTTTTGTCACAAATAAAAATCTACACTTACAAATGTATGCAATCATTATCATTTCCCTATTCATAATAAAAAGCATTACTTTCCTCAGGAAATACGATTTTTACAACCGTACCTTGTCCAACTTCGGAATTGATTTCTACTTTTAATGCAAGAGAATCTGACACCCTTTTTACCAGATACAATCCTATACCGCTAGCTCTCTTATCTATTCTGCCGTTATATCCGGTATAACCTTTTTCAAATAAACGATCCATATCTTCTTTTAATATTCCAATTCCGGTATCCTTAATCTGCAAGACATGGTCGGTATACCAGATCTCAATGCCTCCTCGATTTGTATATTTGATTGCATTGGATATGATTTGCTCCAGAATAAAGGATAACCATTTACTATCTGTCATCACATCAGTATGAAAATCATGAATATTAACGGACAATTTTTTATAGATAAACAAGGAAGCATATTTTTTCACCGTCTGATGAATGATCTCCTCCAGGGGATATTGATCGATGACCAGATCGGTGGATAAATTCTTAATTTTAGTGTATTGTAGTGCTAATTCTACATACTGCTCGATTTTAAATAATTCCTGCTCCAATACAGCTTCCTGGTCCTCTGTTGTATGTTGGAGGGACAGTCGCATGGCAGATATCGGCGTTTTAATCTGATGAACCCATAAGGTATAGTATTCTACCTGTTCTAAATGTATTTTTTCTAATTCAGACTCATTTTTTTGTAATAAATCATAAAGAACGAACATCATCTGTTGATATTGATGTTCGATACGATTCGTTGGCTCCGGTAGCATATGTCGGTTCTGTGACATATTCTTTTGAACAGTTTGTAATACAGATAACTTTTGTTTAAAATAATACCCATCCAGCATTACCCACAGTACATAGAAAAAAGTAAAAATAATCATACTATAGCCGATGGATTCCATGGGGAAGTGATACAAAAAATGTATCATCGGAAAGAAAATTAGGACAACAAGATAAAAAAACAGTATCGGTCTTCTGTATCTGATATAATCTTTAATCATGGATCATATACCCTAATCCCTTCTTCGTATTGATAAAGTCTGATAATCCACAATCCTCCAATTTCTTACGTAAACGATTCACATTGACAGTCAGAGTATTATCATCAATGAAGGTGTCATTATCCCATAGCTTTTTCATTAACTGATCTCTGGTTACTACTTGATTTTTCTGCTCCATCAAAACTTGCATGATTTTATATTCATTCTTCGTCAGTTCCAGCTTCTTATCCTGATACGTAACGGAAGTGTCGTTGAGATTAAGAATCACACCATTTACCTCTAAGGTAGTAATTTCACTATAATAGGAATATGCTCTTCGAAGTACTGCCTGGAGTTTTGCAATTACAATATCCAGGGAAAATGGTTTTGTTACGAAATCATCTCCCCCCATATTCATAGCCATGATAATATCCATATTTTCTGTACGGGATGATAAGAATACAATAGGTACCTTCGATTGCTTACGTATTTCATTGCACCAATAATACCCATTAAAAAAGGGAAGCGATATATCCAGCAGTACCAGATGAGGCTGATAGCTTTGGAATTGATCTATCACATGGACAAAATCCGTCACATGATCGGATTCAAAGCCCCATTTCCTAAGACCATCCTCCAGTAACGTAGCAATGACGGAATCATCTTCTACTATTAAAATCTTATACACGAATATTACCTCCTATCATTAGTTGTATACGATTACCAAAATTATAAATTAATTTTTTAGTTTTGTCTTCTAAAATTCGTAATTTTTAATTGAGATATTGTGAGATAATTAATGTTTTTTATTTCGCTGTATTGAAAGTGCTTCAATGGTAAGAATAATAAAGGCTGTTAAACGTCTCTCATATAAGAGAACATTCAACAGCCCAGGGATTATTCCGGAACTTTTTCAATATTATATAACTCTCTGATCACGATCCACATCTGTGGAAAGAAATTCATAATCTGCCATACCCCCATACCAGTGAGTCCTAGTTCATTGATCAGACGTACCTTGGCATTCATACTTCTGGCATCATCAAACCATACTACATGTTCTACACCGGCGTCATTCGTATACCGATAAAACGGTGCTTGTGCCGGCTCATCAAACTCAATGATAACATTATGCAAAGCTGCTCGTTCGATTGCTTCCTGATTGCTGATCGATTCCGCAGCAGTTTCCCCCCGAACAAACGGAAGAGGCCAATCATACGCATAATTAGGGATACCCATTAGAATGATATCAGGATTTATCACGCTGACGCCATACTCTAGAACTCTTCTGACATTGTTTAATGGAGCCGTAGCCATTGGTGGACCATAGGTATAACCCCATTCGTAAGTCATCAAAAGAACAAGATCAGCGATTCCACCGATCACAGGATAATCATGAGCTTCATATAATACACCTGCCATCTCTCCTGAGGTTTTCGGTGCCAGAGCAACCATTACAATAAATCCTGCCGGTTCCAGTTTATTTTTTACATTCTGAATAAACGTAGCAAAGTTCTGTCGGTCTTCCGGAAGTACAAATTCAAAATCAATATCAATACCAGCATAACCTTTTTCTTGAATAGTAGCTAGAATATTGTCGATTAATCGCGCCTGGCCTTCCGGATTAATAAACATCTGATGAGCAATTTCATTGCTAAATGCCATTTCCTCATCCATTGGAGCAAGCACCATAATAGGCTGTACTCCATAACTTTTAGCCAGTTCGATTAATTCAGCATCATCAATAGGAACTAAATCACCAGCGGGAGTAAATCCGTAAGTAAATAATGACAAATACGTTAAATAAGGTAAAGTTTTTCGTAATACGGTACGATCGATAAATGGATATGCATATCCATTTACAATTATAGATCCCAATTTTTCTCCTGCGGATAAATTATCTCGCCGATAGGAGATAACCAGGGTCTGGCCCGGTACTAAAAATTCTGTCTCAGCTATCACCGGATTGTTTTGTAATATTTGGTTTGGATCAACATCATATTGTTCTGCGATAGAATATAGGGTATCCCCTTCTACCACCGTATGAACCACATCGGGTATTACAATGGCAATACTTTGCCCTACCACCAGATCCTCCGGGTTCGGCAATTCATTCTCTATAATAATTCGCTCCGGAGATATGCCATATTCATTCGCTATCGAGGTTATAGTATCACCCGACTCCACTACATGGATTAACATAGGCTGTGCATCCTCTACATAGAAACTTTATAATTAGTATATGCGCCTGAAATGTAGAATGTGAAATAGCACGTACGAAGTTGCAACAAATCATGAAATGACGTATAATACATGAGACGAATGAATGGAAAGGATGAAAAATATGATTCAATTTAAAGAAATCACTCCTGAATCTTTGAGAAAAAGTACTTTTCAATTAATTGGTAAGGACTGGATGCTAGTGACTGCCGGTACCGAGGATAATCTTAATTCGATGACTGCTTCTTGGGGCGGTTTAGGTGTAATGTGGGGAAAAAACGTAGCCTATATCGTTGTTCGACCTCATCGTTATACCAAAGAATTTATTGATCGTGAAGATAGCTTCTCTTTAAGCTTTTTTGAGACCGGTTATCGTAAAATGCTTAATTATATGGGATCTGTGACCGGAAGAAATGAGGATAAAATCGTTAAATCCGGACTCACGGTTGTGATGCAAGATGGAACCCCTTGTTTTCAAGAAGCTTCCCTGGTTCTTATATGCAAAAAAATGTTCAAACAAACCTTAGATCCCAACTGTCTCTTGGATGAACAACAAAAAAATGTATGGTATCCCAGCGGTGATAACCATACTCTTTACATCGCAGAGATCACCAAAATCTTAACCCATTAAAAGTTCAATAATAAGAAATACAAAAAGGAAAGCTCAGCTTTCCTTTTTGTATATTTCTTATTATTGAATATTAATTAATATTTCGATTTCGTTATTTCTAGTATTAAGACTCAGTTTCTGATTTATTATTTATCTTAGTGCTTATTTCCAAATATCTATATACTAACACTATGATCAATTAAAAAGAAACGATCACGGACAATCTGCTTTTTCTCAAGTATATATTAATGATATATGTTTCATTATTAATATAGCAATATATTACCAACCTACAAAGCTTTTTGTACCTAGCTGCACTGTTTATTTTACATCTACTTTTCGAAACATACTTAACCCAATGAACAATGAAACAGCTAAAAAGCAGACACCTACTATAATTGCTCTTACAATCACTTCACCCTCCGGCTGAAAGTTTGCCATAGAGGCCATATTTACTAATAAACTATAATCAGAGAATGGTATCTTATGACGGAAGATTAATTCTAGTAAGGAATAGACTAAATTTGCAAATAATAATAGGCAGATATTAATAGCGATTACACCGCCATTATTACGTACTACCATAGCTACCATAACAAAGACAGATACAAAAGCTGATACCAGTAGTATCTCAATACCCCATACTCTGATTAACTGTAATAATAAAGTTCCTGACAAAGTACCAAATGCTCCTAAAGCGATGGAAGCAGATAAGGTAGCAACGATGGAAACAATAATCATGAAGATAACTGCTGCTGTAACCATAGTGAGAAATTTTGACAAATACACTTTATGCCTTGCAAAACCTTTTGAAACAACGTTTTTCATTGTTCCATGTGTAAATTCTGCTGATAATAAAATTGATATAATAATACCTATAAATAAAGGTATCGTATTATCTGAGAAAACAGCTATGCCAAAAGACAGACCATCTTTATAAGGCAATACATTGATTACCGCACCTGTTGCAGGATCCTCTACTACACCTTGGCTTTGCATAACAGAATTCGCCCATTTGAGAATAAAGATAGATGCCGCAGATAATACAGATGCTACTAATGCACAGATATAAAAAGTTTTACTTTTAAATAATTTATAAAAATCCGAACGTAATAAGTTCTTCATAAGAAACCTCCTAAAAATCATAATTTATTTTATTTGATTGTTCTTTAGTTCCATTAAATTCATAAAATAATCCTCGAGATCCATACCAACTACCGTACTAGACATCACCATAACTCCGCTTTTTGCTAGTTCCGTGTTTATCTCACCGGCTCTCTCTATGTTCGTCTGCATACGAAGTTTATTCTCATCTAATACTTTATAATCGGTAATTCCTAATTTTCTGATGATTTCTTCTGATCTCTTAAGATCATCCACCTTGATCTCTAATGCCTGAGTGCAACGCTCTTCCAGTTCTTCTTTTGTAAATTCATCGATCATACAGCCATCATTAATAACTCCATATCTCGTAGCAATCTTTGATAATTCACCCAGAATATGACTGGATATCAGTATCGTAATACTTTTTTCCTTATTTAATTTTAAGATCATTTCACGGATCTCTTTGATACCTGTTGGATCTAGTCCATTGATTGGTTCATCTAACATTAAGAATTCCGGATTGTTAAGTAATGCAATTCCAATTGCCAGACGCTGTTTCATACCTAGAGAGAAATTTTTGGCTTTCTTCTTACCGGTATCCGTTAATCCAACGAACTGAAGCATTGGCTCTACATGTTCTTTGGGATCTAATCCCAGTAGATAACAATAATTTGTAAGATTTTGTTTTGCAGTAAGATGAGGATAAACTGCAGGATTTTCTATCATGGTACCTACCTTCTTACGTTGTTCATCCAAATCATTACTCTCAAATAAATGAATAGTTCCCTCACTTGGACTGGCAAGTCCTGCAGCCATACGGATTAAAGTTGTCTTTCCAGCTCCGTTTTTACCTATAAAACCGTAGATATCGCCTTTCTTTACATTTAATTTTACTTGACGAACAGCTGGCTTTTTGCCAAATACTTTCGTCAAATTCTCTGTTTGCAGAACATATTCCATATTAATTTCCTCCTATTAAACTACGATACACATCCAATAACTTTTTTCAAACATGCTTAGAATATTTTACCAGATCTAAATTAAAAAAGCATTAAAAAATGGTAAAAAATGTGTTATATCTATTAAAAAGAGAAATTTATTCTCTATGTATACTAATTTATCGTAAAGGAAAAGGACAAAATAATAAAAGTTATCCCAATTTACATAAATTTTACCTAATATTTTCATTACTTTGACTGGTATTGGGTATTCTGTTATAGTAAACTAAATATAGAACGAATGATATTCATAATAAAGATACTAAGCGATAGTAAACACTTTGAACGAAAGAAAGGAAGATAGAATGATAAGTTTTGAAGATATAAAAAATAATGAATCTATAAGGACTTATATACGCCAAGCAGACAACACCTTAGCAGCTTTAGGTTTTACAGAACATAGCTTTGCTCATGTTGCTAAAGTAGCCGATGTAGCAAAATATATTCTCCAAACACTTCATTTCAGCGAGCGTGAAATTGAATTAGCACAGATTGCAGGTTTTCTACATGATATTGGAAATATTGTAAATCGCATCGATCATGCACAAAGTGGTGCAGTTATGGCATTTCGTATTCTAGATCAGTTAGGAGTCTCACCGGAAGAGAATGCTATTATCATTTCTGCTATCGGAAATCACGATGAGAGTACTGCATACCCAGTCAATCCGGTGGCTGCGGCATTGATCCTGGCGGATAAAACAGATGTTAGGCGCAGTCGTGTACGTAACCAAGATTTTGTTACCTTTGATATTCATGACAGGGTTAATTATGCGGTGGTGGAATCTGATGTTACAATCATCGAGGATAATACCATTTTTGAACTTTCCTTAACAATCGATACCTCAATAAGTTCCGTCATGGATTATTTTGAGATATTTATGGATCGTATGTTACTCTGTAAGAAAGCTGCCAATCAACTAGGTCTGCATTTTCAAGTGATTGTGAACAATCAGAAAGTCCTGTAAGATAACCATTTCATAAAATGCATATTTTGCAAAAAAACTAAGCCCTGCATTTCATATTATTATAAAAATGCAAGGCTCATTATTTTATAATTTTCTGACCCAGGTTCCTGCCATAGTTATCCAGGTCTGACATTCTTCCTGAATGCCAAAATGCCATTCCCGAGATTCAGTCTCTTCATTTGCAAGAGAAAGTCCGTGTCCTCCCTTTGGATAGATATGTAGTTCAAAAGGTCTGTTTTTCTCTCTCATTCCCGTTACAAAAAGTAGCGCATTCTGCACAGGAACAACATCGTCTTCAAAGGTATGCCATACAAAAGCTGGTGGGGTATTCTCACTAATCTGATGCTCCAGTGATAATTTCTCTACCAATTGATCATAACGATCACCCAGGACTGCGACAAAGGAATCTCGATGTGCAAAAGGACCTGAAGTAATAACAGGGTATGATAATATCATACCATTAGGCCGATAATTTTCCTGGTCCATCCTCATAATCTCATGTAAGAAATCCTCATGCCAAAATACACCTAGACTAGCAGCAAGATGACCACCGGCAGAAAAACCTGTTACGATAATCTTATCGGTATTAACATTCCATTCCATTGCATGCTCTCTGGCATAGGCTACAGATTTTGCTAGTTGTGTTAGAGCAATCGGAAATTCCGCTGGATGAATAGAATAGTTCAGAATGCAGGCATGAAATCCCATAGCATTCATCTGAATGGCAACAGCTTCCGATTCTCGATCAGATACAAAACGATATCCTCCGCCCGGACATATAATAATCAACGGACGTTTCCGTTCTATATCGATTTCCCGGGAATTATCGAGTAGATATGTTGTAAGGGTTGCCGTAAATTGTTCTGCTTGTATCTTTATTACTTCATTTCGCATCTGATTAATACCTCTTTCTTTTATTATTAATTTATGATCGAAACATTCCTGTTAAGAAATTAAGCAATGGTTTCCATAGCTTTGGATGATGTTCCATGATAAAATCTCTTACTGTTGTCTTAGTAATCTGCTCTGTTAATGTAAGTATATTATCACCACTGGCATCTACACCGATTGCAGTTTTACCTGTTGCTGCCGCTCCAACTGCAATTTGGTTTGCTAAAGAAGCTGCACCAAGAGTATAGAAACCTATGGCCACCGCACCAATAGACAGTATACCTATAGCTACTCCTCCAAACGCTATACCTCCGATGGCAATACCACCAAAGGCTAGCAAACCTAGACCGATACCACTTACCGATATTCCACCTAACGAAAAACCACCGATGCTTAAGAGACCAATTGATATATTTCCGATCGCTATAATTCCTTTTGCAACCTTAAACCCATGACCCATATTAATATGGACTAGAGGAACTCCCATAACAGTCTGTTTACTTTTAAATTCATAATTTCGTTGATATGGATAATAGATTACCGTAGGTGCTATATTGGAAGGAACATCATTCATTGTAGAAGTTGCAGTTGCATCCGATTTATCGTTATGATCAATTTGATCCTCTTTGAGCAAATAATCTACGCTTACAGAAAATACATCGGATAGAATTAAAAGTTTACTTAACTCCGGCATGGATTGACCTGCTTCCCATTTGCTAACGGATTGTCGGGATATATTCAGCATGTCAGCTAACTGTTCCTGTGAATATCCTTTTTCTCTTCTTAATTGAATTAACTTATCACAAAATTTCATTCTCTTCACCTCCTGGCAAATCATAGCATTAAATACACAATAATGCAATCAACTCACAGCATGCAATATGTCAACCTATGGTTGCAATGGTGAAAAATCCTTTACTTTAGCTTACTTTGAAAGTAGTCGGATGACTATTTTTCTATATACTTATTTAATTGCATAATTACATCGTAATACTTTTTAGATACAAGATGTCCGTTTCCTTCATCCACCATTTTAATACATTTCTCAAATAGCATAGGGTCTAGACCGGCATTTTCAATCACTTTGTTTCTATGATATTGTGATTGGCGTTCTTCTTCTTTTTGCTTTGCTCTAAGAACCTGCTCTTTGATCTTAGCAAGATTTTGCTGCTCTTTCAGATAGCGCTCTTTTTCTTCTTTGATCTCTTCTTCCAGTTTCATGCATTCATTCTGAAAATCACCGAGAAAAGTTCCATCGTTATTAAGGATGAGCTCCTGTAACAAATATTCCTTCTGACATGACTTATACCTTCTATCCTGACCTAGTCGGTATCCTATGCTTTTTTTGAGAACCATACTCTCCTTCTCAGAATTAAGAAATGCACAGTATCCCATCGTGTTTTGCATCAGATTTTGATACCAGGCAAGTTGTTCACTCTCTTTCATCTGCTTAATACCAAGAAAATAGAGAGGAATGGTGTGGTTTTCCATATAATAGGAGTCCCGCATCTGAAATTTCTCCAAACTGTTGCAGCGTAAACGATAATCAACTGCTATGGATTTTTCTTGATTAAGCTTACAAAACAAGGTACTATACATTCCATTCTCCATTCGGTATCTGGCTTGCACCTCCCTTTCCGGAAAACTTTGTTTGAGCAATTGGTATAATAATCGCTTCCCCTTCTTTAATTCCTCAGATTCATGACCATTTCCATAATCACACTCCAAGGTATCGTAATGAGCAAAGTAAGGTTCCTTAATCGGTCCTGCTGCAAGATAAACCGGCTGATTACAATCTACACATCTTAAGTGTCTCTGCGCAGCAGCCTGTTTCCACTCCAGAACTAGATCTTCATAATAATATCCATTTCGATCCTTTAAATCAAAAGTGCAGATTAATTTTCCCCCAAGAAGACAATTTTCCATAGCTCCTCCACAAAAAAGCCTTTATTGTTGTTATTATAGCATCATCCTATATGGAAAACAATCCTATTTCGTACAAATGTTCCCTAGTGAAACTAGGGATAGCATTATATCGTATCACATTTCTTATTTAATTACTTGATCTATTATAATGTGTAATTATTCCGACATTTGTAATTAGGGTCGAAAAAACTATGATAGGGTTTATCATAAAAAGTATTAATTTAATACGTAGACAATCTATCCAGACCACTTTTCTATACAAAAAATAACCCTGTTAAAATAAACCACATGGTTTATTCTAACAGGGTTATCGATTAGGCTACATTATGACCTAACTTTATTGGTTGTACCGGGTGAAATTTCGCATATGCCAACTCAAATAATTTTAGTAAGGCATCAACCACTCGATAACATAAATCCACAATATATTGAATATCTTCTTTCACTTCTTTGATTACCAGATTATTGATTACCTTTATGTATTCCTTATGAGTTTGATTAATAAATCTTAAAATCTCATCGATGGTATGATAACTTTCACTTTGCTCTCGAATTCTTTGTGCTTCATCACTCTCCACATAGGACTTTAAGGTAATCTTTAATTCTTTTTCATAGATACAATGCTCTTTAATATTTCCATCAAAAATAGAATTATGAGGAAATGTAAAATAATCAGCTAAGTAATGTGTAATAACACCAAGATGTCTGGCATAATATCCTGTCAAACCTTTTTCAACATCATAATCAACTGTGATCTTCCTAATCTCCTTGATTAATTTATCAAAGGTCTCATCTATAGTATGCCTTTTCGTTAAGAATGAGGGTGTACAATCCGGAAGTATACTTCCTATGTAAAATGCTTTCTTATGTTCATTCAAATCCTTTACCTGCATATTGTTCATTAAGAACCTTGCAAGTGATATATGAGATTTTTTTCTCATCTATATCCTCCTAAAAATGCCAAAAGCAAGTCAATACAATCCGTGTAAAAAACTTGACCAAAAAAATATTACAGTATCAATCATACACTATATTTATCCATTTCACAATAGGAAAGCTATGTAGATACAAAAGTTTTTATGTAACATTATACATCTGTATGTATGAATAATCATCCATCTTTTTGTTAAAAATAATATATTTACAGCAAGTATATGAAGAAATTATTAAATACAGCGTAAATTCTTGACAACCACAGATACATCCTGTAAGATGTTAAATTGTATAAGGATTTTTATTAATTAATTTATAACGAATATGTTTAGGAGATGATTTTTTGGATCCCAGTGATGCCACGCAGCCGATTATATTGTTTATTCTATTAGTTTTATCCGCTTTTTTCTCAGGTTCTGAAACAGCCCTGACCACAGTAAATAAGCTTCGGATGCGAAGCCTTGCGGATGATAATGTAAGAGGTGCAAAGACAGTATTAAAATTAATTGAAGAACCAGGCAAGATGTTAAGTGCTATTTTAGTCGGCAACAACGTAGTTAACCTTTCTGCTTCTTCCATTGCAACAACAATGGTAATCGATCGTTATGATAATAAATGGATCGGTTTTGCTACCGGTATTCTCACCTTTCTTATTTTAATCTTTGGCGAGATAACACCAAAATCGATATCGACCATTTATGCTGAGAGAATATCTTTAAGCATAGCCAAAATTATATATTTACTTACCATACTGCTTACCCCTATTATTTATATCATCAATAAGATTTGCATCGGATTTATGGTCCTGTTTCGTATGGATCCGAAAGCTAAGACTTCTGCAATTACGGAAAATGAGTTGCGAACAATCTTGGACTTCAGTCATGAAGAGGGTGTACTTGAAAGCGAAGAACGTAGAATGATAACCAATGTAGTTGATTTCGGTGATTCTTTAGCAAAGGACGTCATGGTCCCAAGAATTGACATGGCATTTGCCAGTGCCGATTTTACCTATGATGAGTTAGTCAAGGCTTTTTCTGAAGAAAAATATACAAGAATGCCTGTATATTCCGAAACCCGTGACAATATCATCGGTATCGTAAACTTAAAGGACGTATTCTTTTATCAAGGTGACCAAGAAGATTTTAATATCTTGGATATCCTAAGAGATCCGTACTTTACTTATGAATTTAAAAAGACTTCAGAATTATTAATTGAAATGAGAAGAGAATCTATCCCCATGGCTATCGTTATGGATGAGTACGGTGCAACTGCCGGTTTGATAACAATAGAGGATTTACTTGAGGAGATCGTTGGAGAAATTCGTGATGAATATGATGACGATGAAGAGGATTGCATTCAGTTAGTCTCTGAAAATGAATACATTGTAGATGGTAATACCAAATTAGATGAAATAGATGAAGTTATTGGTTTGGATCTTCAATCGGACGATTATGATTCCATTGCAGGTCACATCATCTACCTTTTAGATCACCTTCCTGAGGAAGGTGAATCTGTTACAGAGGATCATGTCTCATATACGGTAGTATCTGTAGATAAAAATAGAATTGATAAAGTTCGAATCCGTCTTAATTCTGAAGAGGAAGAAACTGTAGAAGATCAAAAAGAATAAGCTTCGTTGGTTACTCCATTAATTAATTCAATTATGAACAATAAAAAAACCCCTGAAAATTAATTTCGGGGGTATTTTTTTAAATACATAAATTGTTTTATATTATTCCCAAATGATATATGAATAGGTTTTATTATAATGGCTATCGACATTATTTTAGAGAATAAGCGGGTTATCATACTTTATTTATCATCTTTGCTCGCTAAATTATATCTCAGTTAACTAGTCTAGTGAGTTTCACTTAATATATGATCTGATTAATTAGTTGCTTTCATAGCCTTATCCATAATTTGATGATCATTGGTCGTAATGTTTTAAGGGAAAAACGAAATTAAAAGAAATATATTTATATCAAAATAACATTACGGATATTTCTGTAATAAATACCTTAAAATCGTTGTTCTGTTTGGATATTGAAAAAAATAATATTAATGACATAACTCCTTTAAGTGACTTACCAAATCTTCAATATTTGCTTATTGGAGAAAATCATATTACTGACCTCTCTCCTTTGGCTAGTTTAGATCATGTAAGTAAAATTAAAATTACTGAAAATCCTGTTACTGATTTATCTGCGTTAATCCATTTACCAAATTTGAAAACTTTAGAACTTGGCTATTGTCCGGTTTCAACTGTTAATGACATTGCGCAAATGATAAAACTGGATAAATTAAATATTGATGGTTTAAAGGAAATGATATTACCCCTTTGGCCAACTTGAAAAATTTAACTGCCCTGGAAATACGAAATGTCAATGTTGATGCCGAACAGATTAATTTTATCAAACAATCTTTACCTAAATGTGAGGTTATAGTTAATTATTAATATGTTGTATAAAATAAAAAATTAATATATACGGTCGTAAAATAAGGAGGAAGATAATGAATACAGATGATAATATTACGAAATCAGATGTTATCGAGTAAATGTTTTGTAATAATGCCAATTGAGAAAATAGATGGTAGATACCCCAAAGACCATTTTAGACATGTATATGATGATATCTTAAAACGTTTCAATTGAGGTATACCATATGATGCTTGATAAAATCGTATTCATATTACTTATAAACCTTCTGTTTCCAGAACTCTTTTTATTGTCTTATTCGCATTCTGTATAAATTCAAGTAAGTCTTCTACAGAGATGTACCTTATAGGGTTTTTGTGTAGGCTTACACCATGATCAAACCAGTGAAGAGTACGGTTATTCCAAGCATTTATTTCATCAGTACTTAAAATTCCTTCGACTCCGAAAAGTTGAGTTCTCTCTAATAACTTCCACACATCTTTTCGCCAATCGAATATCCTATACAGCTCGAAGTCAAGTTTATCAGTATCATTATAATATGCCAATCTAATGTCCTCTAAAGGAGTAGCATCTTTCTCATATTCATGTTGAAATTTTCTATAAAGTGTCTCATTCCATATAATATCAGTCAAGATATGTATACCATAACCTAATATAAAATTATAATTAGGTTTGGACTTGTTTTGCTTAATAAATCCTGTTACATTCTCCTTCCACAAATCTCCCTCTGCAAATAGATGCGTAACTCCCTTATCGCTACTTAGGATATTTTGCCGCATGTGAATGGCATCTGGTGAAATGCTACCAAGATAAAATTCCGGGCAATTCAATAAATCAGTTGTTTCATTTGCATATTCTCTTGCCGTAGCAAGATGTACCATAGGAAGTGGCATAACAATCCTCCTCACGCTATTCTATCAGTCATTTGATAACACCGAAAATACTCTTTTCAAGATTGTACTATAAATAATTACATTTCTCCAATATAAACTTATTACTAATACAAGGCAAAACTATGGTGCAAGATACGCTTATTTTATACCGATTCAATCTCATTCAACCATTTTTCCATTTCTTCTATTTGAGCCGCATATTCCAGTACATCATTATTTATCATTCTTTCAACTTGCTCTGTCCCTAACTGTTGTTCATCCGGGTCATCACATTCTATTTTTAATGACCGCTTTAAGCAAACTTCAAGCCAATCTAGAGGTTCGATAAATCGTTTATATAATACCTGTCGCCAGTTTGTCCCCGACAGTTTGTTTTTACTTTTATAACCGTATGCAAAGGCAATAAATTTGTCTTTGTTTTTATTAGACCAATGTATCGCTGTATTGACAAAATCATAATATGGATTAACCAACCATGCGTTTTCCCAATCTACTATATATGGAGTAAATCCCCTCCATAAAACATTTCTTGGGTCTAGATTTCTATGACTTATAACATTTTTAGTGGCTAGTGAGTTAGAAGCATCAACTGCTAAAGCGTAATAGTCATATAAAATATCAATATTTTTCTTTAGTAAATCAACCCAAACAGCATTATCAAGTTCTCCTCTATGTAAATAAAAGCGCCAGTCAATCTGTTTTTTATCTTCATAAATATCATCTTCATAAGTATCCTTTGGAAGATTTAATTCTGAAAAGTCAGTTTTATGTATATCTGCAAGGGCACCACCTATGATTTTGCTGTGTTCTATCGTGATTTCACCATATTCTACGTTGTTACCATCAATCCAATCAAAAACAAGAAATAATTGCCCGTCTATGTCTTGAATAGTTTTGTGATTAAATATTTTGGCAGGAATAGCTGAAACCCGTTTTGCAGCAATGCGAGCGATTTGTTCTGATAATATAATTTGCTGTTGTGCTGACGGCGAAATCATCCACTGTGGATTTAGTGCTTTAATTGCGTACTTCCCTTGTGTTGTCGTAACGGCATACATCTTATGTGAAAATCCGCCATATATAGGTTTAGGCTTCTCGGTCAAAGTTCCTATTCGCAAATGATTGCATAATTTTTCTACTTGTAACATAGGTTATCCTTTCGAAAATATAAATAATCTTTAATTCGCATTTGCGAAATAACTACTAATCTTTTCTAGATATTCTATAACTTATTTACATCTTCTACCATTATTAAATATTATAGTATTCCATTGTCATATAATACTTGAGCCTCTTTCCAATACTGAGAAAATTTTTCTTTGGTAAATTTATAACTTGGGTGTGTCGGATTATTTAATAAATTATCTCTTTTAATTCCTCTAATTATAATACCACGAATAATATCGTAACGCCATTGAGGTAATTGCTCATATCTTTCATAAATGAATGTTCCTTTTTCTGCATATTGAAGTATGCTTTCATAGACATCTTCAATAAACTCAAAGTCTGTAACTGGCACAGGATTGCTTGATGTTGCACAAGTAAAAACACCAGAATCTGTATTAATCGGATAATCACCAATACAATGATATATGTATCCACTTAACCCTTTATAAAAATACTCTAGTGCACCGCTGAACATTTCTTGAAATACTAATGTACCATCTTTGCGAATATCAAGCATAGGCATTTTAGTTGCAAGCCTATTCGAATCCCAAATATAATGCAATGCTAATTGTTTATTTGAAGTTAAATAAACAAGCCGTTCTTTTATAATAGAATATGGCGAATGAAAAGGATGAAGTTCTGTAAGTCCCTTTACAGTAGTTCCGTGATAAAAATCCATTACATACCCTCCTGGTATAATAATCGTTAATTCGCAGTTTTACAGCAAATACATATTAACTCTACAAATAGGACTTGTCGGATTCCTATTATACCTATATTGTCCCAGCGAGTTGTGTCCCATCCTTTTTCGTAGGGGGATATTGGCGACAATAGGATAACCATCGGCATCAAAAAACGCCAAGCTGACCTATACAACACCTGCTTAAATGAAAGTGTGTAATCAGCAACTACTTCGCTTCTCACTCCTGAAAAACACTGATCTTATTACCGTCGGGGTCTACGAACCAAAACGAGTACGCACCCCACGGCTTCCTTTCAGGTGGTGAGATTACCTCTATGTCGAGGATTTCCCGCAACAACCGCTCGTATTCCGCATCCAAGTCGGCGACACCGAATATTAACCAAATATTTTTATCCTTTGTTACGGTAACACCGCCTGGATTATAAACGGCGATCTTACTGAATCCGTAATGACTCCCTTCTACAAATGGTTCCTCTTGCAGGACAATTTTGTAAAATTCTGCGAGTCGAGATGCGTTATCGGTTTCGATACATACTCCACCAAATTTCATAATTTTTCTCCTTAAAATAGTTTTTTATTCTATCATATCAAACCTGATCATAATCTGCCCTGATCAAAACATAAAATAACCTGAAAAGCATAATGCGCGTGAAATCTCTAATTTGTCACTGTAAATCAAAATCTTTAATTTGCAAATGTAACAACTACGAATCTTTTCTAGATTATACTATAATTCAATTACATTTTCTACCATTATCCAATTAAGTCCCAATGACAAGGTGAAAATAAAGTACAAGATAATTCAGCATCTAGCACATTAGTATAATAAATGATTATGTAACGACACTTTTTCAAAAATATCTAAAATAGCGATTTGTCTTAAATATGCTTCATATCTACTACTCCAAAGCTGCTAATAGGCCACATATGCGAAGTCTATCCTTATCTATTAAATCTCTGCCATATGAATCAAGAAAGCGTTGCCCGTATTTAAAGGTATTTAAATTCCTGTTCAAAGTCCAAAGTCCCCATGCAAGATCATAGTGGCGATCACCTAAGCCTCCATCAGCTACATCAATAAAACCTTCAAATGTCCAATTATTCAGAATAATGTTCGGAAGACAATAATCGCCATGAATTAATACATCATTTTTTAGTAATGCACTAGATTTCTTTATTTCATCTGCAGCATGTTCAGCAGAAGCTTTTCCTATAAATTCAGAAATGTCATTTAAATGAGATTGGCGGAAAGGAGTTTTTTCAACCATATAAAGCAAAGAAGACATTTTGTCATTTATCGGACATTTTGATGTATCAACACTATGCAAAAGCCGTAAAGATTGCCCGAATACTTCACTTAAGCGATCAGGTTCAGCAATATATCTGTATGAAGTTCCGTTCTCTCCTCTTAAAGATTCTGTTATCAAGTAGTCCTTATCAGCCGATAAATACTTAATGACTGAGGAAGATAGCTTATGTTTTGAAAAATATGTTTGCATCATTGCAGTGGAATATAAAGATCCTCGACTAGCTATTTTAAGATAGGCTCCGTCATCACGATCAATATAGACTGTCCTTGCTCCTGATTCACCGCTGCTTTCATATACATGAGCATTACCAATCCATTTAACTATTTCATCCGGTAGCAATAATGTTATAACATCAATGGGTTCTCTTTTGTTCATATAATTATCTCCTAATAATTTTTGTACTGTTCGCAGATCGTATGCAATTTTAAACTAATAACACGGGAAATGAAATGATGATTTCCCCCATTGAACCTCTCATTAATTCATCTTTATGCTTTAATATCCGCATCAACAATTTGGTGTATTGAATAACGATCAGTCCTACTATTATCTATGACCAAAAAACATATACCACCCATTTATGCTGTAATTTCTTACTATAAACATTTGTCTTACTATATCATATTAATATTTGAGCACTAAAGTATTAGCGCAATGTTTCTCAATATGCTAGCTAAGTGGTCTGCAACCGACAGATAAACTTACCATAATTGATTTTATAAAAAACAATCAATTGATAACTTGGAAATTCAGGAGTGACATCGAATAATCAAAATGAATGCCTGATATATTATTAATTCTGGCTATATATTTATTTACCTCATTGATTTCACACCACATAAGGTCATCCACTTCATTAGAATTATTAAATGGTCTCTTATTAACAAAAGCGATATATCCAGCCATTATTAATTCATGGGGTTTAAAATAATAACTTTTAACATATTGAATCTTTTCAACCTGTTGTCCTGTTTCTTCGAAAACTTCTCGAATCACTGCTTCCTCAAAAGTTTCACTGTTGTTGACATATCCCGATACAACTCCCCAATGAGTTGTAGAAATATAATTTTGTTTTAGTAATAATACCTGATTGTATTGATTAATAACTAAAACCTCAACGCAACTTGAAGGATTGTCAAAATAAGGTCTCTCACAGTAAATACAATATTTCACTAATCCTTCATCACCAATCTTTTTATCAAAAAGTTTTTCACCACACATAGGACAATAAATCATTATCATAGAGTACACCTCACCAACCTTAATTAATAGAAATATTTCACAGATGTAAACACCAAGGAGTCTTTTCTTGTTTTACTGTAACTCAATTACGTTTTTAATTCGGAAAGCGACATTTCACTCATGACTTAAATTAGCTTAATCAGAAGTACGCTATTGTGAATATTGTGCAGAAAAATACGATAGAGAATGCTTTAGTGGAGGTTAATTAAAATCAAATTCAACTACACCACAGTAATCAACAGTTTCTCCTCCTGCTAAGCATCTAATTAACTCACCATGTGCAACAACAATAATCTTCCTATATTTAAGGCTATATATCTTTAAACATTCGGTTGTTCTATTAAGCACCAGTTGTGTTGTTTCCCAATTTCTCTTTTCATTTGCAGGATATAAACCATTATTCAAGCGATAATCTTTATATGCATTACTGGCATCTTTATGTGATTTGCATTGAAATGTCAAATCCGGTTGCCACTCACGCAAATCCATTTCTACAATGACATCAAGTTTTGTTTCAATAGCGATGTAAGACGCAGTTTGTAATGCTCTTGGATATGGAGATGCCAAAATAATCTCAGCATTATCGAAAAGTTTATTTTGAGCAACATTTTTAGCTTGTTCAATTCCCGTAAATGATAGTGGAGCAAGTTCCATACCATGTCCGAGAAAATTTCGCTCTTCGCAAGGTTGGTAATTTGGTTCTCCGTGTCTTACCATTATCAACTTCATAATTAACCCCCTAAATTCATAATTTATTCAGTACATAATATTGCTTATCTTTTTCGCTTCGCCACCGATTGCGAACTTCATAATCGTGAATATTCCGAAGCAAATCAGCTCTTTATTAAATATTTTATTGAACCTTAATATCAGATAAATATCCTCGTGCTGTTTACAAAATAATTAAGGTATATTATCCAACGAAAAATACATAGTTCTAAAGTTTCAGCTAATTAAAAACATTTGCCCACCTGTCACATTAAGATCATATACAATTCATGTACTTTGAGCCTTATCACCGTTTGGAAATTTCAGGCGTTTCTCTTAGTTCAATGGCTCCACCAGCGATACCCCACTAATTACTATCACCTCGTCTTTGCAGTAATACTTCTAACTTTTCATTAAAGCTACAACCTCCTTCCACCGCCTGTGGTAAGAGTTTTATCATGACTAAAATCAGGGTGATAATACATCATTGTAAATAAAGCGAAGTAACTTACTATCGAATTACGCTTATTTGGTATGTATCCAATCTTCCAATGTTATTTCATAAAAACAGTAATCACCACTAATTTTGGGGCAATCAGGAATTTTCTTGTATTTCGTCTCAAGATAATGCATACCAGATTTTTTCATTACTTTACCGCTCGCAGGATTATCTACATGGTGGTGTGTATGAATTTTAGTAATACCTATTTTATTAAAGGAAAAATCCAGAATAACTCTGCATGCTTCCGTTATTATGCCTTGATTCCAGAATTTTCTGCTAACAAGGTAGTGTATGGATGCACTCTTTTCTTCGTTGTTTATTTCATTTAAATAAATATAACCTATTGCTTCCGATCGCTCCTTAATGACTATCACCCAATGATAATAATCTGTTTTGGCATAATCGCTAATCCATCCTTGAAGCAATGATTTCGTTTCTTCGATATTTTCATGTGGTTTCCAACCCCAAAATCTACTGACTTCAGGGTCATTAACCCAATTACGAAACATATCGTCAGCATCTGTTATTTCATATTTCCTAAGCAGAAGTCTGTCAGTCTCTATGATCTGAGTTCCAATATGTATCAAAGTGTTCTGCCTCCAATTATATAAATACTCATTCGTTCGTAATAGTAAACCACTCCGAAGCTTTTCTAGATTAGCTTTTCTAGATTAGAATGAAGCCTTTATGAATAGCTGCTTGTTGGTAAGCTAAGTCTCCATCTGAATGTTATACTTTTCTTTCCATCCAAACACGCTTTTTATCTCTCACTTATCATTTATCCCAATCTTTATTTTCATTTTCTTATTTAAAATCCATTATAGGGGTTATGTAATAATGAAACTGGTTCAATAAACCTAAAGATTGTGAAGTAAGTTTTTAATTTGCTCTACAGCATATGTCTCTGCTGTTATCGGATAATCATAATCTAAAAAATCTGCTGTTTTACTTGATCATATGTTCCATATGCTGTCTTCAATTGTTTCTTAATATTCTCATCAACCCAATTATCAAAAAATCTACCGTCATGCCAAGCATCAAAATCTTTACTATTAACAGCTTTTGAATAGCCTTCAAGCATCTGTCTTAGTAAATTTTTCATACAACTATCAACGCAATTTTTTGCTGCCCAAATTTCACCTCGAAGTATCTTTTTCACTGACCATATTGAATGAAACCAAAATTTATTTGCAAGATTAATAAATTCTATCTCTGTAAAAACAATTCATACTTCTTCAACTTTTTCCGATGGTTTATTGCGTTCTATTGCACCTGTAAAATCAATTTTATCAACTAACATTATATATCCACGAGAAAAGAACGATTGTATCGTATTATCAGCAGCCAGTCTTTCAGATCTTTTAACATCATAAAACAAAAAATCCATATCCATTGCATCGTTGAAACATACCCTTCGTTCTTGACCATATGCTGCTGTTGGTTCTTGAAAAGAAATATAATATTTTTCAATTTGATTCAGCCATTGGTCCGTATTCAAAAAATAATCGACGTCCTTTACAAGAAAAATAATATCGTAATCCGAATATTTATCAGCTACATTTTTTTGTCTCGCTCTAGAGCCAAAAAGAATCATAGCCTGAATCAATTCCGTTTCATTAGCAAATGACACTAATTTTTTCATAATGATATCATATGAATTCATATAAATTATCCTCGCTTTATGTATATTGGAATTTAAACAATATAGCTGGTAAGCTTTCTTCGCAACAGTAAACCATTGTTCAGTAACAACTATGATTGCATTAATTATGCAAAGAAATAAAACCCACTTTGAAATTAGCTAATAATTCTAAATGGTTTATTCATATCCTTAGTAGAACCATTTCCTAGTTGACCATGTCTATTATCACCCCACGCCCATAAAAAGCCTTTTAAATCTATCGCTATAGTAAAATATTCACCCAAACTCAATGTCGAAACACTATCCATTATCTTAACAGGAGCGTATATATGACCTTTTGTGGTTGTCCCTATCTGACCTCTTGAATTATTTCCCCATACCCATAAAGAGTTATCAGTTTTAATTGATGCTGTATGAAATCCTCCAGCAGATATAGAAATAACATTTTCCATAATTTTAATCGGAAATGAATAATTATCTAATGTTCCATTACCTAGCTGTCCAAAATTATTTCGTCCCCAAGTCCATAAAGTGCCGTCTTTATCCACCGCTGCTGTGTGCCTTATCCCACTATTTACTTCTTTTACATTATCCATAATTTTTATCGGATAGTATCTGTCTTTGGTTGTGCCATCACCTAGATGACCATACTTATTAAAACCCCAAGCCCATAATGAATCATCTTTTTTTATAATAAATGAATTATATTTGCCTAAGTTCACAGCACTTACATCATCCATTATTTTAACTGGAAAGGGTTTATCTATTTGTGTTCCATCCCCAAGCTGACCATATTTATTATATCCCCAAGCCCACAATGAATAATCGTTTCTTATTGCCATTGAATGATATCGCCCTGCACTAACCGAGATGACATCATCCATTATTTTTATAGGGATTGAATGATTATGATTTTCTAAAATATTATCTTTATTATCATATACTGTAATCGTTCCGTCCCCTATTTTACCAAATCTGTTATCTCCCCATCCCCAGATTGAAGAATCGTTTTTAAGTAAAAACGTATGCTCTCCTAAAGTACTAACAAACATTACATTCTTCATAATTTCAATAGGTGAGTGCTTATCCTCACACGTTCCATCACCAAGTTGACAATCACTATTTTTCCCGCAAACCCAAAGTGAGTAATCATATTTAATAAATGCAGTATGCTGAGTTGCTGTACTAGCTAATTTAACTAAAGCATTAATGAGCATAAAAACATCTCCTTGATTCATCAATTATGTAAAACTACATTAGTATAATATAAATCATTTTTTTCGCTGTTATCAACTTCAGCGAACCAACTTTACTTCGCTACATAATTATTAGTGTTGACTAAAGTTGAACATCCCTTTTTAATAAGTTGATAAGGCTATCTTGGTCAATATCATCCAATTTTGAAAATAAAATCTACATCCAAGGCATTTTATATATTCAATATCATCTAAAATAAATGGATTAGCTCCTTTGCAGTAATCATTATATTTATGACAATCGTATGCCGTATAATGAGATTGATAAAGTTTTCAGAGCAATTATTTAGTTCGTCCTTCTATTGCTCAATGTGCGATAACATAGCTTTAATACGCCACCATTCCTCGGCACACTCTACTGTAAAAATGACCCTTGTTGGTTTTTTCTTACTTGAATATCCATAAGCATCCTCCTAAATATAGTATTAAAAATAAATAGTCCGTATTTTGTAACAATTGCTGTGTTACCCTTTCCGATAATCTTTCCAAATCTCATATGATTACCATCTTCTATTTATCACGTTGTAATATCTTTATTTCGTTATCACCACAGACAACGAATAAATCAACCCTACAAATGAGAAATTATTGAACTTAGTATTATATTAATAAATCACTTCAATCATTCTTTCCGAAAGAGCCGATTTCGATTAAATTTCCATCAGGGTCAGCTAAAAAACTTGTGCGTTGTCCCCATGATGTGGTGGTCGGTTCTAATATAAGTGTCGCTCCTAATTGAATGATACGCTCAGACTCTGTATCTACCTCCGTAAACCTTGGATTATCCAGTTCAAGTTCCATTGTTCCATTGACTTTTACAGGGTATTCTGGTTTTTGAGCAAACATTTCTTCAAAATTGCTTCTTTTGTATAGCATAATTTGATAAGTATCCTCTATGATAAAGTCAGCATAAGGCCCACCATCCCAATTTGCTAAAATTTAAACATCTTGGTAAAACCGCACTGATATGCTCATGTCGGATACAAATAAACCGAACGCAATTTTTTTCATATTAAATATACTCCTTCGCTTTATACATAATCTGAGTTGCTAATTCACATTTATTACTTTATTACTGACAAATCTTTAGCTCTCCATCGCCACCAACTGAGAATCTTTTCTAGATTATACTATAATCCAATTACATTTTCTACCATTACAATTAATCTCTAGTGTGTAGGTAAATTTAAAAGTGCAAGATATTTATTTCTTGCACTTTAATGGAGTAAGGATTTATTTTTTTGCATAAAATTTTATTAATTATCAAAAATGTTTCAAAAGAAAATACCATATAAAACTGGCTCGTTCAATACACCGCTCCTCCTTGGTAATCATCGCTTGCTCTTTTATTCGCATAGTATAAGGCCACATCCCCGGCATACCATGTAAATTTCGTACCGTTGTTATCTGTCTTATACCTCACAGGCCCTTCCAGCTCCCACATGCAACAATGTCCCAGGTTTTTATAGTTGGATGCATTCGTATAACTTAATCGTTTCTTTCCCTCACCATCCACGGTATAAATATTGAAGTTCACGATGATATACCCATCGGTTAACCAGAAGTCCTCATCATAATCAACTCCGTATTTGTCTACATAATCCATTACATCATACCCTTTTGCCACCGCATGTACTTCATTCGGTAAATAATACTGTCCGTACCAGCGTTGCATCCGCTTTAAGATGTCTGATTCTTTAATACCATCATCTCTTACATCATCGTAGGAATTATAAGAAGCTACTTTCGACGTATAAGTGTTATTGACGAAAGTTCGGAAAGCATCATTTAATCGGATATCCGTAAAGTTGAACATCGCTGACCTTTTCCATATATATTTACCATACGTCATTCCTCTTAAAGTTGCAGTCTGTTTTAGCTCTTGCTCTGGTATGGATAAATGAATATCACCTATTTCAAGGGACTTGATATTGATTTGATCCATCGCACTTCCCATTTTAACTAGATGTCTGCTTTTTCCATCGATCTCTTCTGAGTAGTATAGATCTACTTGAGTTCGATTTTTCCCCTTCGAGTCAATGAAATAAAAACTTGGTTTAATCACAACCTTGCAGCCATCCGAAAGCATTTCACCGGTGGTATCTAACTTAAATCGAAACAAATAGCCGGTCTTTATGACTCCTATATTTTTATATTGTGGATGGCTTCCGTTCACAAGGGGAAAAGTGTATTTAGAGTTTCTTCCTGTATCGATTCCATATTGGTCATTGGTTCCCAATGAATAAGCATAAGAATAATTTTTACTGTAGGTCGACTTTTTCGTTCCATCCTGGTAGTTGGTATCGTTGAGCTTCAATTTTGTGGAATTCGGTACACGAAAAGCTTCCTTCCACATCGGATAATCCGATATATCATAGATGGTCAAACCATACAGTCGCCCGGATACTTCAACCTTCTGCGTAGCGGTTGCTACATAATTCGATCGATCCCTATTTGCTTCCTTTTCAATATTAAGAAGTTTATTCGTTCCATTGACAGCTACGGTACGAAAATCAACGGTATAAGTACCTTCTGGAACCCACATTGGAAGATAAAACCGGGGAGTAGACCTTCCGATTACAATCCAGGTACCTGATTTTACATAGGTATCATTCTCCGTTTTATTGTCCTTACCTTCATCCATATATACATCAAAAGGGAATTTAACTTCATTGCGTAAAATACCGTTACCTAAAGCTATGTAGGAGACATTCGGATCACGAAGCGATTTTGAAAAGTCCCTAGTATAATACCCCAGCATTTCCGTATGTAGACCCACATTCGATATATTTACCGTAAAATCAGATAAGGCAGGATCTGGATCTAGGACTAACTGCGTACAACCACTGGTTGGACTAACCAATTGGACGTATTTATCATTATTTGCACTTATCGTTGGTTTACATATGACCGGTGTATGCAGTACTACTTTATTAACAGAGCCTAACGGATAGTTAATATTATTCTGCCTGGTCGCACCAACCGCCGCAACGGAAGTATAGGTAATACTCCCATTGGAGCTGTAAGTACCGTTTAGTTTCGTAGCTTCAATAACCTGTCCATCTTTAAATAAAGCATAATCTTTGGTCAGTGTTGTACATGGCTGGATCGTAGTTCGGTTCACGGTAGGTGCTTCTGTTTCCGCAACAGAATCACTCATCACTGTGATCCCTTTAAATGTTACTGAGTCGCTTTTTACTTTAATTTTTCCTGTCTGTGATAATGCATAATAGGAAAAATCCTCTTTTGGTATCATCGGTTTAGCAATGTCTCCGGTGATGGTTTCTGGTGGTAAAATAATCCCTGTAGTCACTTCTCTAGGAGGAATGATATGATAATCCTCATCACTATTGTGATAATAATTAATCGATGGTGGTGAATAATACGTTGTATTTGGATAGAGAGTAATCGTTTCCGAAGGTAACGCATAATTGTTTAATACCGCTTTATTTATATTGTAATATTCGAGGTTCTTGATTTCCCAATATCCATAGGCTCGTGGTACAGTAATAATTTGTCCAATCTTAACCTTTTCTTCAATTGGTTTTCCTCCTCCGGCTTCTTCCGGAGTAGCTGTTTTCCATTTCAAAGTATATTCTTTACTGACTTTGATTGGATAGTATTTTAAACCAACTTTTTTCTCAAACTGATACCCGATCAAGTACTCCGTAGCCCTTACTTCACCATATAAGCTCTCTGTAGTTGGAACTCCCATGGTAGCAATAAACCGATTTCTTGTTTTTAAATCTGCTAAGATGCTTCCCGTTGCTGTTACATTGGGAAAGGGTAAACCCGCATAATCTGGCTCCGGTACAACGACCTGCTCAATATAAGGTGTTGGTGTTGGTGCTCCGGGAGTAGGCGTTACTGAAGGTTTCGGTGTAGGGGTAGGTACTCCGGGTTTGGGTGTCGGTGTTGGTGTCGGTGTGATTGGCGTACCTTTTGCATATACCATATAGAAGGTAGCCACGGAATTCTCCTTCGCATCTGGCATCGGTTTATAGTAGATATCTCTAGACTGAACGTTATTTGTCTTTTTTACCGTTCCATTTTTATCAGTATATTTGAGATACCATTCATATTGATAATTATAAATATTATTGATCTTAAGTCTTCCATCTGGAACAGAGTATGTAAACTCATCACCGGCATAATAGTCTTTTTGTGTGATCTCACGGATCGTAGTAATTTCTTTATAGCTATCGTTTTTATCAACGGCTTTAATATTCACTTTATAAGGAGTTTTCTCTTTCTTGTATTCCACATATACTGTTAGTGTGGAACCTGGCATTGCATCGGGTACGTTAAAAGCGATATCAGTATTTGACCAAGATATATTTTTATTTTGTTCCGGATCTCGATTAAGATAACTATATTTCCATCTACCACTATATGTATAAGTAGAATTACTTACATTAATCTCTTTATTTGGAGTATAGGGAAATGGCTCGTTATAGATTACTTTTTTGTTTATAATATTGTCTTTAATAATTAATCCATCTTCATCAATAGCTACGACTTTAAGATTATAAGTACATTTTGCTGTAAGATCAAATCGCATATTGTAATAACTGGGTAGTCTTAATTGAGTTTGAGGGTCCCATTCATCAAATCCTAAACCAAATGCCTTTGGGGCATTAAGCATCTCCTGCAATCCCAATATATTATTGGCTGTTCTTTTATCCCCTATATAAGTATCAAATATTGTTTGAAGATATACTGTTACCTTACTGTTTCCTATACTCTCTCCTGTGATTCCAATATTTGCAGCAGCTCTTAGAAAATCTTTCACTTTCATTATGTATGTTGTGTATGTTAATTCGCCTGCTACATAATCAATATTTTCTGTATTTATTCTACCTTCTGTCAATCCTCCATCGGGATATGAATTTGTTGTTCTATAGCTTTCATTCCTCATTACAAATCCATCAGATTTATACATATAAGCATTTTGCCGAGTATGATGTTCACCTACTAATACGATCTCATTGTTATTAATTGTATCTACTGTTAAGTATGGATTACTATTTCCGTATATAACCCATGTAGTATAACTCTCTGCATTTACATTTCTACTTAAGAATAAATTACATAACATTATACATACTAAAATAACCGTAATAATTTTCCTGAAGTTATTATTGAAATGATCTTTATGCAATTTACTTATTTACCTCTCTTCTTATAGTTGTATAATTTATACCCATATCAACCCCATTTGTATCAATTGGTTCACATAATGCTATATCAAAAATTCCACCTACCCATTCACCAACATTATATCCTCTCAAATCTACTGTTTTTCTACTAAATATTATGTTATTATATGGATGACTATCTATTATTGTATCAACTGAAACTGTTGATGGAACTGATGATGAAACTACTCTATATTGAACATATGCTCTAAGATAATAAATACCCTTAAAAAAATATAAGGACGAATTATCAATAGCTATTACTTTACTTTCAATAATAGTCTTGTTTTGTTTCATACCTTTCGCATATTTCTTCAATTGTGCTCTAGTACCATCCTCTAGCATTTCAACATTATAGTAAGAATCTGTAGTTAGAACATCTTCAACCCATTGATTATTAATTGTTTTATAATTTACATTGAAGATAAGATGTAAGTGCTTTTCAACTTTATCTACCCATCTACCTATATTTTCCTTCTTGATTTTTGGAAAATCTTCTATATAGCTTATTGATTTATCTACATCTTTTGGAGTAGTATACTCTTCATATCGTATCTTTTCTCTTATATTGTTATTTTCATCATAAATTATCGCATTGTCATAATAAAAAGGATATTCATAATACTCATTTGGAAAGCTCTCTAATATATAAGGATACATTTTAGCATTCTTCGGCAAATTAGTCGTTCTTATCAACTGCCCATCAGGACTGATTTTAGCTCGTAAGGACTTGTCCTTTAACATCTTAATGCAGTTTAATGCTCCATCCTTTGTTATTTTACTAGCACCTTTGATCTGACGATTCGGAGCATACTTGCCATTACTATACCCCTTCATAAATCCCTTTAAATAAGCTTTTGCCACATCTTCTCTTTTACTCTCCTTGATTTGAGCGATATCAGATATTCTCTTTTCAATAGCTGTTTGAACCAAACCATTTTCTAACTTATTCCCGTTCAAGAATTCATCTGCACGGTTTATGAAAACTAATGCATCTGTTCTGGTAAGATACTTTGTATATGAAGATACATCACCCTCTTTGATAATTCCATTGGAAAGTAGTGCATTTACATAACCATTTTCCTCGCTACCATTATTTGGTGATAAATTCAGCTCAGAAGCCAAAGCCTTTGCAAAACTCTCGATCGTAATATACTTGCTGGCTGCCTCCGCATGACCGATCGATACCAGGTTCACCATAAAAATACTTATCATAAGGATTGCTATAAGCTTTACTTTTACTTTTCCAATATTCTTCATCATTCTACTTCCTCCCTATTCGCATGTTAATGATCTATATTAATTTCCTAGAATATCATTGATTTCATTTTGAGATACATAGTACTTAGAAAGTAATATATTTAACTCTTGCTTACTGTCCTTATCCCCTAATTCACCTATAATACTTTTCATATCGGATTCATCGAAACCTAATCTGTAAGCAATCTGACACAACTCTTCTGCTTTTATACCATATTTCTTAAGTAACAAAATTGATATTAACTGACCTTTTTTTATTCCTATGTCAAGCCCTTTTGCAAATATGTCCTCATAATCTACAGACACATCAGATGCAATCTTTTTGGATGGGATTAGTTTTCCATCTTCATCTAACTTACCAATACATACCCGCTTATTCCTTGCTTGTTTCTTACCCGTATCCCAATAGCCGGTTGATTCGTATACATAAGTTATCCCATTCTTTTTATTCTTACTATAAACCAAAGACATAACATATCACCTCCTATCCTTGTTATAATTATACCAAGGTTTATTCTATTTGTCAATATATAACATTTCTTATTCTAATTTTATCCAATTGCTTAAACTCAGGATTTTCAATCACACTGCCTACAAACTCATAGTGGTCTAGAGATCCTAACGGAGAATACATCTCGTATCTGAGATCTCCTTCCTGTTCTACACTTCTGAGATAAAATCCTAGTGTACTTTCATATTCACTTTGCTTTGGATTCCATTCTTTATGATCTCCAAAACATACTTCGTAGTATTTATTCAGATCAGTGATACTTCTTAAGATATCATGTTGATAGATATACCTCTTGAAGTAATCTTTCTTTCCAGTAGATCTCCCTATCGTTTCTTCACATATCTTATAAATATACTGTGTCTCTTGTTCGATCATTGCATAATAATAAGGGACTTTCTCTTCTTGGATTTTCGCTGGCCATCCATAAACCCATCCGCTTTTGTCAGCTCTCTTCGCACGACAAATAAAATCATCCATTCTAACACTTCCTTTGTATTAATCTTCTTCCTTTTATGGTGTATAAGCTGGAGGTTTTACTCCATTTTTGATACAGATATCGCAACTATATGCTCCTTTATGAATGCAGTCTCGTTCGGTATTATAAGGTTCATTTAAAAAAACAATCCCTTCACTAATCAGCTGCGATGGTCCATTGTTTGAATCACTCCAATGAATCACTATTTTTCCATTTCCGTAACGTTCACCAGATCTAGTGACAGAGTTAATCACTCCTCCAATGTATGATGATCCACCACCACCCCCACCATTGTTATGATTGGTTACTAATCCACCCCAATAACCGCCACCTGCGCCGCCGGTATCCGTAGGATAGGTTACGGATTCCCCTATTCCCATACGAAAACCACCCGTTTGCGTTCCTCCATAGCCTGATCCACCGCCTAGAGTATTTGATGAAGTCATTGGGCCGGTTGCAGTTCCGGAAACAATTCTTCCACCAATAAAGGCATTGCTGCCGATTAAGCCACCGGCTCCGCCGGAACCATCATTGGATAATCCAGATGGTGCATTATCTGTATCATCAGCACCTCCCCCTCCACCTGCGACAAGAAAAAGTTGATCGACCCGTGTGACTACCATCTTATCCAGCTGATATCCAGTCACATTTCCATGAAAGATTCGAAACTCAATTCCGGAATAACTCCCATTCGAAACAATGTCGTTTGGAATGACAACTTGGAAGACCATATAATTCTTTGATTGGGATAACTCTTGAATTTCATAAGTTGCCATATCATCGGAAGTAATCGAATCAACGGTGCAGTTACTTAAATTGTCACCATATACCTCGATACGATAGACTCCTTTTACAATACTACGATAAGGACCATAGGTATTTGTCCCATTGTCTAATAATCCTCCTCCAATGGTGAAGGTTTTACTACCAACAAGATCTTCTAACTGGATATCAGAAGCACCGCCACCGCCATTTCCTCCGTGACCCCCGTTTCCTCCTCCATTGTATCCTCCTCCGGTATTGAAAGCGTTGGCATAGGAACCT